>JAKQII010000290.1 GCA_029557535.1 Acidobacteriota bacterium
CGTTTGCGGTTTCCGTCTCTATGTGGAAAGCGACAACCTGCACGCGCGTCGGGTATATGAGAAACTCGGAATGGAGCAATCGCATTATGTGATGTATGAGGAAGCGGTCAGACCGGAATGACGGACCCATGTCGGGGTACACGGATCATTGCGATCGCCGTTAATTTGCTCTTTCGGTCCGGGCCGGCTGTTGAAACGAGCCGTTCGGCGGAAAAAAATGCGGGCCGGTCAATTTGCCCGCTGACCCGGCCCGCCGCTCAATATGCTTAAGTTTTAGGCTCTTTCCGGCGTCAAGCCGGAAGCGTAAGTTCACCCGTTTCTGATGTCGCCCTCGACCGTCGCTTATGCAGGAGAGAAATGAAACTGAATAAAAGGACCGATTTAAATCTTTACTCCCCCAACCAAAGATTAAACTAAATCGGCCCTTTTTTTCCGGAGGCACGTCCCGCGGAATGCTTGTCCGGCCAACACGCTGCTATCAAACCGAACTCGCTGCTCCGGGGACGCACTTCGGGAACCTGAAATGTCTTGACCTGCCCGCCCGTGTCTTGTTGTTCTTCCGTTAAGTACTCCCGTCTGAACCTGTAGTTGCAACGTGCGTGCCAAACTTCGAAAGACACGTTGGATTCGGCGCAACTAATGTAGCAGCAAAAGTTACGCATCCGCGACGAGAATGCAACGGCGATCGGGCGATGTATTGAACTTGGACAGTTCGAAGAATCCGACTGTCTTGTTTTCGTTCAATTGCCTGTGTTCGATATCATTTCAGCGATGACGAAGATCACCGAAGACGAGTTTGCACGAATATGCGAGGGGATTCGGGGGGACCGCGAAAGCATCGTCCGCCACAATCCAATCGGAACGGGCGAAGAAACGCTGCTGTGGATGCTGCTCGGCATTCTTATCAGCTACCTGAGCCTTTCCGAGGCCGAAACGCCCTGCTTCAACGGAATGCCGACCGCCGAGACATACCGCCAAGCGATCCGGTTCATCGTCGAACCGCGACGGTCGGACGATTTTGACGTCGACTCTTACCTCGATAAACTGTTTTCCGAATGATCATAGAAACATTTGTGCTGTCGCCGTTTCAGCAGAACACGCGTGTCGTCGCATGTGAGGCTACCCGCAAGGCGGTCTGCATCGATCCCGGAGCGGAATCCGGCGAGCTGATCGATTTCATTCGCGACAACGATCTTGCGTTACAGGCGATCACTCTGACCCACGGACACCTTGACCATGTCGGAGGCACGGCGTCGTTGGCTCAAGAGTTTCCCGATGCTGAGATCCTGCTTCATAAGGACGACGAGGATTTATATCGGTCGCTGCCCGCACAGCCTCTCAGGATGGGACTTTCGCCGCATCAGCTGCGGGCGCTCGGAATGGAATACGACGATCCGCCGGGGATCACCCGTAACTGGACCGACGGGGAGATCTACGCGATCGGAGAAATCAGATTCAAAGTGCTCCATTGCCCGGGACACACGCCCGGACATGTCGTATTCGCCGACGAGTCGTCACGAAGCGTTTTTGTCGGCGATTGCCTGTTCGAAGGTTCGATCGGACGGACCGATCTCCCCGGCGGCTCGTACGAACAGCTCATGGACTCGATCAACAATAAGATACTGCCGCTCGGCGACGATTTCGTCGTGTATTCCGGGCACGGCCGCGAAACGACGATCGGACGCGAACGGGAATTCAACCCGTTCCTGCAGGGAAGGTATTTCTGAGTCTGGTAGAATTGCGGAAAACCATTTTGGAGGATTGCATGAATCGATTCTTAGCCGGTCTGGTGATCACCGGACTTCTCGTCACGGGAGCATTCGCGCACGGAGACGGCCGACACGACGTCTCGCAGCAGGACGTCACGGTAAAGACGACAAAGGTCAGCGGCAACATCTACATGCTGCAGGGACGCGGGGGAAACATCGGGGTTCTCGTCGGCCCGGAAGGCATTCTGATGATCGACGACGACTACCGCGCCGTCAGCGAGAAGCTTCGCGATGCGCTCAAGGAACTGGGATCGGGCTCGCCGCGCTACATCTTCAATACCCACTGGCACGACGATCACGCCGAAGGAAACAAGTTCTTCGGAAAGGACTCGATCATCGTCGCGCACAAAAACGTGCGCCAGCGGCTTTCGCAGGTCAATCAGATCTTCGGCCAAAAAACGGTACCGTATGAAGGGCTCGCACTTCCGGTAGTGACGTATACGGAGTCGATGTCGATCCATTTCGGCGGCGAGGAAGTCAGGGCCGTCCATTATCCGAACGGTCACACGGACGGCGATTCGGTGATCTTCTTCGTCACGGCGAACGTTGTGCACATGGGCGACGACTTTTTCGTCGCGCAGTACCCGTTCGTCGACCTCGAGAACGGCGGATCGGTTCAGGGCCTGATCAAGCATGTCGGTGAGCTTATCAAGCAACTGCCGGCCGACGTGAAGATCATCCCGGGCCACGGGCCCTTGGCAACGCTCGACGACCTCAAACAGTTCCACTCGCTGCTCGTCGAAACGACTGATTACATCCGGAAGGAAATGCGTTCGAAGAAATCGCTCGATGAGATCAAGAAAGGCGGACTTCCGGAGAAATTCAAGCCGTATGGCCAGGGATTCGTGAAGACGGACAGGTGGATCGAGTTCGTTTACAAGAGCTACTCCAAATAATTCCAGATTCCAAGAATTCCAAGATTCCATGACCACGTGTCGTTTGGAATCTTGGAATTTGGAATCCTGAAATCTTGGAATGTTTAAGCGACCGTGACTTCTTTGGTGAGGTAAACGTCCTGAATCGCGTTCAGGAGTTCGACTCCCTCAGCCGTCGGCCGCTGAAACGCCTTCCGGCCGGAGATCAGCCCCATTCCGCCGCCGCGCTTGTTGATAACCGCCGTACGGACCGCGTCGGCAAGATCGCCCGATCCCTTTGACTCTCCGCCCGAATTGATCAGTCCGGCGCGTCCCATGAAACAATTGGCAACCTGATAACGCACGAGGTCGATCGGATTGTCGCTCGTCAGATCCGAATAGACCTTCGGATTGGTCTTCCCGTAACTGCTTTCGATATTGAGCGCGTTGTAGCCGCCGTTTCGTTCGGGAAGTTTCTGTTTGATTATGTCGGCCTGGATCGTCACGCCGAGGTGGTTCGCCTGACCCGTCAGATCCGCCGCGGTATGCATGTCGCCGTCGGCCGTCTTGAACCGAGGATTACGGAGATAACACCAAAGGATCGTCGCCATTCCGAGCTCGTGAGCGTAGGCGAAGGCCTCGGCGATCTCGACGATCTGCCGCCCCGATTCGTCGGACCCGAAATAGACGGTCGCTCCGACGGCAACCGCGCCCATGTTCCGCGCTTCCTCGATCGTGCCGAAAAGGATCTGATCGAACTTGTTCGGGTAGGTCAAAAGTTCGTTGTGATTGATCTTCACGATGAACGGGATCTTGTGCGCATATCTGCGCGCGACCGCGCCGAGTACGCCGTACGTCGAAGCGACGGCGTTGCAGCCGCCCTCGATCGCCAGTTCGACGATGTTCCGCGGATCGAAAAGCTTGGGATTCGGCGCGAAACTCGCACCCGCGCTGTGTTCGATCCCCTGATCGACCGGGAGGATCGAGAGGTAGCCGCTGCCGCCCAGACGTCCGTTGTCGAACAACGTCTGAAGTGAACGCAGTACCTGCGGATTGCGGTCGGAATCGAGCCACACGCGATCGACGAAATCACCGCCCGGGAGATTGAGATGTTCCTTCGCGATCTTCGGAGTTGAATAGCCAAGCAGCGTCTCGGAATCGGCACCCAAGAGTTCTTGAATCTTTATATAGTCGACAGCCATCTGATGCTCCTGAAAAAACGGAATTAATTAGATTTGTAGTGCAAAATTCGCCTGATTATATCATAAAAAAAGTTGTTGCTGAACGTCTCCGGCCTGTTGTATTATGGGCTCAACATTCGCACGTAAACAACGCTGCACGCCCCTGCCGGCAGCAGTCCTTCGGTTAGGTTTCAGGATTTTCAACATCGAGGTAACGAAATGCCCAATCCGTACAAAACGCGAGCGATTCTCGCGGTAGTGTTCGTGTGTTCGCTGCTTTCTATTTCGACTTTTTCACAAGACAAAAACGCCTGGCGGGAGGTGAGCCAGGAAGAGCTTCAAATGAAGGCGCCGAAGGTGGAGGCCGATGCCGATGCCGAGGCGATCTTCTGGGAAGTCAGGATCGATGATTCGTCGGAAGACAACCTGTCGCAGACAAACTACGTTCGTGTCAAGATTTTCACCGAACGCGGACGTGAGAAGTTCAGCAAATTCGATATTCCCTTCATGAAAGGTATCAAGATCAAGGATCTCGCGGCACGGGTGATCAAACCCGACGGGACAATAACGGAGATCACCGAAAAAGATATCTTCGAGCGCGATATAATCAAGGCCGACGGCGTCAAGATCAAGTCGAAATCGTTCGCCGTTCCGAACATTGAGCCTGGAGTTATCGTCGAATATCGTTACCGCGAAGTGACCGAAGATGCCGGCGCGGTCGGGATGCGTCTCGAGTTTCAAAAGGAAATCCCGGTCCAAACGCTTTCCTATTTCTATAAGCCGTTCACTAAGAAAGAGCCGAACGTTCGGTCATTCAATTTCGACGATACCGACTTCATCAAGGATTCGAAGGGATATTACCTTGCGCAACGCAAGAACATCCCTGCTTTCAGGGAAGAACCTCGGATGCCTCCCGAGGGAACGGTTCGACCGTGGATGATAATTCAGGCAATACGCGTGAATATCACTGATGTCTCGGCGTCAGGGGCCGTCTCGTTCACGATCAAGAACCCAAACAATCCTACCCAATTCTGGGGGGGAGTCGCGGGAGATAGGGTCGGGCTGACGAAGTTGATGATCAAGTCGAACAAAGAGATCTCGCGTCTGGCAACGGAACTGACGGCGTCCGCAACAACCGAAGACGACAAACTTCGGAAATTGTACGAGTTTGCCCAAACGCAGATTCGGAACACCTCGTTTGATACGACCCTGACCGACGATGACCGCAAGAAGTTGCCGAAGATCAAAGAAATAGACGACGTCCTCAAATACAAATCGGCGTCCGCCACATCGATCGACCTGTTATTCGGCGCCATGGTCAGCTCGCTTGGTTTCGAAACGCGTATCGCATACTCGGGCAATCGCAACAAGATGTTCTTCACGCCCGAGCAAACCGTCGAATCGTTCGTTCACCAGGCCGGGATTGCGGTCAAAGTCGGGAATGCGTGGAAGTTCTTCGATCCCGGGACGCCGTTCCTACCTTATGGAATGATGTCTTGGTTCGAGGAGGATACTTGGGCTCTGACCGTCGGCGATAAGCAATTCGGTTGGGAGAAGATCCCGTTGACCGATTATTCGAGGTCGGTTGCGAAGCGCAGCGGCAAGTTCAAGTTATCCGAAGACGGAATGCTCGAAGGCGACGTCCGAATCGAATACTTTGGTCAATCGGCGATGCGACGCAGAATGGACATGTATGAAGACTCGCCGTCGAAGCGTGAAGAGGACGCGATCCGGGAGATCAAACTGAACGCCTCAGATGCCGAAGTAACTTCGGTCGGAATCGACAACGTGCTTGACGCCTCGAAGCCGCTTGTCGTGAGGTATCACGTCAAGATCCCGAATTACGCACAAAAGACAGGGAAGCGTCTCTTCTTCCAACCCGGATATTTTACGCACGGGCAACAGCCGCTCTTCGCGAGTGCGACCCGCAAGTATGACATCTACTTCAGCTATCCGTGGTCGGAGGAAGACGACATCGAGATCACACTGCCCGACGGATTTGCTTTGGACAATCCTGAGCGTCCCGGCGATGTTGCGGATCCGAGCAATATCGGATCGTTGAAGCTGAACATCGGCGTCAACGCAGCGCAGACCTTCCTCAAGGTAGGGAGGCAATTCCATTTCGGAGGCGGCGGGCAGATCCTGTTCTCGTCCGGCGTTTATCAGCCGCTCAAGAATTTGTTCGACGCGTTTAACAAGACGGACACTCACACGCTGACGCTCCGGCAGAAGTAACCGGACGGCGGCGTTCCCATTTGAAACCATGTACTCGCGCCTCTTGATGCTCACGTTGTTTCTTGTGCTGACCGTTTCGTCGGTCGCCCAGGTTGAATGGCGGCCGGTTTCTCAGTCCGAATTGGACGAAAACAAACCGGTCGTCGAGGCGGATGCCGATGCCGAGGCGCTATTCTGGGAGGTCAGGCTCGACGACGAGAAGCGGAAAAAGCTCTTCTACCATCATTATGTTCGGGTGAAGATCTACAACGAGCGCGGACGCGAGAAGTTCGCCAAGTTCGAGCTCCCGTACACGAAAAACCTGACCATCGAAGAGGTCGCGGCACGGGTCGTCAAACGTGACGGAACGATCGTAAACATCGGCCCGGGAGATATCTTCGAACAAGAGATACTCAAATCCGGGAAGTTCTTTGTGCGGGCGAAGACCTTCGCGCTTTCGGGGATCGAGCCTGGAGCGATCGTCGAGTATCAGTACAAAGAAACGATCAAAGGCGACAGCGCGGAAAACGAGCGACTCATTTTTCAACGCGACATTCCGGTGAGGCGGATGACGTATTTCATCCGTCCTCTCAAACAGTTGTCTCTCCAGATATCTTACCGAAACATGACCGGCGGCACTTTCACGGACGCGGGCAACGGGTGGAAGACCTACACCGCCACGAACATCCCTGCGCTGCGCGAAGAACCGCAGATGCCGCCGAAGTCCGAGGTTCGGCAATGGGCTCTGCTCAACTACTCGTCCTTTAATTTCACCTGGTCATTCTTCGGGATGGGCTTTGCACGCCTTTACGTCGAGGCCACGAAGGAGGACAAAGAGATCGCGGCAAAGTCCGCTGAGCTGACGGCCGGAATACACGACGATGTCGACAAGGCACGCGCGATCTTCAACTTCGTGCAGAAACGAATCAGAAACGTCACCTACGACCGGTCCATGTCCGACGAGCAGCGATCAAAGGTCGAGAACAAACGGGCTGTCGATACGCTCCGTCGCGGCATGGGACATTCGTCAGATATCGATCTCCTGTTCGCGGCCTTGATCCGTGCGGCGGGCATGCGGGGGGCGATCGTTTTTACGGGTGACCGCAGCGAGTCGTTTGCCGATCCGCAGAGTGGGACGGATCCGCGCACGGTCCACTGGACAGGGATCGCCGTTGTCGGTGCATTCGGAACAAAGATCTGCAATCCGGGGACGCCGTTCATGCCGTTTGGAAAGATCGACTGGTATGAGGAAGGGGTCATGGCGTTGACCGCCAACGACGGCGGGTACAAATGGACGCAGACCAAACTAAGCGAACCCGAGGCGAACAAGTCGGTCCGGACCGCGGAGCTCAAACTTGACGCGGACGGCAATCTCGAGGGAATCGTTACCGTGAGGCATTCGGGCCACCAGGCCACCCTGCGCCGACGCGACCTCTACATGCGTTCGCCGAACGAACGCGAAGAAGCAATCAAGAAATCGTCGCTGGCGACGTCGGGCAAAGGCGAGATTTACGACATTTCGATCGAGGATTTTGAGGAATCTTCCAAGCCGTACACTTATTCATACCGGGTAAAGATTCCGAATTATGCGTCGCGGACCGGAAAGCGGATCTTCATCCAACCGAACTTCTTTCAGTACGGCCGGCAGCCGCTATTTTCAAGTTCAACGCGCAAGTATCCGATCTATTTTGAATACGCCTGGTCCGAAATGGACCGGGTGGAGATCGAGCTTCCGCGGGAATTTGAGCCTGAATCGCTCGGCGCGCCAAACACGATCGACGAGAAGGCGGACCTCGGCCGTTTGAAGAATGAATACACGTACGATAAGGAGCGTCATGTCTTGATCGCCGAGCGGGAGTTCTACTTCGGAACCAAGGGCCGGATCCTCTTTCCGGCATCGGCGTACACACCGCTCAAGAAGCTCTTCGATCTTTTTCAGGAAGCCGACACGCACTCGATCGTGCTGAAGGCGAAAGCCTAGCGCGCTTGAAAACGGGGATCGGGTCCCGGTCCGGGCGCTTCCGCGCATGCAGCTTGTCTGTTCGATCATTCTCCGAGGCTGGTACGCGGTCGATTTCCTATGGGGTGAAAACATGAGATCCATCAACTCAGCGGTTACGATCTTCCTCGCATTGCTCATCCCGCTTGCCGTCGCGGGTCAAGGGAAAAGGTGGGAGGCGATCCCTGATTCCGAATTGAGCATGAGATCGCCAAAGGTGGAGGCAAATGCCGACGCGGAGGTCCTGTTCTGGGAAGTGAGGATCGTTGATGATTACAATCAGCGCGCGGGTTGGAAGACCGTCCTCAATCATCATTTGCGCCTCAAGATTTTCACCGAACGCGGCCGCGAAATGAGCAGCAAGGTCGACATCACGTACGGAAACGTCAGCGATGTAAGCGAACGCCTTGATGTGAAAGACATCATTGCACGCGTAGTAAAACCGGACGGGACCGCGGTTGAGCTCAAAAACGAAGACATATTCGATCGCGAAGTTGTTCGCGGAAATGGGATCAAATTCAAGGCAAAGTCATTCGCCGTGCCGTCGATCACCGTCGGATCCATAATTGAATACAAATGGAAGGAGATTCGTTCCGGAAGCTACAACTACTCGCGAATCGAGCTTGCCCGTGAGTTTCCTGTTCAATACGTCAAGTACTATATCCGGCCGGCGATGAACGTACCGATCGGTATCCGACTCCATTCGATCAAGACCGATGGCCAGTTCCGTGAAGAGAGCCCGAACGTTTACAGTACGACGATGACGAATGTTCCGTCCGTCAAGAACGAACCGAACATGCCGTCCGAATATCGGATAAAACCGTGGGTACTCGTTTACTACGATAACGATAACGCGAATCAATCGGCGGAAGACTATTGGAAAGAACGCGGTCGCGACCGTTATGACAAGTTCAAAGGAAAACTGAAGGTAAACGACGAATTCAAGAAGGCGGCGGTCGAGGCGATCGGTGATGCCGTCGCACCCGAGGAAAAACTTCGCCGGATCTACGACCGATGCGTCCGGGGATTCCAAAACGTCTTCGACGACGCCTCCGGTCTGACGCCTGACCAGCTCGCCGATTTCAAACCGAACGGATCCCTGTCCGAAGCCCTGAAACGCGGTAAGGGAGGCTGGCTGGACAAACAAGCGGTCTTTGCGACGATGGCGATGGCGGCGGGTTTCGACGTCCGGATGGTCGCGGCCTCAAGCAAGCTCGAACCGACGTTGGACCGCAATCAGGCAAACGACTATTTCATACGCTATGTGATGGTCGCCGTGAAATTGGGGGACGACTGGCGGTTCTTCAGTCCTTCGTCCCCGTATACTCCTTTCGGGATGATCCCCGACATGGTCGAAGGACAGTTCGCGCTGATCCTCGACGGCGAACCGGTTTGGCGGCAACTCCCCGTGGCCGGCCCGTCGGATTCGGTCGTCAAGCGATCCGCCCGACTGAATCTCACGGCAGACGGCGGCCTCGAAGGTGACCTGGAGATCGCCTTCAGCGGTCATGCGGCCGCCGCTCAACGGGAATTTCTGGACGACGACGCGGACACCGAGCGCGAAAAGTACATCCGCGATTGGATCAAAGGCAGGATCGGCGACCAGACCGAAGTCACATCGATCGAGATCGTGAACCTTCTCGAACATCAAACCAACCTGATCTGGCGCTGCAAGATCCGGAATCCTGCTTATGCTGAAAAGACGGGAAAACGGTCGTTCGTGAGAACGAACATATTCACCAAGGTAGCCGGACCGAAGTTTGTCTCGGCATATCGGGCTTACGACATACAGTTCCCGTACGCGTGGTCGGAAATTGATGACATATCGATCGTCTTGCCGGACGGATCTGCCGTCGAATCGGTCGAGTCGCCCGAGCCGATCAATGATAAAACGTTCGGAACCAGGTATTCGGCGGAGATAAAACTGTCAGAAAACCGGCGAGAAATCATATACAAGAGAGCGGTTTCGATCGGAAATGACGGTCTTCTCTCGTTCTCGCGGGACAATTACGTGTCTATCAAGGAACTTTTTGATCTGATGCATCTGGCCGACTCCCGCTCGGTCGTACTCAAGAATGAATGAGGTAGTAACGATGAGGAACAAAGCGGTTATTTCGGCAATGTTGGTTCTGCTTGCAAACATTTGCGTCCTCGCGGGAGACTCCGCGCCCGCGTGGCTCAGACAGGCGGCATCGACGACGATCGGCACCTATGACAAGGAAGTTACTTCGGTCGTTCTGATCGACGACGAGCAGGTCGTGTATGGAAACGACGGCATGCTTGTCACGACGCAAAACTATGCAGTCCGGCTTTTGACGCGCGAAGGCCGAAGAAACGCCGTCGCGACGGCGCTCTACCTTGTGAGTTCGGGCCGCGTCCGCGACATCGAGGGCTGGCTGATCCGTCCCGACGGAACCGTCAAGAATTACGACAAGAAGTCCATTGTCGACATCATTTCCGACCCTGACGACGTTTACAACGAGTATCGGGTCAAGATTATCGACGCAACCGACGACGCGGACGCGGGATGTATCTTCGGCTACACCGTGGTTTCCGAAGATCGGCCGTTGTATTTTCAGGAAAAGTGGTTCGCGCAATCAAATTTGCCGACGCTCAACTCACGCTACTCGCTAACGTTGCCGTCGGGTTGGTCCGCTAAAGGCGTCATTTTCAACCACGCGCCGATCGAACCTTCCGTGAATGGCTCGACCTACACCTGGGAATTCCGGAACCTGCCGTACATCAAACGCGAGCCGATGAGTCCGGCCGTAACGAACGTCGTTCCGTGGGTGGCGATCAACTACTACCCGAGCGATCCGTCGAAATCGCCGGCCAAGGCCTTTTCAAATTGGACGGACGTTGCGCTTTGGACGACGTCGTTGTACGAATCGCAGGTTATCGTTGACGACGCCGTTGCGGCCAAGGCCCAGGAACTGACATCAGGCGCAAAAACGGAGATCGACAAGATACGAGCGATCGCGGCGTTTGTCCAAAACCTGCAGTATATTTCGATCGATATCGGGGTGGGCAACGGAAACGGCTACCGGCCGCGGCCATCGAACCTGGTGCTCAATCGCGGATACGGCGATTGCAAAGACAAGGCGAACCTGATGCGGGCATTGCTGAGATCGATCAAGATCGACGCGTACCCGATCGCGATCTACGCGGGCGACCCGACGTTCGTGCGTGAGAACTGGGCATCGCCGGCACAGTTCAATCACTGCATCATCGCGGTCAAGGTCGGCGATTCGACCGAAGCTGCGACCGTGATCGATCATCCGAAACTCGGCCGACTCCTTATTTTCGACGCGACCGATCCGTTCACGCTTGTCGGCGACCTTCCCGATCATCTGCAAGGCAGCTTCGGAATGATCATTGCAGGCGAGAACGGCGGGTTGACGAGGATGCCGCTCACACCGTCGGAAGCAAACCTTCTCGACCGCCGCATTGAAGTCAACCTGACGCCCGACGGAGCGATCGCCGGAACGATCAAGGAACGTTCGACCGGACAATCGTCGAGCTACGAACGCGGACGACTGCGATCATTGTCCGCGAGTGATTACACGAAGATGCTTGAACGCTGGCTGACCAGCGGAGCGACGGGCGCGAAACTCCTCAAATTTACTTCGACCGACCTGAAAGACGAGGCGGCCTTCAACCTCGATGTCGATTTTTCGGCACCCCGCTATGCGCAGAACTTGCAGAGATTGTTGGTTTTCAAACCGACGATCGTCGATCGGCGCAACGCGATGTCGCTGACCGAAGCAACGCGAAAACTGCCTGTCATCCTTGATCCGATTGCGGTTCGTGAGACGATCATATTCAATCTTCCGGCGGGTTTCGTTGTTGATGAGACGCCGGACAACGTGGAAATGGAGTTCCCGTTCGGAAAATACTCGACAAGTTACGAGGTGCAAGGCAGCAAACTTACCTTCAGGCGCGTGTTGACGATGAACCGGGCGACCGTTCCGGTTGACAAGTATTCGACCGTCCGCGACTTTTTCTCAAAGATCCGACAGGCCGAACAGGCGCCGGTCGTACTGATCCAGAAGTAGAAAGGGGAAAAGGGGAAAAAGGGGAAAAGTGAAAAAGGGAAAAGGTAAAAAGGGGAATTGGCTAAAAGGGGAAAAGCCAATAGTGACCGACTCCAACGCGTTTCCCTTTTTCACTTTCCCCCTTTTTACCTTTCCCCTTTTTACCTTTTCACTTTCCCCCTTTTCCCCTTTTAACCTTTACTTGGCCGCGGGCATATTGCCTTCGATCTGAATGACGACCTTGATGTTGTCCGAGAGCATCGGGACGCCGTTCGGGAGGTTCGATCCGTAGTTGACGCCGAAATCGCGTCGATTGACGACGGTTTCCGCGGAGACGCCGATCTTGGTGACCTTGTCGTCCTTGTAGAATCCGACGATCTTGAACGGAAACGAAATCTCTTTCGTTACGCCCCGCATCGTGAGGTCGCCGTTCAGCATCCATTCCTTACCCTTTTTGGTGACGCTGCTGCTCTTGAACGACATCTCGGGAAATTTCTCGACGTCGAAAAAGTCGGCGGTGCGCAGATGCCGGTCGCGCGCCGCGACTCCCGTGTCGATGCTCGTGGTCTTCGCAGAGAATTGCACCGTTGACTTTTTGATGTCGGACGCGTCGTAGTTCACGGTGCCGGTAAAGTCCCGAAAGTAGCCGGGAACTTCCACAAGGCCCATGTGCACCACGCGGAATCCGATCGAACTGTGTGCTTTGTCGAACTGATACGCGCCGCTCCCGCCCTCAGTCTTCGTGTCGCCCGCAAATCGATCTTCAAATCCCGGATCCTTTGCCTGTGAACCAAACCCGATCGCCAGACTACCGACCAGCAACAACCCGAAGACCGCAAACCCAATCAAACCGTTCTTCATCATTTACTCCTTGTTCGTTAAAAGTTAGATTTTGATTCTACATCGATTCGGAATATATTTGTAACTTCGAAACGTACAAATACCGCTCCGGTTAAAGAACGAATGACCGATAGATACGATCTTGTAGTTATCGGCGGAGGCTCCGCCGGACTTGTCGCGGCCGGTGGCGCCGGACTTATCGGCGCGCGCGTCGCGCTGATCGAAAAGAACCGGTTGGGCGGCGATTGCCTTTACACCGGTTGCGTGCCGTCGAAAAGCCTGATCAGGTCGGCGAAATTTGCTTCGGATCTTAAGCGTGCGCGGGAGTTCGGCTTCGAGATCGGTGCGGCCGGATTCGCCGGCGGCCGGTTTTCCGCGGTCACGGATCAGGTGAGAAGGGTGATCGAAGCGATCGAGCCGCACGATTCGCCGGAACGATTCGAGGGGCTTGGAGCGGAGGTCATTTTTGGATCGCCTTCGTTCATCGGTCCGAACGAAGTGAGCGTTAGCCTGGCGGACGGCGGGAATCGTGTTCTTCGGGCGAAGCGTTTCTGCATCGCGACCGGATCGAGTCCGGCGATCCCGCCGATCAAAGGATTGATGGAGACGGGATTCATTACCAACGAAAAAGTTTTCGGCCTTCAGGATCTCCCGGCGCGGCTGATCGTCCTCGGCGGCGGTCCGGTCGGCGTCGAACTGGGACAAGCGTTCGCGCGGCTCGGATCGAAAGTCACGATCGTCGAGATGGCGCCGCGGATTCTCACGAAAGAGGACGATGACGTCGCGGCTTCTGTGGAAGAACGACTCCGTTCGGAGGGAATAGACGTCAGGACCGGGGTCGAGGCCGTAAGGTCCGAGAAATCGAAAAGCGGCAAGACGATCCGATTGGACGACGGGAACTCGATCATCGGAGATGAGATTCTCGTCGCGACTGGCCGCCGGGCAAACGTCGTCGGTCTCGACCTCGAGAAGGCCGGCGTCCGCTGCAATTCGAGGCGGATCGAGACCGACGCTTACCTTCGGTCGACCGCGCACCACATCTACGCGGCAGGCGATGTCACTGGCCATCTTCAATTCACGCACACCGCCGATTACGAGGCCCAGATCGTTCTCAATAACGCCTTTTTGTTTTGGCCGCTTCGAAAGAAGATCGAGCTTGCGGCTGTCCCATGGGCGATCTTCACCGATCCGGAGGTTGCCCGCGTCGGAATGACCGAGAGGGAAGCCCGAACCGCGTTCGGGAACGTGGAAGTTATCGTCACTAAGCTCGAGGAAAACGACCGTGCTCAGACCGAACGCGAAATTGATGGTTTCGCGAAGATCGTTCTCAACCGTGGAAAGATCGTCGGCGCACATATCGTCGGGCATCGCGCCGGTGAACTGATCCACGAATTCGTTCTCGCAATGAAATTCCGCCTGTCGCTTGCCGATCTCAACAAGGCGATCCATGTCTATCCGACCCTCTCGAAGGTCACCCAGGCTGCCGCGACCGAACTCACGATGAATCAGTTCCGTTCGCCGACGACGAGAAAGTGGCTCTCGCGCTACCTCAGGCTCTGGCGTTAAATGCGAGATCGGTGTCTTTTAGATTGCAGTTGGGTTTTCGCGTCAGCGCTTAATGATTTGGGCGATCGCGTAAAATAGCTTCGTGATCAATAATCGAGCGTCTTGTCGATCTTGAGGATCCAGCCGGCCTCGCCCGCGGCGACCTTGAACTGCAGCTGGCGCGTGCCGCCCGTCGCCTTGGCGTTGCTGTCGCCCGGCTTGTAGATCGGGAAACGGCGGACAAGCGTGTTTTCGACCATATCGAACTCGTCATGGCCCATGTAACCCTTTGCGGAATCTGAGTTTGGGTCCATTTCGGGAACATAGATCTCGGTCGCGCTCTTTTTGTTATTCGCGCCGTACCCGATCAGAATTCCGTAGCCGCCGCTCCCGCCCGATCTTCCCCAAACGAAAAATTCGGGCGACTGGTCGAGGTTCGAATCGCCGATCGCGGCGTCGACGACCATTCCGTCGAACGGCTTGGTCACGTTCAGATTTCGCGTTAGCCCCCGCGTCGTGATCGTGACCGTGTTGCGGCTGCTCCGGTTCGGCGATTTCACCGTAAACGTCACTCCGTACAGCGAAACGGTTTTTGAAAATGGCTTCGCCGATGCCGTCGCCGCGCCGAAAACCGCAAACAAGGCTATCGTTGTTGCCAGGGTTGCGAACTTGATTCTCATATTGTTCTCTCCTTCGTATTGGCACAGGCTAATGCGTCGGCACGACCCTGAATGCTTTCTCCAATTGTAATGCGCCGGCCGGTGCAGAAGAATACGTAAACATACCGATATTTGCCGACCATCGAAGTGGCCCATGGCTTGGTCGGCCGAAGTGAAATTTTCGCCTCGCGTCCGCGTTAGATGTTAGAATCGTCACATACATTTCGTGCCTGACGGCCACCAATGAAAACCATTCTTCCAAACTCGACGATCGGAGTTTTCGGCAGCGGCCAGCTCGGCCGCATGTTTGCCATCGAGGCGCGGAAACTCGGATACCGTGTCCATACGTTCTCGCCCGACAACGATACGCCGACCGGCCAGGTGTCGGATTTCGAGGTTATGGCGGATTACGACGACCTTGACGCCGTTCGTGCGTTTGCCCGGTCGGTCAACGTGGTTACGTTTGAGTTTGAGAACGTGCCGGCGCGGACCGTCGATGCCGCCGCCGAGTTCGTCGACGTCCATCCGCGCGGTGAGATCCTTCACACGACGCAGCACCGGCTGCGCGAGAAGACATTTCTTTCGTCGAACGGCTTTCCGGTCGCACCGTTCCGGCACATCAAACTGGTCGATGATCTCTATCGCGGAGTTGCCGATCTCGGTACGCCGTCGGTTTTGAAAACGGCGGGGTTCGGTTACGACGGCAAAGGCCAGCAGAAGTTGAACGCACTCGGCGAGGTCGAGACGGCGTTCGAGAAGTTGGACGGTTCGGAGGCGGTTCTCGAAGCGTTCGTCGAGTTCGAGAAGGAAGTGTCGGTCGTCTGCGCGCGTGGGCAGGACGGCTCGTTCGCACACTACGGAGTCATCGAAAACCGTCACCGGAATCATATTCTCGACCTCGCGTTCGCGCCCGCGATCGTTTCCGAGACCGTTTTCAATGAAGCCGTCGCAATCGCCGCGGAAGTCGCCGAAACGCTCGGCTATGTCGGAACGCTCTGCGTCGAGTTCTTCGTGACGCGCGAAGGGAAATTGCTGATCAACGAACTCGCGCCCCGGCCCCATAATTCGGGGCATCTGACGTTCGACGCCTGCGTCACGTCGCAGTTCGAACAGCAACTCCGGGCGGTTTGCGGTTTGCCCCTCGGCTCGACCGAATTTTACCGCCCGGCGGCGATGGCGAACCTTCTCGGAGACATTTGGGCGAACGGCGAACCGAACTGGACCGCGGCGCTCGGATCGCCGAACGTCAAGCTTCATTTATACGGCAAAAGCGAGGCCCGTCCGGGCCGCAAAATGGGGCATCTGACGGCGATGTCTCGCACTGTCACAGAGGCGATCGCGATGGTCAAGGACGCTCGCGACCGATTGTGTGAAGACTGAATTGACGATTGCATGTCTCCGAAGGAGACCGACAGCATAGCGTAGGGTGAGGCCGAAGGCCGAAACCCTACGACACGGTGGTTGCCGGCCCGTCCCTGGAAGGGACGAACAGTTGCAACCTGAATGTTCGTCACCTTCGGCGACGGCAATTGAATTGATGACCTCACGTAGGGTTTCACCCTACGCTATGTTGTAAGTCTCCTTCGGAGACCGCAATTGAATTGTCGATTTCTCATGTATAGTTTGACCCAAAGCTAGTTTGATCGTCTCTCTTGGAGAGAGCAGAACATCTCATTGGTAAACAGCTTATGCCTCAATCACTCGTAAAGATCCTTGTGCATGTGGTGTTTTCGACGAAGAACCGTCTTGATCTGATTCATCCGGAGATTGAAGCGGACTTGTACGGATATATTCATGGAATTGTCGAGAACCAAAAATCGAAACTTATCATTGGAAACGGCACGGCGAATCACGGCCACCTTTTGATCTCGATGGGGAAGACGATCGATATCAGCGATCTCGTCGGTCACGTCAAAAGAGATAGCTCCTTGTGGATGAAAAAGCACGAGAGGGCGTTTTATTGGCAAGAAGGATACGGCGCCTTCTCGATTGGAGAATCTCAGGTGCCGAAGGTGATGAAATATATCGCTGAACAGAAAGAACATCATGCGAAAAGAGGCTTTAAGGACGAATTTCGCGGACTATTGCGGCGCTACAAGGTCGAGTACGACGAACGGTACGTATGGGACTGATTCGATTCGCCCAACTAAAGTGGTCGTTTCCCCTGAAAACTGGGACTGAAATCATTGTCTCCGAAGGAGACCGACAGCATAGCGTAGGGTGAGGCCGAAGGACGAAACCCTACGAGACGGTGGTTGCCGGCCCATCCCTGGAAGGGACGAACAGTTGCAACCTGAATGTTCGTCACCTTCGGCGGCGGCAATTGAATTGATGACCTCACGTAGGGTTTCACCCCACGCTATGTTGTAAGTCTCCTTCGGAGACCAGGCGCAATTCGTCGATGCCTTTAATCGCGATTCGTCCCACTAATCCTGCGCCCTGTCCCTCCAAGCTAAACAAACCCGCGCAGTTGGCGTATATTGAGACCAATCAGGCTCTTCAAAAACTTCAAAACTCTGACAAGGAGCGATCGCATGAAATTCTTCCGTTCAACCGTCCCGATTGTTATCGTTGCGCTTTTCTGCGCGACCGTCGCGTTTTCACAAGCCGATTCGAATCCGACCGTCACATCGGCGACGGCAAACCTCGTTTGGCGCAACATCGGTCCCGCTAACATGGGCGGCCGCGTGGCCGATGTCGAGGGTGTACCCGGCAATCCGAATATCGTTTACGTCGGGACCGGATCGGGCGGAGTCTACAAGACGACCGACGGCGGCGTCACGTGGGATGCGATCTTCGACCGCCAGTCGACGATCTCGGTCGGCGACATCGCGCTCGAACCGGGCAATCCGAACGTCGTTTGGGTCGGAACCGGCGAGTCGAACGTCCGCAACTCGGTCTCGTTCGGCGATGGCATTTACAAATCGACCGACGGCGGGAAGACGTGGAAACACATGGGTTTGAAGGACACGAACACGATCTCGAAGATCGTCATCAATCCGAAAAACCCCGATATCGTTTACGTCGCGGCGATCGGCCACGCGTTCGGAAAGAACGACGAACGCGGCGTTTTCATGACGACGGACGGCGGAAAGACCTGGTCGAAGACGCTGTATCTCGATAACGAACACGGCGTGTCCGATCTCGACATCGATCCGAACAATCCGAACATCCTTGTCGCCGGCGTGTGGCGGTTCGAGCGCAAGGCGTGGACATTTGTCAGCGGCGACGAGAAGGGCGGTGTTTTCCGTTCGATCGACGGCGGACGCACATGGGCCAAGGTGACGAGCGGTCTGCCGAAGGCGATCGGCCGCGTTGGCGTCGCGATCTCGCCGTCGAACGGCGACGTCGTTTACGCGATCCTTGAAGCGAAAGAAGGGACGATCTGGCGGTCTGACGACAAGGGCGCGACATTCAGGCTCGTCAATCGACAGCAGCAGCTTGTCGGCCGCGGGTTCTACTACACGACCATCCGCGTCGATCCGACGAACGAGAACCACGTGTTCGCGGTCGCCTCGCCGCTCTTCGAATCGCTCGACGGCGGACAGAACTTCAGGCGCATCTCTCCCACGACCCACATCGACTTTCACGCACTGTGGATCGATCCCGCCAACCCGAAACGGATGTGGCAGGGGCAGGACGGCGGCGTCGCGGTGACGTACGACGGCGTCAGCTGGGAATACGTCAACAACGCTCCGATGGGACAGTTTTACCAGGTTTTCGCCGACAACGCTCTCCCGTTCTACAACCTGTCAGGGGGATTACAGGACAACGGAACGTGGGTCGGACCGTCGCGAAACCGCGAACCGGCAGGGATCATGAACGACGACTGGCGGATGATCAGTTTCGGCGACGGCTTTTTCGCGATCGCCCATCCGGACGATCCGGACCTTTTCCTGACCGAATCGCAGGGCGGAAGCGTGGTCCGCACGGACATGCGCAATCGCGAACAGCAATCCGTCGTGCCCTATATCGGAGTTGGCGGCGCTGCGTCGAACGGAAAGTTCCGATTCAATTGGAACGCCCCGCTGATCCTCTCGCCGCACGACAAAAACACGGTCTATCTTGCCGGCAACGCGGTCTTCAAATCGACGGATTTCGGACTGACCTGGACGCAGATCAGCCAGGACCTGACGACCAACAATCCTGAACGATTGAAGTCCGCCGGCGGCCCGATCTTTCCAGAGAACACGTCCGCCGAGTACTACTGCACGGTCATCAGTCTCGCCGAATCACCGGTTCAGGCCAACCTTCTTTGGGCGGGTTCGGACGATGGAAACCTTCAGGTAACTGCGGACGGCGGGAAGAATTGGACGAACGTCGTCACGAACGTTCCGGGAGTCCCGGCGGAGTCGTCCGTTTCGCATGTCGAACCATCGCGTACAAACGCCTCGACGGCGTACGTCACGTTTGACCGGCACAAGTTCGACGATTACAAGCCGTATATCTTCAAGACGACCGACGGCGGCAAGTCTTTCACGAAGATTTCGGGCGATCTGCCGTCGAATGCATACGTTCATGTCGTGACCGAGGACCGACGGAACCCGAATTTGCTCTACGCCGGGACCGAACTCGGGCTTTATGCGTCGTACGACGGCGGCGCGAAGTGGATCGAGCTCAACTTCAAGAACCTGCCTCGCGTCGCGGTCCATGACATTCTCATTCATCCGCGCGACAACGACATCATTCTCGCGACCCATGGACGCAGCATTTACGTTTTTGACGACGCGACGGCGATCCAGCAGCTGAACCGATCAGTTCTTGATTCGCCGGCGAACCTCTTCGACATCCGACTGGCTTACAGGTTTTCGATGCGGATGTCGCGCTACGGGGTCGGCGACAAGATCTATCGCGGTCCGAATCCGCCCCAGGGCGCCCTGATCACGTATTACCTGAAGGATAAACCGGACGCAAAAACGCAGATCAAGTTTGAAGTTCTCGATTCCGCCGGCAAGCGTGTCACCGAGATCAAGGGATTTCCGCGTGAGAAGGGACTGAACCGGACGACATGGGGACTGACGTACGAGGGAGCGAAACAGCGGCGCCCGCCGACACCCGAGCAGATGGAATTCGGATTCGTGCCGCGCGGTCCGCAAGTCTTGCCGGGCACGTACACTGTCCGGATGACGTTCGGCGAGACGAAGATTGAGAAAACCGTCGAAGTCCGCATGGATCCGACGATCCGCGTCACGCCGCAACAGCTCGCCGAACAACTCGATCTCGCGATGAAACTGCGCGATCTGGTCTCACCCATCAACGAAGGACTGAGGGCGCTCGACAGCTATCGGCTGCAGGCGACGCAGATCGAGTCCGTGGCTAAGGAACGTCTCGGAAGTGTCCCTCCGGACGCGGCAAAGGCGCTCGAAGCTTACAAGAAGCGGTTGACTGAGTTGATCCGCAGCATGGCGACGGATCCGGACGAGGGCCTTCGCGGTGCAGCGCGTTTTGCCGATCAGCTCAACGGTCTCTATTTCGCCGTCGCGGGCGGGAACGCCGGTCCGACCCCGATCGTTCGCGAGAACTACGCGACACTCTCGAAACAGGTGCCGGCGAAGATCGCGGAGATCAATAAGTTCATCGGCGACGATACGGCCGAGCTGAACAAGGTACTGCAGAAGGCCGGTTTGCCGATCATTGTGGCGGGCGAACAAGTAAAAAGTGAAAAGTAAAAAGTAAAAGTAGGAGGGATTTCGAATCCCGATCATCTAACGTTGGAAGACGCGAAAACGGCAAATGATACGGTTGTTTTGGCGTCTTCCGCGCTTTTGGGGCTTAGCATCTTCCGCGCATGTTTACGGATCCCGTCAGAATTTTCGCGCGAGCGCGACGCCGGCGATTACTCCGGCAAAGCCGACGACGACGCTCAGAAAGAGGTACGCGAAGGCCGTCAAGAACTGGTTTTCGCGGACGAGTCCCCAAATCTCGAGTTCGAACGTCGAGAAGGTCGTGAAAGCGCCGAGGAATCCGACGAGGATCGCGAACCGGACGTTCTCGCCGACATCGGCTTTGTCCGTGAAAAGGATGAGGAAGAAACCGATCAGGAACGAACCGACGACATTGATGACGAATGTCGGGAAAGGGAATTTCTCGAACATCGAGTGGAGCGGCGAGACGTTTATCAGGTAACGCGCAACCGCGCCGAGCGCTCCGCCCGCCGCTATGGAAAGCAATTTCATCGGTTCGATATTCAAGAGTAAAAGGCAGAAAGTTAAAAGGCAAAAAGTTAAAAGGCAAAAAGTTAAAAGGCAAAAGTTAAAAGGCAAAAAGTCCGAAACCTTAGTCCCCGAATGTCCCTTGCGAGACGCGCACAAGGCCAGAATCATTCATATTTTACCTTTTTACCTTCCACTTTTTACTTTCTTCTGACCACTGACCACTGACCACTGACCACTGACCACTGACCACTATCGTATCTCCCGATACCTCTTCGCAAGCGTCCGCGGAGGAACACCGATCCAATAAAGTCCTTGGAACAACGACCATTTCACGAACGTCCAGAAGAACGATCGATCATGGAACCGGCGCGATGACGTCGTTACCGGCAAGGCGATGAAATCGAAATCACCCTTGCGAAGCAGACGCTTGTAAAGATCGACATCCTCGAAGATCGGATAGTCTTTGAAACCGCCGACTTCACCGTAAGTCGAGCGGCGAACGAATATCGCGGAATCTCCGTACACGAGACCGATCGAACGCAAGTGCGGATAGAGCCAGGTCAGGAACCGCGCCCAGCGGCTGCCGCCGTCGAAGATGATCGCGAAGCTGCCGCCAATGATCGAGTCGTAACGCATGCGCTCCTTGATCTTTCTCGCCGATCCCTGAACCGGACGCGTATCGGCGTGAAGAAACCAGTAAATCTCGTGCGACGCGTGTTTGGTCCCTTCATGCATCTGCAGCCCGCGGTTCGCGACGCCCAAACTGACCACCGTCAACGGCTTCGCGATGGTCTTCTGTCCGATCAGTTCCACGGTTCGATCAGTGCTTCCGCCGTCAACAATGACGATCTCGTCGATATTCACCAATCGAGAAATCGCGTCGAGCGTTTTCTCGACCGTCGATTCTTCATTGAATGTCGGGATGATCACTGAGAGCTTCATCGCTGAAAAGAGTAAACGCAAATTTGCCCGAAAACGCAATACGACTGTCCTCTGGAATCTGATTGCACGCGACTTTCGATGAGAATATACTTGTTTCTTCGTTTTGCCATGGACCCGCTCACAATCACATACATAATTCTTGCCGTCGCGCTCGTGCTTTTTTTCACAGAGAAAATTCCGGGCGATCTGACGGCACTCTTGACAGTGGTCGCGCTGGCGCTGACCGGTGTGCTGACGCCGGCGGAAGCATTTTCGGGTTTCAGCCGTTCGGCCGTGATCACAATCCTCGCGATCTTCATCGTCGCCGAAGCGCTGCGGCGGAGCGGGGTCAGCGAACAGGTCGGAAACATCCTTCTCAAAGTCGGTGGAAAGAGCGAGTTTCGGCTGGTGACAACAACGATGTTTGCGGGTGCGTTCCTATCGCTGTTCATGAACAACATTGCCGCTGCGGCGGTGCTGTTGCCGGCGGCGTCGGGTGCGGCGCAGAAATCGCGCACGCCGATCTCCAAATTGCTGATGCCGCTTGCGTTCGGTACGACGCTTGGGGGAATGGCGACGCTGCTGACGACGGCCAATATCATCCTCAGTTCGATGCTGGTCGAGAACAAGATTCCCGGCTACGGATTGCTCGATTTCGCACCGGTCGGAGTTCCGCTGACGATCATTGGTATCGCGTACGTTTCAATCCTCGGACGACGGACGCTTCCCGGCGGATCGATGCTCGAAAGAACGCTCGCGCCGCATCAGGACGACCTCGTCGAGACATACCATCTCGATCGTAAACTATTCCGGGCACGCGTTCCCGAGAACTCGTTTCTGATCGGCAAAACGTTGTCCGGATGCACTCTTCGTGAGGATTTCAATGTCAGCATTGTCGGAATCGAACGGAAGGGGAAAAAGCTTCTGACAGTGTCGCCTGACACCGAGATCGACGATCGCGACGTTTTGATTCTTGAAGGCGACGAAGAGGACTTTCGCAAGCGCGACGTCGAGCCATATATGGAGTTTCTCCCGGCGACTGAATGGCACGAAGAGGATCTCGAATCCGGCGCGGCCGTCGTCATCGAAGCGATTATCGCTCCACGTTCGCGTCTGATCGATCAGACCTTGCGAACCGGACATTTTCGCGAGAAATACGGAATGAACGTCCTCGCGATCTGGCGGGCCGATCAAGAGTTCTTTGTCGGTTTGTCGGACATTCCGCTCCAATTCGGTGATGCGCTTTTGATCCAGGGACCTCGTGAAAAGCTTTCGGTGATCCGCGACAACCAGGATCTTATCGTACTCGTTTCGGCCGAAGACCAGGAGATCACGGTTCCCGGAAAGGGCCGCGCCGCGATCCTGATCGTGATCGCGACGCTCGCGATGGCCGCTCTCTACCCGCATCTGACCGGGCCGGTGATGCTTGCCGGTGCGGTCGCGATGATGCTCGTCGGTATTGTTACCACGGAGCAGGCCTACGGCGCCGTAAGCTGGCGATCAATAATCCTCGTTGCCGGACTATTGCCGATGGCGACCGCGTTGACCAAGACCGAAGCCGCGGGGATTCTCGCGACGGGGATCGTCGCGACTCTTGGTCCGTACGGTCATATTGCGCTGCTGGCGGGGATTTTTTCCGTGACGATGTTCCTCGTTCAGGCGATGAACGCGGCCGCGGTCGCTGCCGTCGTCGGCCCGATCGCAATACAGATCGCGACCCAAGTCGGAATCGATCCGCGGGCACTGGTCATGGGCGTTGCGTTCGCGGCATCGATGTCGTTCATCACTCCGCTCGGGCATCCGGTCAATATCATGGTGATGAGTCCCGGGGGCTACAATTTCCGCGACTTCATGCGGGTCGGACTCCCGCTGAGCATCGTTCTCTTCATCGCGACGATGATCCTTCTACCGATCTTTTGGAACTTCTAACAGTTACGGTCGCCGATTACGCGGAGAACGCGGAGATCGCGACGTCGAAACTTATCATTGCGAACTTGGCGGGCTCTGCGTGGGAGTTTTATCCCAAATTAAGCGTTAGAGATTTTTGCCCGCGAATTCTCGCGAATCAACCCGAATTTACGCGTGACCAACCAAGTACCAGTGATCGAGTAGAGGCCTTCTAAGCAGCGATCAGTCAACGCTTACTGAATCGTAACGGGCAAGTTGTCTGCTTTATTCGCGATCATTCGCGCAGATTCGCGGGCAGAAATTTTCTTCGAATACGTAATCTGGGTTTATCTCACGCGGAGATCGCGGAGTCGATACCTGCCGTGGCGTCCTTTGCGTCATTTGCGTGGGAGTTTTATCTCACGCGGAGAACGCGGAGATCGCGACGTCGAAACTTATCATTGCGAACTTGGCGGGCTTTGCGCGACCGCACGTCCCCGATACCAAACTCATCGTCGGACACGTCTCTTTATCCGCTCGATCGTTCTCTCGTTCATCAATTCCCGCAATGCGTCCGATGCGATCCAACGCGCTGACCGCGTACCTTTTTCGCGAATTCGGATGGCCGATTCGACCGCTTTTTCGTGAAGGAATATGCTTCGCTTGCCGATCGAACGCAAGGACCAGTTGACCGCCTTCTTGATGAAGTTGCGATCGTCGTCGGCCTTTGACTCAAGAACGGGAATGAACTCGGCGATCACGTCGTCACTTATCTTCTTGTCGTGAACCGCTAGCCAGGCCATCAGTACGATCCCGGCCCGCTTCACGAACTCTTCTTCGATTTCCGCCCATTCGTACGCCTTTTCGTAAGCGAACGGCGTGTATGAAAAGAGGTTGCCGCAAGTCGAATCGCAGATCGCCCAATTGTCGAAATCGGCCGCCCAGGCATCCATTTGTTCGGGAGTAACGAGTTTCGGATCGTCGATCAGGAACGCGATCGCGCGCGCCTCATGAATTCCGGTTTGCCAGAGTTCGAGCGCGAGCGAGTGCCGGTCAGCGGCAACCTTCTTGATCCTTTTCGCGAGTGCGCGGAGTTCCGGTGCGGCGACGCCTAAGGCTCTTTTTGTGACGATGCCGTACCGCGCCATCCCCGCGACATTGTCGGGGTTTCCGAGCGATTCGAGTTCACGGATGATCTCGTCGACATGCATCAGTCGAGCTTGCTTTCAAGGACGTCAGAGGTTTGCTTAGCGCGGAATTCGACCAGTTTTCTCCGCAGGTCGGGTCGCGAGTTCGCGAGGATCGATACCGCCAGAAGCGCGGCGTTTTTGGCTCCCGCCGCGCCGATCGCAAGCGTCCCGACCGGAATTCCGGCCGGCATCTGAACGATCGAAAGCAGGGAATCCATCCCGGAAAGCGCCTTGCTTTGCACCGGCACGCCGAGAACGGGAAGGACTGTCTGCGACGCGCACATTCCCGGAAGATGGGCCGCGCCACCGGCTCCGGCGATGATCACCTCGATTCCGCGGGATTCCGCCGACTTCGCGAACTCGAACAACAGGTCAGGCGTCCGGTGAGCCGAGACGACCTTGTATTCGTGATCGATTTCAAACCGGTCAAGCAACTCGGATGCGTTTTTCATCGTATCCCAGTCGGAGGTGCTGCCCATGACGATCGAAACAAGCGGTGTGTTTGAGCTCTTCATAGATTTTCGGACTTAAGAAAAATGGCGAACGTAAATCACTGAGTCGCCGTCATTTTAACTCAAAACGCGACTTCGGGCGCATGCCTGCGAAATTCGTCGATCGATTTTCCGCCCCGAAACCTACTTCATCGACTGGATCTTCGCCTCCAGTTTCGCCGCAAGGCCGGCGTCGAGCGTCCGCAGTTTCTCAAGCTGGGCCGAGGCCTCGGATTTGTTCGCGGTGTAAACGAAACAAAGTCCCAATCCGTAATAGGCGTCTGCCCGTTTCGGATCGTTCAGGATCGCGGTCCGGTAATGCGAACTCGCCTCCGGGTAGCGCTTCAGGTTCAGATAAGCGTCCGCCAGATAAACATTTCCGACGACGTAATTCGGACTTAGCTCGACAACCCGCTTGTAGTGCGGCAGTGATTCCTCGTAAAGGTCCTGATTGTAATATGCATTCCCTATTCCGAGGTATGCGTCGACATATTCCGGATCGATCCGGATCGCCTCCTTGTAGGCATTGATTCCTTCGGTATACATCGACTTGTCCAGATAAACATCACCCCTGAGTTTATGCGCGTCGGCGAGATCGGGTTTGAGTCTTGTCGCCGAAAGCAGCAACGAAAGCGCGTCATCCGTTCGACCGTTCTTGATGTACAGTTTGGCCAGCTCGAATTGCGCCCAACCATTTGTGATCCCAAGTTCCACCGCGCGTTCAATCGATCGCATCGCTTTGTTTGAATCCTTTGCCCCGAGGTAGGCGAGCCCCAGTCGATAATGCCCGGTATTGTATTCCGGCCGGAGCCTGACGCACTGCTCAAATGCCTTGATCGCCTCCGAATAGAGTTTCTTGCGATAGTGCGCGACCCCGAGTTCGAAGTACGCGGAACCGTTGTTCGGCTCGATCTCGATCGCCTTTTGATAGGCGGCGATCGCCTCGCTGTACCGGTCCAGATAATCGAGTGCGTTTCCGAGCTGGATCCAGGCGTTCGTGTACGCCGGATTGATCTTCAACGCGTCGCGGAAGAACTGGACAGCCTTGTCAAAGCGATCGAGACGGTAATGACAGAGCCCGATGTTGTAAATGGCCGAGTAATTCGAGGGCGCCGCGTCGACCGCCTTTTGGAACCACACGATCGCATCGTCATACCGTTGTGCATTGAATTCGTCAAGCCCTTTCTGGAACGGATCCGCCTGTGCGAATCCGATGCCAACAAACATCGTTGTTAGTAGAATTTTGCAGATTATCAGCCTTCTCATGGTTCTTTTCCTCCCCGCATCCATCGGCAACTGTCCTGGCGAACGAACGACATGAGCAGAATTGACAACGTTTGTCGTTCGGTACGTCGTTTTACCGTCTCAACGGTACTAGCCGCCTACCGCGCAGCGGCGTCAGAGAAAATGGGACGGTGCGGAGGCCCGGCACCGTCCCGATCAGGAAGGTCTCGAAACCTACCTGATGAAGGCGCCCGGAACCGGGATGTCGCCGTTCGCCCCGAACGGGATCACGGTGAAACCGGCGCTCGAGCGCCTCAAGTACCATTTGCCGTCCGACGGCCTGAACACCGCGCCGTCGAAGACCCCGTCACCGTCGAAATCGCCGGCGGCCGGGATG
>JAKQII010000296.1 GCA_029557535.1 Acidobacteriota bacterium
AAAAGGGGAAAAGGGGAAAAGGGGAAAAGTGAAAAAGGGGAAATGAGAAAAAGATGCGATACCGATCGAAATTTTTATTCGATTGCAACGAACTTTTCCCCTTTTCCCCTTTTTCACTTTTCCCCTTTTCCCCTTTTCCCCTTTTTCACTTTTCCCCTTTTCCCCTTTTCCCCTTTTTCACTTTTCCCCTTTTTTCACAAACATCATCCGGTAAACCGGCAGTTCCTTCTCCTCGACCGCCTGTTCGCGCTCGGTCTTCACCGGGAATGGATTCGAATCCAACGGCATTTCGTCAAAAAGTCCTGAATCTCTGAACAGTCCGAACATCTCGTCGGCAAGGAACTCGATATCGGTTTGCACAAAAACCCTGCCGCCGGCGGCCAGTTTCCGCGCCACCGCGGCAACCAGCTCTTCGTTGACCATTCTCCGCTTCGCGTGTTTCTTCTTGAACCACGGATCCGGAAACTGGATCGCGAATGTATCGACACCGCCGTCCGGGATCGATTTCAAGAGCGTGTCCAGTTCAAACATCGCATTGCAGAACTCGTAATGCAGATTTTTCAACCCGGCTTCCGCGGCAAGCCGGTTCGCCTCACTTACCAGCGGTTCCCTGATCTCAACCCCGAGGTGATTGCGCCCGGTTTCAACCGCCGCCAGTTTGAGCAGGAACCGTCCGCGCGCGCATCCGATGTCGACGAACAGCGGCAATTCCGGAGTCTCGAAGACCTTCTCGGGCATCACCGGTTCCGGCTTGAACCTGTAGAACGGCGCGAGTGGATTTACGTGTTGGTGAACTCTGACACGTGGCATGCAAGATAGTGAACCCGCAATTTTCTAAAGCACGATCTGGCCGGTCAGGATAAGAACCGTCAAAACCGCAATGAAAACATAAACTCCGAGCGCGACCAGTCCCGCGCCGTCGGTGAAAGCCCCGATCTTTCTCGGATCCGCGGCCGGATCTCGAGGTATCGTGACCAATCCGTAAACCGCACCGGTCGCAAATCCCCCGAAATGCGCGAAGTTGTCGATTATTTTGTACCCGACGACCCCGAGCGCCGCAATGAACAGCACGTTCACCAGAAGGCTTCGGAGAAAATCCTTGGGCAATTGATGCTTTCGCCGGTAGCCGTAAATCACGAGATATCCGAGCAGCCCGAGAATGCCTCCCGACGCACCCACGGAAACCTGATCGTTGTAATTGGCGAGACTCAGCAGTCCGCCGCCGATGATAGAGAGAAGAAAAACGATCGTCATCCGCGCACGGTCGGCGACTATCTCAACGAGACTTCCGATACCGAAAAGCGCTTGAGAATTGAAGTAAATATGCAGCAACCCGCCATGAAGGACCCCGGCGGTCAGTATCCGCCAGTACTCGTGTCCGGCCACTACCGATGTCTTCACAAGACCCGCGAGCCCAATCGCGCGAAGCCCGTTCTCGTCGCTTCCGGCAGACATTTCCGCCACGTAAACCGCGGCCATGGCGCCGATGATGATGTAGGTGTAATAGTGCGAGACGCCTTCGGCGGCGCGGAAGAATTCGACGGTCTCCGCGTTCGGAACGAAGTCTTCGAACTTCAGCCTTTTCGCCTCGTAGAGCCCCCAAATCCCGGCAAACAGAAAGAAGACGCCGAGCAGGAAAACGATGCTACGCATAAGCAGGCCGATCAGAGTCGCGTCCTGAAGCTCATATTGCTCGACGATTTCCGGCGAATTGAGCGCAAAAATCGCCAACGCGACATTGACGGTGATCACAAGCGCCCCGATGCCGACACTCCATAATGATCGCTGTCTGATCCGCCGTTTTTGCTCGGAAAGGAATTCCTCCGGCGTCATCTCCGGAGGCTCGTTGCCGTTCAATTGCTCCATATACTACATCGCAAGTCCGCCGTTGGGCTGGATGACCTGGCCCGTGATATAGCGAGCGGAATCGGAAAGCAGAAAACACGCGATCTCAGCCACTTCCTGGACAGTTCCGAGTCGCCCGAGCGGGATCTGCGCCAGGATCTTCTCCCGGTATTCGGCGTTCATTTCAGACGCCATCTCGGTTTCGATCAGTCCGAGCGCGAGCGCGTTGACGGTGATCTTTCGGCTCGCGACCTCTTTTGCGAGCGCCTTCGTCAAACCGATCATTCCGGCTTTCGACGCCGAGTAGTTCGATTGGCCGAGCATCCCGACAACGCCCGAGATCGAAGCGATGTTCAGGATCGATCCGCCGCTCTCGTTCTTCATCATCGGCCGCAGTACCGCTTTCGAAAACGCCCACGCGCCTTTCAGATTCGTGTCGATGACCGCGTCCCAATCTTCTTCTTTCATCCGCAGGATCAGCGTGTCGCGCGTGATCCCGGCGTTGTTTATCAGAAAATCGATGCCTCCGAGTTCGGCTGCGGCTTGTTTGACGAAATCCGCGGCGTTCTCAGCGTTCGTGACGTCGCATTGCGCGGCGAACGCTTTGATGCCCATCGAATCGAGTTCGCGTTTAAGTTTTTCGGCCTCGTCTGCGCTGCGCGCGTAGTTGAAAGCGACGTTGCAGCCGCGGCGCGCGAGTTCGAGGACGATCGCTTTTCCGATCCCGCGCGTGCCGCCGGTGACGATCGCGGATTTTCCTGTAAATTGTTTTTCGCTCATGGTTTGGTTCGATTTTAGGGTTTCGGGCTGAACTCGTCAAAACTCTTATCCGGTCATCGGCGGGAAATCGGTTTTTGATACACGTCGGGCATTGCTCGCAGTTCAGCGTCCGCTTATCATGACGCTATGAGAAGACGACTTGCGAAGGCGTTGACATGCGTCCTGATTCTGGCAAACATGGCGTTCGCGCAATCCGCATTCCTGATTGTCAATGCCTCCATCGTCGACGGATCCGGCACGGCCGCGTACGCGGGAAGCGTGCGCATCAAGGACGGAAAGATCGTGAAGATCGGAAAGCTCAAACCGAAGCGCGGCGAGACCGTGATCGATGCCGGCGGCAAGGTTCTCGCGCCCGGATTCATCGACATTCACAATCATTCCGAAGAAGGACTGCTTGATGAAGGCGCGGCGACGAACCAGCTGTCGCAAGGGATCACGACGATCCTCGTCGGGCCGGACGGCGGTTCGCCGTTCCCGATCGCCGATTATTTCGCCAAGCTGAACCGCAGGATCGCGCCGAACGTCGGAGCGTTCATCGGCCATGCAACGTTGCGCGAACAGGTGATGAACGACGACTACAAACGCGAAACGACAGCAGAAGAACTGACGAAAATGCTGTACGCGATGGATCTGCAAATGAAGGACGGCGCGTTCGGATTGTCGTCGGGACTCGAATACGATGTTGGGTTTTCCGCTTCAACCGAGGAACTCATCGCGCTGGCGAAGGTCGCGGCGAAATACGGCGGGATCTACATGACCCACATGCGCGACGAGGAAGAAGGTCTTCTCGACGCCGTCCGCGAGGCGATCCGGATCGGCCGCGAGGCGAAAATTCCGGTTCAGATCTCGCACTTCAAGGCCGGCAACCGCAACGTTTGGGGCAAATCGACGGACGCGATCGCGCTCGTCGAGGCGGCACGAAAGGACGGCCTCGACATCACTGCGGATGTTTATCCGTACACCGCGTGGGCGTCGACGATCACCGTGCTGGTGCCGTCGCGAAAGCACGACGACCGCGCCGAGGTCGAAAAGGGACTGAACAACGTCGGCGGCGCCGACAAGGTCCTGGTCACAAGCTGCCGGGCGCACCGTGATTACGAAGGAAAGAACCTTGCCGAGATCGCCGCGACCGAAAAAACGTCCCCGATCGATATTTACATCAAGATCGTCAAGGACGGCGGCGCGGGCGTGGTATGCAATTCGATGAACGAGTCGGACGTACGGAATTTTATCGCCGCGCCGTGGTCGATGGTCTCGTCCGACGGCGGGATCGGCAGCCGCCATCCGCGCGGCACAGGCACGTTCACGCGCGTTCTGGGTCGCTTCGTCCGCGAGAACAAGTGGATGACTCTTGAGGAAGCGATCAGAAAAATGACGTCCTTTCCGGCGCAAAGGCTCGGGTTGAAAGATCGTGGGTTGATCAGGAAGGGTTACGCGGCGGATCTTGTTCTCTTCGACCGCGATTCAATCATCGACAACGCGACGTTTTCGGATCCGCAAAAGCTGTCATCGGGAATCGAGATCACGTTCGTGAACGGCGTGAAGGTCTGGGAAAACGGTAGATCGACCGGAAATCTTCCGGGAGAGATCCTCAGAAAGCGCTGACTTCAATCGACCGCAGTCCAGTCGCAGGGCTGGCGCTTTCCGCTACCAGCTACCCGATCGCAGCTATTCCGAGTCAACCCGAGCGCGCAACGATATTAACTTGTAATAGTCACGACTTAATCTGACATTTCGCTCCGATTAGGAGTTTTTTCTAGTTGGTGACAAGGAGAAATGTCAGATGAACA
>JAKQII010000328.1 GCA_029557535.1 Acidobacteriota bacterium
TATCTCAGCTAGTATTGACCGTTGATCAAGACTATCTTACTTGGCACGGGCGTAGCGCCGATTGAATCGGTCAACGCGTCCCGCAGTGTCAACAAGTTTCTGCTTGCCGGTGAAAAACGGATGGCACTCCGAGCAAATTTCGATGTGCAGATCTTCCTTCAGCGTCGAGCGGGTTTTGAAATTATTGCCGCACGCGCAGATAACGGAAATTTCGGTATAGTTCGGATGAATTTCAGGTTTCATTTTTTCAAATGGTCTCCTATGTCTAAAATCATGCCTCGGAGGCAAACTCCAATAATAGGCGTCTCGACCTTGAAACGTCAAGGTGAACGTGCTGGGCGAGAATTTCAATCGGGGTTGAATAAAGAGGACAGCAGCGTTTCAAGCCTCTGATTACCAATCCCAAAGAAACTTTTGATCGCGTCAATCTCGCGAACGAACGGTTCCACATCAGTGCTCTTGCCGGTGCGTGTTCCGACGATCATCCTGTTCTTCGGAGTATGCTCGGTGGAAACGAATTCAAAGATCCGGGTTGAGTAGCCCGAGCGTTCAAGCAATAGCGCTCGTATGCCGTCGGTAATCATCTCGGCGACATCCTCGGCCATTATCCCATGCTTGAGCACGTCCCGGAGCATCTCCGGCGCCTTCATCTGCGGGCGCAGTTCTTGGTGACAGCAGGGCGCGACAACGATCAGTTCCGCGCCCGCCTTGATGCCCTTGAAGATCGCGTCATCGGTCGCGGTGTTGCAGGCATGCAGCGCGATCAGGACATCGACGTCCTTCAGTTCGAATTCATCGATCCTGCCCTCGACGAATTCGAGGCCGTCGAATTCTGCTCCGCGGGCGATGTCGTTGCAAAGTCCGACAAGTTCGGCCCTTGAATCAACGCCCGTCATTGAAACCTCGAATCCGTGGATGTTCTTAAAGTAATCGTATGCGGCGAAGGTCAAATAGCCTTTGCCACAACCCATATCAACGATCCGCAATTGCTTTCTGCCGGCCAGCGCCGACTTGTCGACGAGATACGCAAGCGTCTCGACGAAGCGATTGATCTGTTTCCACTTGTCGTGCTGTTTGTCGCGTACTTCGCCCTGATCGGTCGTGATTCCGAGCGCGCGAAGATAGAAACTTTGGGAATTAACGTAGCGTTTCTTCGTCCGATCGTGTTCGAGCGACGGTTTTGACCGGAACGTCGGCTTGCCGACATTGAGTCGTGACTTGCCCTTCTTCCCGACATCGAGCTGCCAGTCGTGCTCGGTCGTGAACAGGTGCCCGCTTTGAAAGCCGTTCGAGAGATGGTCGTGGAGTAAACTCATCGATTCGTTGAAATCGTGATTTTTGGCCGTGTCGCGTGTATCATACCGATATAGGAAGAACAGCCGTGTACCCTTCCGAGTAGTGATCAGGCGGATCAGGAGCTTCTGAAGATGCTCGTCCTGACCCTTGTAATTTCCCAAGGTCATTTTGACAAACGTCTCTTCGTGTAGGCTTTTGGCGAATTCGGCGATGAATTTTTCGACGTTTTCGTTCATTCGAAATTCGGGAAGGAATACTCGAATCATACGAGAATCAGATGAAGACAATCAACCGGGACGACTTTCTCAAATCAATGCTCGCACTCGTGAAGGAGACGTTCGAAGGGACTTCGACCGATTTCGGCACGATGTATTTGGACAAGGATACGTCATTGCTGATTACACTCGAAACGGTCACGGCGGTGACCGCGTCGAAGGCGCTCACGGATGACGGAATGACGATCGCGGCGCATTGCGAACACCTGCGGTTCTACATCGATTTTCTCAATAACTATCTGAACGAGAACTTCGAGATCGTCGATTGGAAAGAGAGTTGGGGGACGAGAACCGTAACAAAGAAAGAGTGGAACGTGTTGCGCGGAAAGCTGCATAAGGCATACCAGGCGGTTCTCGATACTTTTACTGACGTTGAAGACTGGACCGATCACAAAATCTCGGGCGCGCTCGGGATACTGACGCACACGGCTTACCACCTCAGCGCGATCAGGCAAATGCAGAAGATGTTGAAAAAGGACGCCGTTATTCTTGAGGTTTGAAAGCCATGGAACAGATCGACAAAGAGTACTTCATCAAATCGCTCGCTTACCTTTTCCTCGAGACATTCGAAGGATCGCCGGAAGGTCAGGGCAGCGCGTATCTCGATCGCGGGGTCGGCATTTTCTCGACGCTCGGAGCAGCGTCTTCAGAAGATGCCTCGCGCAGTGTCAATGGAACAACCGCCGCGGCGCAAACGGAGCATGCCAAGTTCTACATCGACCGGCTTTGCGAATTCATGAACGGGCGTACCGAACCCATCAATTGGGATCAAAGCTGGCTGATCGAGACGGTCGACGAGGAAGAATGGGACGCGCTCCGTGAGTCGGTCCGAAAGGCGTACGAGAATACGTTGAAAATGATCGCCGATCACGCCGACTGGTCCGAACGCAGCGTCGGAATGGCGATGGCGATGCTTGCGCATACGGCCTATCATTTAGGATCGATCAGACAAATACTAAAGACGAAATGAATCTATTTCATCTGGCATTTCCGGTCCGTGATCTCGATGAGGCGCGCGGATTTTACGGTGGCATTCTCGGATGCCGCGAGGGCAGAAGTTCGTCCGAATGGGTTGATTTCGATCTGTTTGGCCACCAGATAGTCGCGCACCACGCGCCGAACACCGGAATCGTTCATCGGAACGAGGTCGATTCAGATCACGTCCCGGTGCCGCATTTTGGCGTCGTTCTGCCGATGGACGAATGGCATTCTCTTGCCGATCGTCTGCGGGCGAACGGTGTCAGGTTCGTGATCGAACCAAAGATCAGATTCAAAGGACAGGTCGGCGAGCAGGCGACGATGTTTTTTCTCGATCCGTCGGGCAACGCGCTCGAATTCAAGGCCTTTGCGGATTTCACGCAGGTTTTTGCAAAATAGTCCCGTCAGAGATCAAATCATGCAACTATTCAAACGCTTGGTATTCGTGTCGGTTGTCTTCGTGTTCTCAACCGCGATTATCGCGCAGACGCGGCAGATTGCGGTCACGATCGACGATCTGCCGGTTGTCAGTACCCGAAAGGACATCGCGACGCGCCGAACGATCACGCGCAGCTTGCTCGATGGGATCAAGAAGCAAAATATCCCGGCGATCGGGTTCGTCAACGAGAACAAACTGCACACCGACGACAAGCGTGACGAAGCGCAGGTCGATCTGCTCCGGATGTGGCTCGACGCCGGGCTCGAGCTCGGAAATCACACGTTTTCTCACATGAGCCTTCACGACAATCCGCTCGACGTCTTTGAGTCGGACATTCTGAAAGGCGAGATCATCACGAAAGAGATCATGGCCGACCGCGGGTTGAAACCGCGGTACTTCCGGCATCCGTTCCTCTGGACCGGTCTTTCGCTCGATATCAAACGCGATCTCTGCGAGTTTCTTCAGAAGCACGGATACACGATCGCTCCGGTGACGGTGGACAACGCCGATTACATCTTCGCACGTGCCTACGACAACGCGTTCGATAAGGGCGACAAAGCGATGCTGAAGAAGATCGGCGAGGCGTATGTCCCCTATATGGAGTCAAAAATCGAATACTGGGAACGGCAGTCGCAAAAAACGCTCGGGCGCGAGATCAGCCAGGTTCTATTGATGCACGCGAATCGGATCAACTCCGTTTACGTTGGCGATTTGGCGAAAATGATGAAGAAGCGCGGTTACAAGTTTGTAAGTCTTGAAGAGGCTCTCAAAGACGAGGCGTATCAACTGCCGGATACATTTATCAAGCGCAACGGTATTTCGTGGCTTCACCGCTGGGCTCTGGCGAAAGGAAAGGACACGATCGTCGGGGACGAACCGCGTGTGCCTGAGTTTGTTCTCAAATACTCCGGATTCGATTCCGAATGATCACTTTCTGACGCCGTCGATCATCCGGGTGATCCCGAGCGGATTTTCGTCCTTCAGTTCTTCGGGCAACGAAGCGTTCGGAAAATTCTGGTAACAAACGTAGCGGCAGAAACGCTCGATCGCGCGCGTGCCGACGGCGCTTGTGCGCGAATCCGACGTCGCCGGATACGGTCCGCCGTGCACGATTGCCGGTCCGACCTCGACCCCCGTCGGGTATCCGTTGAAGATCAGCCGGCCGACCTTCGTTTCGAGGATCGCGATCAGATCTGCATTCTCGATCAGGTCTTCAGGCGTTCCGTGGATCGACGCCGTTAGCTGGCCTTCCATCGTTCGCGCGATCTCGAGCAATTCTTCACGCTCGGACGATTCAACAAGCAGCGTCGTCGGACCGAAGATCTCGTCCGCAAGGCTCTCGTTCGACAAGAACGTCGCGGCGTCAGTTTCAAACACGGAAGGACCGACGCCGTAACCGCAGACCTCGCCCGATGACTCGATCTTTTCGAGTTCACGCCCCGCGCTCAGTCTTTCGTAGTTGTTCCGAATTCCCGAAGTCAGCAGCGGATGCGGAGCCGTTTGCTGAATCAGGTGTCCGAACTGCGCTTTGAACGGGATCGTTTCAGCGATCTCGGGAATGACAACGATCCCAGGTTTGGTGCAGAACTGTCCGGCGCCCGTCGTGACCGAAACATGCAGCCCGGCGGCGATCGACGCGTGCGTTTCGCGCATCGCGCTCGGCAGGATGAAGATCGGATTGACGGAACTCATCTCGGCATAGACCGCGATCGGTTCCGGTCTTGCCGCAGCGATGTCCATCAAAGCCCGCCCGCCGGCGCGGGAACCTGTAAAACCAACGGCCTTGATGTTCGGATTGCGCACGAGCGCCTGGCCGATCTCGTAACCGGTCGAAAAGATCAGGCTGAAAACGCCTTCCGGCAGTCCGCATTCGCGGGCCGCATCGGAAACGGCCGTTCCGACCAACTCCGCGGTTCCCGGATGCGCAAAATGCGCGTTGACGATCACCGGGCATCCCGCCGCGAGCGCGGACGCCGTGTCACCGCCGGCGACGGAATAGGCGAGCGGAAAATTACTGGCACAGAAGACAGCGACGGCGCCAATCGGTCTCAGCATCGAACGAACGTCCGGCTTCGGGACCGGCTGTCGTTCGGGATCCGGCGAGTCAAGCCGGGCGTCGACCCAGTCGCCTTGTTCGATGAGATCGGCGAACATGCGAAGCTGAAAACATGTCCGGCCGCGCTCGCCGGCAAAGCGGGCCGTCGGCAGTCCGGTTTCGAGCGATGCGCGCTCAAGCAGCGTATCGCCGAGTCCTTCGATGTTGTCGGCGATGCGCCGCAAAAATTGCGCGCGATCCTTTCCGGGCAAGTTGCCGAACGCGAGTCGGGCGGCGGCGGCGAGATCGCATGCCTTTTCGAGTTCCGCGACGCTGGCGCTGTGAAACTCGGGTCCGACGGCTTCGCCGGTCGAAGGATCGAACGCCGTGAACGTGGCGCCGCCGATCTCGCCGCGTCCGAATCCGATGATTGAAGTTCCTTGCAACGTCATTGTTAATATCCTAAGTCGAGAGTCGATCAGATTCAGATGCTTCCTATGTCTGCTCTATGCCCATGTGGTGAAATCCCTACCGCAACCGATTTCGTCGCGCAGTAGCGCGCCGCTGAACAGACCACCGATCGTCACGCAGGCCGTGTCCGCAATGCCTCGTCGATCAGCGACAGCGTTTCATTCAGTTCGGATCCGGTCAGTTCAAGTCTCGGCGGACGCACGCGAGCGTTTCCCATCCCGACTTTTTCCTGAACGAGTTTGATCAATTGAACGAACTTCGGGACGGTGTCGAGCCGGAGCAGCGGGAGGAACCATCGATAAAGTTCAAGCGCTTTCTCCGTTTCGCCGTTCATTGCGAAATTGAACAGATCGACGGACTCCTTCGGGAACGCGCTGACGAGCCCGGCGATCCAGCCGGTTGCGCCTGCGTCGATGCCCTCGACGATCACGTCGTCGACACCGACGAAGATCTTCAAACGGTCACCCGTCAACGCGCGGATCGCCGTTACGCGGCGGACGTCGGCACTCGATTCTTTGACCGCATGGAAGTTCTCGAAATCAGCCGCAAGCTCGGCGATCTGTTCGGGCAGAAAATCGGTTCCGTAGGCGATCGGATTGTTGTAAAGCATGCACGACAGGGGCGTCGACCTGAATACTTCGCCGATGTGAAACTTCATCTCGCGCCAGTCACCGCGGTAGACGTACGGCGGCAATACCATCAGGCCCACG
>JAKQII010000349.1 GCA_029557535.1 Acidobacteriota bacterium
GAAAATCCGGCCTATTTGCTGTTCATCCAGTTGTCGCCGAAGCCGACCTCCGCGATCAGCGGGATGTCGAGCTTCACCGCAGATTCCATCTCATGCTTAACGATCTCAACGACGCGGTCGACTTCATCCACCGGCGACTCGAAAAGCAATTCGTCGTGAACCTGCATGATCATTTTAGTCCGGAGTTTTTCCCGTCTCAGAGCCGAATCGACCTTGAGCATCGCGATCTTCACGATGTCGGACGCGCTGCCCTGGATCGGCATGTTGATCGCTTCGCGTTCGGCCCGCGAACGGATCGCGTAGTTTCGGTCGTTGATCGACGGAAAATAACGGCGGCGACCAAAGATCGACGTCACATATCCCTGCTCGCGGGCGACCTCGGGCGTCTCGTCCATGAATTTCTTGATGCCCTTGTAAGTGTTGTAATAATTCTGGATAACTTCCTTCGCCTCGGACCGCGAGATGCCCACGCGCTGTGACAGTCCGAACGCCTCGACGGCATACGCAATCCCGAAATTGACGATCTTCGCCAGCCGCCTTTTCTCCTTCATGTCCTCCGGCGTGGTCGCGCCGAAAACCAGTTTCGCGGTCTTGGCGTGAATGTCCTCTCCCTTCCCGTACGCTTCCATCATCACCGGGTCGTGCGTGATGTGCGCCAGGATCCGCAGTTCGAGCTGCGAATAGTCGGCCGAAATGAGCTTGTTCCCGGCCTCGGGAATAAACGCCCGGCGGATCACCTGACCAAGCTCCGTGCGGACCGGAATGTTCTGAAGGTTCGGATCGGTCGATGACAGGCGTCCCGTCGCGGCGACGGTCTGGTTCAATTTTCCGTGGATCCGGCCGTCGGACGCGATCTGCGTCGGGAGCACGTCCGAGTAGGTCGCTTTGAGCTTGTCGAGCTCGCGGTAGTCGATGATCAGCTGGGCGATCTCATAGGTTTCGGCGAGTTCGGCGAGGATGTCCTTCGATGTCGAGATCTGCCCGGTCGCCGTTTTGCGTCCGGTCTCGATGTTCAGCTCCTGCAGGACCTCGCCAACCTGTTTCGGCGAGTTGATCTTGAACTCGTGACCGGCGATCCCGAAGATCTTCGCGCTGATCGACTCGAGTTCCTCGGTGACGAATTCCGAGAAACTTCTGAGCGCCTCGACATCGACCTTCATCCCGGCGACCTCCATGTCGAAAAGCACGCGCACCAGCGGGACCTCGATCTCCGCATAGACCTTCTCAAGCTTGTCCTCGATGATCTTGCGGCGGAATTTCGGCGCCAGTTGGAACGCGTAATCCGCGCGTTCGGCAGCCGCGTATTGAGACTTCGACCAACCGTCGGGAACCTCGTAAACGCCCTCGATCGCGAGGTTGAACTGCGCGAGACTTTCGAGATCGGTCTTGCGGCCGGAATCGATCACGTACGCGGCGATCATCGTGTCGTCGACGACCTGTTCCGGCGTGATCCCGAGTTTTGTCAGGGACGCGAGCTGCGATTTGAGATCGTGCGTGACCTTGTCGAGAAATCCGTTCGAGAGGATGTCGCGCAGCGAGCCGGCGGCAACGTCGCGGCCCTCGGCGAAGTGCTCGAGATCAACGTAGTGAGACGCGCCGGCGGCAGTCGCGATCGCCACTCCGACCGGCGGCAGCATGTCGAAGCTGCTGGCCTTATCATCCGAATTCGACCGGTCGGCCTCAAACGACCAAAACTCAGTTTCCCAAAGCTGCCGGACAAGTTTGTCGAGCTCGGCGCGAGTTGTAATGAGATCGTATCGTCGCTCCGCACCGGCGTCGGAATCATCCGCCGAAGCGGTCGCGGAGATGAGCGGCGCGGAATCGGCGAACTCGCGCATCAGGTTCGAGAACTCAAGTTCGCGGAACAGCGCGTAGGCGTCGGCGCGGTTCGGATCTTTCGCCTTCAGTGCGTCGAGATCGAGTTCGAGATCCATTTCTGTATGGATCGTCGCCAGTTCGAGCGACTGGCGGATGATCTCCTGATTGTTTTGGAGCGATTCGCGATAGGTCTTGTGCGAGACCTTTTCGGCGTTTGCCATCGCGCCTTCGGCCGATCCGAATTCGAGGACCAGTTTCAATGCTCCTTTTTCGCCGATTCCCGGCGCGCCGGGAATGTTGTCGATCGAGTCTCCCATGAGACCGAGCAGATCGATGATCTTCGAGGGCGGCACTCCGAACTTGTTCTGTACCCAGGCTTCGTCGCAGTATTCGATCGGCGGAACCGGGACCTTGCGCTTCAGATTCTGCGAGTTCTGGCGCATGCAGACGACCAACGGATCGTGTACCAGCTGGCACAGGTCCTTGTCGTTAGAGACGATGACCGATCGGATCTTTTGTTCAGCGGCTTTTTTGGCGAGAGTTCCGATGATATCGTCCGCCTCGAAACCGGGAACCCGAAGGATCGGGATGTTGAGCACTTCGCAGACGCGGATGATATAAGGGATCTGCGCGGCGAGATCGTCGGGCATTTCTGCCCGGTTTGCCTTGTAATCGGCAAAAGACTCGTGACGAAACGTCTTTTCCGGGGAATCAAAAACCGCGGCTATGTAATCGGGCTTTTCGTCCGAAATCAGTTTTCTTAGCATGTTCGTGAAGACGAACACGGCCTGCGTTACTTGACCGTGCGAGTTGCGGAGCGGTTCCTGGCGCATTCCCATCGGGGCGAAATACGCCCTGAAAATATGGGACATCGAGTCGATCAGAAAAATTCGTTTCATAAAAATATCGGTCGGGCAGGTCCGATCTCGAGGATCGGTGCCGGACTGGTCGCGAACGGAACGGATTCCTGAATGATAGATAAACCTCGGTGGCGTTACAAGTTTGGATTTCCCCGAGGGCGGCGCAGGCGAAATGTTTGACTTGGCGTTCGGCTGGGCATAATATAGCGGACAATCAACGTTCGATTTTTCAATGATTTGGGTTTTCGGATCCCGACTCCGGCCACTGATTTCTACATTTTTCTACGGGTAATATGGCGACGACACAAGACGGCAGGCTGATGGCCATCTACACCCCGCTCGGGAAGGACTTCCTGCTGATCAACAAGTTCGAGGCAGAGGAAGGACTGTCGTATCTCTTCAAGTTCGAGGTCGAACTCCTGCACGAAGAGGCCGAAGCCGATACGCGACCGACGGCGGTCGATCCGGCCGGGATAATCGGACAGGCCGTCACCGTCGCATTTGACCAGCGAGACGGAACGCTGCGTGAGTTCACCGGAATCGTCAATCGCTTCTCGCAGGGTTATCGCGACACTCGATTTTCGTTCTACAACGCGACGATCGTTCCGCATGTCTGGATACTCACCCAACGCATCAATAGCCGGATATTCCAAAATCTGTCCGTTCCCGACATTCTTCGGGAGATCTTCTCCGGATTCGAGGTTTCGTATCAGGTTCAGAGGACGTACGAGAAGCGGAACTACTGTGTTCAGTACCGCGAGTCCGACTTTGATTTCGCGTCGCGTCTGATGGAAGAAGAGGGGATCTACTACTTCTTCGAGCACAAGGACGGCAAGCACAAGCTGATCGTGGCGGATACGCCGCAATCGCATCCCGATTGTCCGTCCAAGAGTTCGATACCGTTCTTTGCGGGATACATGGGCGGCAACGAGGACTTCATAACGACGATCAGCGCCTGGAAGACCAATCACAAATACCAGACGGGAAAGGTCAGTTTGTGGGATTTCAACTTTCAGCTTCCCACGAACAAACTCGACCTTTCACAAGAGAGCGGGTTCAGTCTCGGCGACAACCAGAAGCTTGAGCTGTACGACTACCCCGGCGGATATGGGCGCAAATACGACGGGATCGACGCTTCGGGCGGCGAGCCGTCAAGAGAACTCAACAAGGTATTCAGCGATCGCGCGGCGACCGTGACGAACATGGTCAATATGCTCGACTCCCAGGTTCGGGTTCTCAATGGCGTCAGCGATTGTTCGTCGTTGACGTCGGGCTACAAGTTCAGTCTGACCGACCACCCTGTTTCGACGGAGAACGGCGTCTACGTGGTCACACGGGTCAGTCACCAGGCCGAACAGAATCCGACCTATATCACCGACGACCAGTCCGAGCGATCCTATTCAAACAAGTTCAGGTGCATCAAGCACGGCGCCGGCGCACCGCAGTACCGTCCGCCGCGAAAGACGGCGAAACCGAAAGTGGAGGGCAGCCAGACGGCGTTCGTCGTCGGCCCCTCGGGCGAGGAGATCTTCACCGATAAGTATGGTCGGGTGAAGGTCCAGTTTCATTGGGACCGCGTCGGGCAGGTCGATTCAACCAGTTCATGCTGGGTTCGCGTCGCCCAGATGTGGGCCGGCAACAAGTGGGGGACGACGTTCATCCCGCGCATCGGAATGGAGGTCATCGTCAACTTTCTGGAGGGCGATCCGGACCAGCCGATCATCGTCGGTTGCGTTTACAACCCGCAGACGATGCCGCCGTACACCTTGCCTGACGAGAAGACCAAGGCGACCATCAAGACAAATTCGTCGAAGGGCGGCGGCGGTTTCAACGAGCTTCGGTTCGAGGACAAGAAGGGCGAGGAGCAGATCTTCATTCACGCCGAAA
>JAKQII010000355.1 GCA_029557535.1 Acidobacteriota bacterium
TTTCGAGCTTTTCGCGGACGATCGGTGTGATCGAACCGTATCGCCAGACGGCACCTTTTTCCGAAAGTTTGCGAAGCAAGGAATCCATCGTTTCGCCGGACGGCACGGGATATTCGGGAAAGGTGTAGCCGACGTCGTCCATCGAGAAACTGATTCGCGCGGCGATCTCTTCGGTGCGTCCGACAGCTTCGGGAAAGTCGCCGAACAGGCGGAGCATTTCTGCCGCGGATTTGATCCGGCGTTCGTCGTTTCGGGAAAGAAGGCGGCCGGCGTTGTCGATCGTTACGTGGTTCTTGATGCACGTGAAGACATCGAAGAGTTGGCGGTCGGCGCGGTTCGCGTAGTAGGCGCCGTTGCTAGCAAAAAGCGGAACGCGGAGCTTGTGCGCGTAGCTCACGACCGACTGGTTGAGGTCTTCCTGGTGACGAAGGTAATGGCGCTGAAGCTCGGCGTAGAGGCGTTCGCCGAAGACGTATTGAAGCCATGCCATCGCTTCGAGTCCGCGGTGTTGCCTGATCTGCGAGTGCAAGAATCCGTCCTCGCCGCCGGTCAGGCAGATGAGGTCCTTCGAGTAGGTCTCGATATCCTCGCGAAAGGCGAAATGCTCGCCCTTTTTGGCGCGGAGCTTGATCGTCGTGATCAGCTTGCAGAGGTTTTGGTAGCCGCGGATGGAGATCGGAAGGAGCGGCAGAAGACTCCCGTCCTCCATCGTGATCTCTGCACCGACGATCGCCCTGAGTCCCTTTTCCTTGGCTTCGAGATGAAACCGGACGGCGCCCGAAACGGTGTCGCGGTCGAGCAATCCGATGGTTCCGACGCCGAGCTGTTCGGCGGCGCCGACAATATCTTCCGGTAGCGATCCCGATGCCAGAAAGCTGAAGGCCGAGCGTGTGTGAAGTTCGCAGAAAGACATTTCAAATTTCAGGATTTCAGGATCCGAGTACTCGTATGAGTTACGCCTTCGGGCGTGATCAATGTCGATATTCCAGATTCCAAGGATTCCAAGGATGGTGAGCGTGCAGAGCACGCGTCGTTTCGATAGCACCATGTGGTGCGCAGCGAAACGTGGTGTGGAATCTGATCACGAGCGTGTGAAACACGCGTCTCAGTTGCTCTTGGTTCGACATCGCGTGTTTCACACGCTCCGTGGACCGCGGTTCGTCCCAACACCAGGTTCGGCTTCGCCTTCACCTGGTGCTATCGTCAAGGCGCGTACTCCGCACGCTGATTGACGATTCAATCGCAAATCCAAAATCGAAAATCGCAAATCAATCATATTCTCCCGTGACGAACCAATCGTTGCCGGCCCGGGAGATCTGATATACGCCGCCGTTCTCGAGTTCGACGTCCCATTCCTCCGTTTTCCAGTTGGCGGCGTTCCACCACTGCGCGGACTGAATCCAGATGCCGCCGTACTCGACCACCTTCCCCGAGAATTTCGCGGTGCGGATGTACATCAATCGCTTTTGACTGACGACGACTTCGGCCGCGAGCGGCGGATCGAAATAGCTCAGATGGATGTGCGGCCGGATCTCCGCGGCGGTCTTCGACTCCGTCCCGGCCGGCAGTTTGTCGGCGTCGAGCGTGAACCCGCGGCTCAGCCTCTGATCGAGCACGACCGGGACGCCGGCGTTCTCGTCGCCGATCAGCTTCTTGATCTTTGTCACCGTCAGCAAAAGGTTTTCCGGCTCGAGGCTGGTCGTCGCGTACAGGCTCTTTTGCGCCGTTCGCGGTCGTGTGAAATGCGACGTCACCTCGACCGACGTTATGCCCTCGGGCGGCGGGTCGGAGTTGATGCGGAGACTGATGATCTTCGACCAGAACTTGATGTCGAGCGTCGGGAAAGAAACCTTGATCTCGTAGTCGCGCGTCGTGCCGCTCTCGAGCCCAAGCGTGATGCCGAGCCGCTCGGTCCGGAGTCCGTACCTGTCGGTCTCCTCGAAGACCCGTTCGAGTCCGTGGCGGACGATGAAGATCAGTTGCTCGAAATCGAGCACCGGAAAGTCGAGCGGGTAGCGCCAGTTGACGAATTCTTGCTTCAGGTTCGGGGTGAGGACGTACTTTCCCTTGTTGTTGACGAGATCGAGGACGGCGCGGAATTCCGGGCCGTAGCGCGCGATCAGTTCATGTTCGGGAACTCGTTTGAGATCGCGGAGGCTCGCGAATCCGAGCGCACTGAACACGTCGAGCGTGTCGTTCTCGATTCCGAGCGAGCGAACCGGAAGCCGGTTCAGACGCTCGTCGGTGACGACCGCAGCGCCGCGCCGACTACGTGCCCGGAGCATTGCCGAAGCTGCATTTTCGGCGACGGCGACGTTGCCTTTGATGGCGGCAGCGGCGAGTGCTTCGGAGATCTTCGCGACGATCGCCTCCGGCGTCCCGATCAGCTTTTCGAGCCCGCTCGTTTCGAACAACACGCCGTCGCCGAGCCACTCGATACGGTAGGCGAAGCTTTCGGCGATCGCGACAAGGTCGGGCCTTTCGGAGTCGCTGATAATGCAGGCATAAAGTCTAGACATAATTTTGCGTGATGCGCGTCATTACTGGCCTTGTCGACAGCGGTTTGCGGCTGTTGAGATCAATGAAAAACTCGCGCAAAAGCTTGAATCGTCCGAGTCCGTTCCAGACGGCACGCGCCCGCGAGACGGTGTAAGACTGGCTCGAGGCCGATCCGAGCAAAGGTTCGCGGACGGTGACGATGAGAAGCGTTTGCCCGGTCCCGACGCCGGTCCGGAAGCGGTACCAGAACGAACTCGGAATCTGCACGAGCTGCCGGCGCGGGACGAAGTTCAGGTTCAGCCAGATCGCCCCGAAACCCTTCGCTTGGACGAGGTAGTCGGCGACGGTGAACGATTTTTCGATGTCGCCGCCGCATTTGATCCAGAGGACGTTCTCGAGCAGCAGGCCGTTGTCGCGTGCGGCCTCGGCATTGAAGCTGTCGGAGACGTCGACCACCGCGCAGATCTCGCCGCTGTGGGTCAGCGTCGCGAGGCACGCCATCGCCAGCGCGGTCTTGCCCGAGCTCGCGGCGCCGCAGATTTCCGAGACGCCGCCGCGCTGCAGTCTGAGTCCGAATTGCTCGACGAACTCGCGGGAGACACGATGTTCTTCCCGCAGTTGCGAGGCGCTTTTTACCAACGCTAGAGCCATGGTATTTCGGATCAGTATTCCAAGATTCCAGATTCCAAAGATTCCAAAGATTCCAAGGATTACAGATTCCAGACCCCGAGACTTTGCGGTCTGACAATCAACCCACGCTTGGCGCGTGAAATTCCCGATCGCGCATCCCAAATCCGAATTTCAAAGACGGGAAATCCCCGCAGAAGAAGACCGGCGTACCCGAACCGATCTTCTTCCGGCGTGACGGCATGCCCTGCGCCGTACCAATTGGGAATGTGATTCGAAGTCAGGTTGTGCGGACTCAGACGTCGCTCTCGCGACGTGCATTGTGAAATCCGCTTCGTCCGTGGATTGAAATCCACGGCTAAACTCAACTGCCGCTTCGCGGCTTAAACCAGTCCCCAATCCGTATTCCCAATTACGAAATGGTTTGCGCTCCGCGCTCATGCAAGCGGGACGCTCGCGCTCCAGTCAGTTCCGTGACCAGCCGCGTAAACGCGGAACTCCGAACCGGTGGCCCTCCGAACGTTCGCGCTCCGCGCTCATGCAAGCGGGACGCTCGTGCTCCAGTCCCGATCTCAGATCTCAGATCTCAAAAAGATCAATCCGAAATTCCCCAAGTCGCTAATCCCACTTTCCAGATCCGGGATCAGTCCAGATTCTCCCAATCGACCTTTTCTCCGCGCATCACCCGTTGCAACAGTTCCTTGAATTCCTTGTCCTCCCGGATTCTTTTCAGTCTCGACCGCTCGGTATCGGTCAGAAATTTCTGACCTTTGATCGGGCTGCTCTTCAGTGACTCGAGCCAACCGCTTAGTTGTTTGGCGACTCCCTCGGCCCGCAGTTTGAGATTTGAAATTTCAGATTTGTGATTCGCAAATCTCGGGACCCGCTCACACATGCAAAGCATCGACCGACTTTCTCCGGATGATCCCTTGGCAATGTAAAGAAAGCTGATCAATTCAGCTGTCGTTCCCCGCTCGAACCCTTCGGCGACGTTGTTCGAAACCGATATGGCCGCGCGCTGCAACTGACTCCTGACGTCGCCCAAACCGCGAAACAGGCTGTCGTTTTTCTCGATGAATTCAAAGATCGCAAGCGCGAACTCAACTCCGGCATTCCAAACCGGAAGATCTTCAAAGCGTGAGTACTTCATTGTGTTTTCCCTCTAAAGTGAGTTTATGCCGGCCTTACGTTAGGCCCGCTGAGTTCAGGTCCGCCTGATTTCAAATTTCAAATCTGCAATTTCAAAGCCAATCCGAAATCCGCATTCCCAATTCCGAAATTGGATTGTGCTCCAGTCCCGATCTCGAAATTACCTGATTTCAAATCTCAAATTTCAGATCTCAAAAAGGCCAATCGGAAAGATCGGCAATCCGTGACCAGCCGCGTAAACGCGGAACTCCGAATCGGCGGCCTCCGAACGTTCGCGCTTTGCGCTCATGCAAGCGGGACGCTCGCGCTCCAGTCAGTTCCGTGACCAGCCGCGTAAACGCGGAACTCCGAACCGGCGGCCTCCGAACGTTCGCGCTCCGCGCTCATGCAAGCGGGACGCTTGCGCTCCAGTCAATTCCCGCAATCCCAAATCACAATTCCCAAATCAGAAATACCGGAGCAGTCCGACCACGACCCCTTGCACCGTGACGCGATCCGCATCGACAACGATCGTTCTGAACCGGCTGTTGGCCGGGATCAGATGGACCTTGTCACCGACAACCTTGAACGTTTTCACCGTCGCGTCGCGGCCGTCGACGAGCGCGACGACGATGTCGCCGTTGTTCGCCGTCGGCGTTGCCCGCACGACGATCCGGTCGCCCTCGACGATCTTCTCGTCGATCATGCTGTCGCCGATCACGCGCAGCGCAAAGTGATCGCTTCCCGGCCGCAGCATGTCGCGCGGAGCGTTAAGATATTCAGGCACGAGCACCGCCTCGATCGGGTTGCCGGCGGCGACCAGACCGAGCAGCGGAATCTGCACCGTCGACTCCGACTCGTCCGCGTCGTATTCGCCGGCGAGTTCCACGCCGCGCCATCCCTTTCGCCGCCTGATAAACCCTTCCGCCTCGAGCGCGTTCAGGTTCCGGTAAAGCGCCGATTTGGAGTTCAGCCCAAGCGCCTTCGTCATCTCATCGACCGTCGGCGACTCGCCATGGCGTTCGATTGTCTCCTTGATGAACTTGTACAGTTGCTTTTCTTTCATCGTGGACCAAACTGGACTATTTTGGAACATTATGGAATATAACAGGGATTGAGAGGAAAATCAAGCAGAAAAGAAAAACTCTTGACATTCCGGCCAATGATTCAATAGAATATTACACATATGTAATATTATAATACACAAATATATGACCGGAGATGAGTTAAAAGAATATCGAGTGAAATGCGGCCTCACGCAGAAACAAGCGTCGCAACGTCTGGGTGTATCACAAACCTGCCTTTCTTTAGTCGAAAGCAACAAGCGGCGTCTCACGGAGTCGCTGAAACAGAAGCTGGTTAAGAAGCTCAATGCAAGTCCGACAGAATTACCGGCCAGGTTCAAGGATTACAAAGTTGGCAAAGTATCCGATGAACGATTGACGGCGGAACTTGCACGACTGGGATATCCAGGCTTCTCTCACTGGAAGCCTTCCGGTCCGAAGAATCCAGCAGACGTTCTTCTTTCGGCTCTCAATTCCGCCAGCCGTGACGCCCGTTTGGTCGAGGCACTTCCTTGGTTGCTTTTCACGTTTCCGGAATTGGATTGGAGCAACGTCGTTAAGACAGCCAAGGTGTTTGATCTCCAGAATCGGCTGGGCTTTGTAACCAACGTCGCCAAGAGGATGGCCGAGCGGTGCGGAAATCACAATGCCGCGCTAATACTGGAATCAGTCGAAGCCAGACTGGAAGGCTCAAAACTCGCAAAGGAAGAAACACTGTGCAAAGAAACAATGACGCGTGCTGAACGGGAGTGGCTAAAAACACAACGCCCCGAAGAAGCAAAACACTGGAACCTCTTGACGGACCTTTCACCGCAGCACCTAAATCGGGATTATTATGCTACCACCTGAACCATGGTACGGATTCTTACGAGAAATTGACGCCTTTTTGAGTGAGGAGCACCACTTTCACTGTTTGGGAGGTTTTGTCGTGACGCAGGAATATGGCTCGGAACGGTCAACTTCTGACGTGGACTTTTTGACCCTCATCCAACGCAACGACGAACTCATTGAGTTTGCAGGACTCGGTTCAGATCTGTACAGAAGGCACAATATCTATCTGGATCCTGTCGGCGTCGCGATAATTCCCGAAAACTATGCCGAGAGACTCAAAGAGATGTATCCAGGCTGCTTTGAGCGAATCCGCCTTTTTGCGATGGATCCCTATGACCTCATTCTCTCGAAGATCGAACGAAACATTAGCAGAGACCGCGAGGATGTCGAGTACCTCGCAAAAGCGCTCGCCCTGGACACGTCCGTTCTCGAAAACCGATATCACGACGAAGTGCGGTATCAAGTAAAGAACGAAGATCGCGAAGATCTCACTCTTCGACTTTGGATCAAAATGATCGAAGAAACCCGCCAGAAACATCTTGGCCAATGAGAACAACTCGAAATCTCCTAGTCCCTTGAAGTAAATCGCGACGGACTACTTCGGACCGTCAACGACCATACCCACGATGCGGGGAATCGAATCGCGGGGCCGGAGCGTCGGGCCCGTCACGTTCCAGGCGGTGACAACAAAGACGATGTCGTATTCCGGCAGAACGATCGGAAACTGCCCGCCAAAACCGTTGCCGCTCCAGGCGGTGAACTTGTTGTCCTTGCCATACGGATAAAGCCACCATTTCAGGCCGTACTTTGCGTTGGGCCCAAGGTCCATGTGCGGCGATACCGAATCCTTGACCCATTCCGGAGAAACGATCTGAGCTCCATTCCACTTGCCGCCGTTCAGAAAAAGCTGCCAAAGCTTGGCGACATCGCGCGGACGCATGTAAACCCCGCCCTCGGCGTCGACCAGCCCGCTTGGCGACCGCTTCCAAAAAAAATGCTTGATCCCGAGCGGGCCAAAAAGATTGCGGACCGCGTATTCCTCGATATCCATTCCCGTGGCGACCCGAAAGACATGAGCCAATATCTGGGTCGCGCCGGAATTGTAGGCGAACGTGCTGCCCGGCTCATTTGCCATCGGCCGGTTGATCGTATACTCGACCCAATCGGGCGACGCTTCCATTTGAGTGCCCGTATTGTTCGGGTCCGAGTACGGCAGGCCCTCGTTCCAGTCGAGGCCGGCAGACATCGTCAGCAAATGACGAATGGTCATGCGCCGCTTGCGATCGTCCACGTTTCGAAGTTTGGACTCATCGAAGTATTTCAGGACCGGGGTGTCGATCTCGGGGATGTCACCGCGTTTTCTTGCGACGCCGAAGATGATCGAAGTGATCGTCTTCGAAACAGACTGCAGGCTATGCAGTTCTCCACGCTGATACCAGGGGTGCCACCAAGAGTTGTAATAGTTGTACGGACCGCTGATATCCCCCGCATTCAGCGGACTCTCTTTCTTGGCGTCTTCGCCATAGATCTTTGCGTAGTCGTGCTCGTAACGCCTGTCAAAGACCAGCTTTCCGCGGCGGACAATCGTCAGGCCGTCGACATTTCCGAACTTCCCGGCGGCGATCTCAGAATCGAACTGCGAAAGAGCTTTTGCATCAAGCCCAACCGATTTCGCCGATGCGGTTGGCCAGTCGGATTGCTGCGCCTGAACGCCAAAGACAAAGAGCAAAATGCAAACGATCGTCTTTTTGGACATATGAATCGATCTCCTGGTTTCATGTGAATAGGACGTGATTGTGACATCATCGAAACTTCCCCACAAACTGCGGCGAAAACGCGCTTCCAGGGAATCATTTGCCCGAACGTTCAGTTCGGAACTAACATAAACGCATGCAGCCGCTCGCAGACAGGATCAGGCCCGCGACGCTCGACGATTTCGTCGGCCAGCCGCACCTTGTCGGCGAGGACAAGCCGCTGCGGCGCGCGATCGAGCAAAGGCACGTCTTCTCCTTCATTCTCTGGGGCGGCCCCGGCACCGGAAAGACCTCGCTCGCACGCATCTACGCGCACGCGCTCGACGCCGAATTTCACGAACTCTCAGCCGTTTCGGCCGGCAAGGATGCAATCCGCAAGATCGTCGAAACGCCATCGGCGCGACCGCGCGTACTGTTTCTGGACGAGATCCACCGGTTCAACAAGGCGCAGCAGGATTTCTTGCTTCCGTACGTCGAAAGCGGCGAACTGACGCTCGTCGGAGCGACGACCGAGAATCCGAGCTTTGAGGTGATCGCCGCGCTCTTGTCGCGGATGCGTGTTTTCGTGCTCAAGGAACACGGTCCAGAAGAGATGCGCCAGATCATCGGACGGACCGGCGTCGAAATGGATGAGGAAGCCCGCGAATGGCTCATCGAGATGGCCAACGGCGACGCGCGGCAGGTGGTGACGATGATCGAAAATACGATCCAACTTTATGATCAGGTCACCGTCGGGACGCTCAAGCAAGCGGCGCAGTCGTACCTTCGCTACGACAAGAAGGGCGAGGAGCATTACAACACCATCAGCGCGTTCATCAAATCGATGCGCGCCAGCCAGCCGGACGCCGCGATGTATTATCTGGCGCGGATGATCGAGTCGGGCGAGGATCCGAAGTTCATCGCGCGGCGAATGGTGATCTTCGCGTCGGAAGACATCGGGCTCGCGGTGCCGACGGCGCTGGTAGTTGCCAACGCCGTGTTCCGCGCGGTCGAGACCGTCGGCATTCCCGAAGCGGCGATCAACCTCGCCCACGGCGTCGCGTATCTCGCCAACTGCAAAAAGGACCGCAGCGCCTACAACGCTCTGCGCGCCGCATCGGAAGATGTGAAGAAGTTCGGAAATCTGCCGATTCCTTTGCAGATCCGAAACGCTCCGACGAAACTGATGAAAGAACTGAAATACGGCGAGAACTACGATCCGTATACCGACGAAAGCCTTTTGCCCGAAAAGATCAAGGGCAAGAAATACCTTAAGTGAATTTGGGAATTCGGATTTGGGATTGCGGATTTGAAAGCAGTTCAATCGTCAATTTTGAAATCCCGAAAGTTCGCGGACCGGGCCGCCTGAAGGCGGAACTCCAAACAAATCCGCAATCCCAAATCCCAATTCCCAAATGCGATGTCCTTTTTCGCGCGTCTCGTTCGTCATACTGCTGGAACCGCCGAGTGCGATCCGAAATAAACGACTAGGAGAACTAACAAATGCCTGATTACATGCTGATCCTTCATGAATCGACTACGGGAGCGATGGAAATGTCGCCCGAAGAGATCGAAAAGATCATTTTCGAATACAAGTCGTGGAGCCGACGCGTGGCCGAAGCCGGAAAGCTTGTCGGTGGACAGAAACTGCGCGACGAAGGCGGACGCATCCTGACGAACGCAGACGGCGATTTTCGCGCCACCGACGGTCCGTTCGCCGAAGCGAAAGAGGTCATCGGCGGATTCTTTATGATCAAGGCCGCGGATTACGACGAAGCGGTCGAGATATCACGCACCTGCCCGCACCTGACCTACGGAGGACGAATTGAGCTCCGCGAGATCGAACCCACAGAGTGATCCGGTCGCGAACGAATCGGTCGATCATCTTTTCCGGCGCAGTTCGGGGAAGATGACGGCCATTCTCGCAAATTCGTTCGGACTCGAGAAGATCGATCTCATCGAAGACGCGATCCAGGATTCGATGATCAAGGCGCTCAGGGTCTGGCCCTTTCACGGCATCCCGGACAAACCGGAGGCATGGCTGATCAAGGTCGCGCGAAATTCGCTGATCGACAAACTCCGGCGCGAGCAGAAATCCGACAGCTTCGATGATCTCGCTGTCGTTTCGAATGAGACCATCGATGTCCGGTTCAACGACGAACTCGCCGAAGACACCCTCCGCATGATGTTCGCCTGCTGCGATCCGCGGATCTCGCCTGACTCGCGGGTCGCGCTAACGCTAAGGGAAATCGGCGGCTTTTCGGTCATCGAGATCGCGGCCGCTTTTCTTGCCAAACCTGAAGCGATCGCAAAACTCTTGACGCGCGCCAAAGGCCGGCTGCGCGGAACGCGGCTCGGAATTCCGCCGCCGTCCGCAATTCCGGAACGGCTGGAAGCGGTGCTCAGAGCGGTCTACCTTATGTTCAGCGAGGGTTACAGCACCTCGCACGGTGAACTGCCGATTCGTAACGATCTGTGTTTTGAGGCGATAAGACTTGCCGAGATTCTCGCAAATCATCCGGTCACGGGAGTTCCGAAAACACATGCGCTGCTCGCGCTCTTCTTCCTTCAAACCGCGAGACTGCCGTCCCGTTTCGACGAAAACGGCGATGTTCTGAGGTTGGACGAACAGGACCGATCGCGCTGGGATCAAAGGCTTTTGGCGGCGGGACTTCGGCAGCTCGCGAAATCGGCGTCCGGGAATGATTTGTCGCCCTACCATGTCGAAGCCGAGATCGCTTCGATACACGCGGTGAGCGGTTCGTTTGACGGGACCGACTGGGTTCGGCTCGTCGAATGCTACGACCGCCTGCTTGATTTCCGGCACTCGCCGATCGTCGCCCTGAACCGGGCGATCGCGATCTGGAAGGTCCACGGTCCGCGATCCGCGGTCGATCAACTGGAACCGCTTCGGGAACCGCTGTCCGACTACGCGCATTTCCATATCACGCGAGGAGAATTTCTCCTTGAACTGAATCGGTCGGAAGAAGCCGAGACGGACTTTCGCCGGGCGTTGGAATTGTGCCGAAGCACCGCCATGTTTCGTTTTCTTCGGCAGAGGCTCTCGGAGAAAACAAATTGACAAGCGCCTGTTCTTGGTATATTTTTCTGGCGTTAAGCCCACAATCAGCAGTTTCGCAGTTCGATCTCAAAACGAAGGAGGATTCGAAATGATCACTCGACTTTTGGCCGCGGCCGTCGCCGGTGGCGTCGCCATGTTCGCATTCGGTTTTCTGATCTACGGACTGGTACTCGATCCGATGCTCATGCGTCCGAATATGAACGTTTATCCAGGTTTGGTGAACGATCCGCCGATGTTCGTGCCGCTCGCGCTTGGGAATCTTGTTTCCGGGTTCTTGTTGGCCTATATCTACGAGAAATGGGCCGGCATCCGAACGTTTGCCACGGGCGCTCAGGCAGGCGCTATCATCTGGTTCCTGTTTGCATTGAGTGTGCAATTAATGTTCATAGCGTTCATGAACTTGTCCAAGAACTACATTCCTCCGATTTCGGATGTGATCGGTTCGACGGTTCTCGGAGGGATCTCCGGCGGGGTCGTCGGATTTGTTCTCGGCGTCATGCACAAACCGGCGGCGGAATAGTCCCAAAAATCGGGTGGCATCGATCAGACCGCATAGTGTACCGCCGTTTCGGGCGGAATAGTTGGATTTTGCGAAATATGAAGAGTTTCAAGTTTTGGACAAAAGTTGCGGCCGTTTTGATGATAGTCACGGGCATTTTGCATGGGACGAGCCTGTTCGTCACAAGCCAGCCGCAGAACGACACCGAGCGGCAGATGCTCGATCTGATGACGAACTACAGGATCGACGCGGGCGCCGGTTTTCATCCGAGTTTCTCGAACCTGTTTACCGCGCTCAGTTCGTGCTTCACGCTTCTTTGCGTGTTGGGTGGGATCACGCTCTTTTATCTCTTGCGGAAACAGACCCCCGATGGGACGATGCGGGGTATTCTCAACATCGATCTCGTGATTTTCGGGATATGTTTCGCTGTGATGGGTTATTTTACGTTTCTTCCGCCGATCGCGTGCACGGCGCTGATTTTCGTATCACTGATTGCGGCGCGCCTGACGATCCCGGCGTCAAAATGATCGTCGTTTCCGAATGCGTTCGGTGCAGTCAGCTTGAGAATTGCCGGAGATGGTGGTCGATGTGTTTGTATTGCGTAACGCCCCATTCCCGTCCGGTTAGCCGACCGAAGAAGCCGTGGATATTGCCGTCGACGCCCTGTTCGCCGAGTGTATGAAAATCCACAACAAGCTTTCTGAGACGCAGTCGCGTCGGCTCGAACTCCGGGTCGTCCTTAATGATGAAATCAGGTCCGGTTGGAGCGCTTTTCGGGAACGGTTTTTCGCCGATAAAATCACTTCGAAACATCCAGCCGATGAGTTTTCCGAGCATTCTCTGCGGCTGAGGGTTGATTCCCGCGGCCATTTCGAGCGCACGGGCGGTATGTTCGAGCATTTGCGAATGGGACATTTTTCCCCATTGGCGCTCGGCGTTGACGGAAAAGGCATCGAGACGCGAAAGGATCTCGTTGTAACCTTCGTCGTCGAAAATGGATTTCATGGGTGTACCCTTCCTTTGAAAAATTTGTATAGAAACTACGCCAAATCTTGAATTCTGTAAAGCGCCGGAAATTTAGGGTTCGTGCAAAATGTAATAACATGATGGCGCTCCAAACAAACGCAAACCAGGAGGATTACCGATGGCAAGAAATGTACTCGCCGTGATGATTGGTTACGTAAGCTATTTCGTAATGGTGTTTCTGACCTTCTCGGCACTTTATTTGCTTCTCGGTCCCGAGCAGACCTTTGTTCCAGGCAAATTCGACGTGACAATGACCTGGGTCGTCCCGAGCATCGCCTTGATGATCGTTTGCGGCTTGGCCGGCGGATTCATCGCGGCGATAATCGGAACCGATTCGCGTGTCGGGACTGGGCTTGCGATCGCCATTTTGGTTCTTGGGATCGCGATGACTTTGCCGGAGATGCTTGCGCCGCCGCCAACCGGCGTTCGTGACCCGAACCTCGGCAATTGGGACGCGATGCTTCAGGCGCGAACGCCGATCTGGGTACTGATAGCGAATCCGGTGGTCGCGGCGCTCGGCGCGTTAGTTGGCACGAGCTTTCGTCGGAAGTAAGACGTAGACCGCAAAGCTCAGAGATTTCTGTCGCGCGCTGCCCGGTAGCGCACAAGGAGGTCAGTTGGGGCAACGACCTGTGTTTTATGGTCGCCGGCAAGATGTTCTGCGTGACCGGTTTCGAGCCCGGCGCGGGCATTCTGTTAAGGTTCCGGACGAAGAGTTCGATGAAATGTGCGGGCTGCCCGGCGTCGCGCCGGCCCACTACGTCGGTCGCTACAAGTGGATAACCGGCGCCGAGCCGAATCGGTTCAGCGACGAGGATCGGGAGCGAATGATCTCTCGAAGTTACGAAGTGATCGTCCCAAAGCTACCGAAAGGGCTGCGTCCGGCCTCGATTTGAAACGTAACGCCCGAATGCGGCGTATCCGACTTGTTGGTTTTTCAGAATGATCATCGAGACATACATTCCGGGTCCGCCACTCGACCGATTCGTCGAATTCATGATCTTTCATGAGTCGTACAATCCCGGCCACAACTGGGAGAGGTTCTTACCGGACGGAAACGTCGAACTCGTGATCGATCTTCACGACGAGCCGAAGTTCATCTTCGACAACGACTTATTGATTGAGATCCAGGCGTGCCGGAAGATGTGGTTCTCAGGACTTCGAACCGAGCCGATCACCATCCCGACCGGCGGCGATGCGTCGATGATGGTCGTCAATTTCAGGCGCGGTATGGCTTATCCGTTTTTGCCGTTTCCGATGACTGAGATCGCGGATCGCGTCGTTGACGTCGAACTCGTCTGGGGTGACGCGTTCGACGAATTGCGGGAGAAGGTGATCGAACACCGACTTTCGCGCGAAAAGTTCTTATCGGCCGAGGCGTTTCTTGTACGGCATCTGACCTCGAAGATCGGGCTGAACCCTTGCGTTGAATTCGCTGTCGGAACGATCACGGACGCTCCTCATCGGACGTCGATGCGTGCCCTGAGCGAGAAGATCGGCTATTCGCAGAAGCACTTCATTTCGATGTTCAAACGACACGTTGGCGTGACTCCGAAGCAATACTTGAAACTTATGCGTTTTCAGCGTGCCGTGGGATTAATCGAATCGACGGAGATCAGGGATTGGTCCGATTTGTCTCTTAAGTGCGGATTCTTCGATCAGTCACATTTGATCAACGATTTCAAGACACTTTCGGGATTCACGCCCAAGGACTATGCGCGTCGGCGCGGGAATTATCTGAACTACGTTCCCGTCCGCTCTGTCGAGTAAATTTCTTCCAATAACAAGCGAAAATCAGGTGACATAATGAACCGCAAACTGATTGTCCTATTAATCGCGCTTCTGGCACTTTCCGGAACAGGCCAGGCACAAAAGGCGACGACGGAGTTTGACATGGTCCGCAGCATTCTCACGGGTGACTGGAAAGTCGACGGAAAAGACGACTTCGAATCGTGGAATTACGCCGGGCAGAGTCTTACTGGCAGAGGTTTCAAGCTGAAGGACGGTGCGGAGGTCGTCACCGAACGACTCGAGATCCGGGAGATCGAAGGTAGCGTGTACTATCTTGCAACGGTCGCAAATCAGAACGACGGCGCGACCATTCGTTTCAGATTGACGGAGTCGAGTCCGGACAGGTTGCAGTTTGAAAATCCGGATCACGATTTCCCAAAAAAACTGATCTACCGCCGAAACGGTCCGGACAAATTGTCCGTTGATGTGCTCGGAACCGGCGACAAGGGCTTCAAACTGGAGTTCGTAAAGCTGAAATCACCGAAGAAACCGGGGTGAAACCAATCGGGGCTGAAAGCGTAGTACGTGAAAACAATGTACGATCCGGTTCTTGAACAACGCGTCGCTGCGCGACTTGAAGCCGCCGGTGCCGCTTTTGAAAGAAAACGCATGTTCGGCGGGATTTGTTTTCTCGTCGATGACAAGATGTGCGTCGGCGTCCTGGACGAGACGCTGATGGTTCGATTCGATCCGGCGCTCAACGAACAGATCCTTGCGCGTGAGGACGTCCGCGAAATGGACTTTACGAAACGCGCAATGCGCGGTTTTGCGTTCGTCGACGGCGAATACATCGACGACGACCGGCGTCTTTCGTATTGGATAGAACTTGCGCTCGACTACAATCCGCGCGCGAAACGGTCAGCGAAAAAGGAGAAAAAACGAAATGGATGAAGGAAATCAGGGAATGCCGAAACACGGTCAGTTCTGCTGGACGGAAATCGCCGTCGGAGATCTGCCCGCGGCGCGCACGTTCTTCTCGAACGTCTTTGGCTGGCACATGCACGAGAGCCACGACCCGAACCCGGCAATGGAATATCAGGAATACAGCGTCGGCGGCGGATATCCGATGGGCGGAATGTACCAGATCGATCCGAAGTTCTTCGGCGGGAACGCGCCGCCTCCGCACTTCAACAACTACATCGCCGTTGATGACGTCGACGCGACCGCAGCTCGGGCGGCCGAATTGGGTGCGACGATCCTCAACGGGCCGATGGACATCCCGAATGTCGGGAGATTCGCGGTCGTAAAGGATCCGGTCGGAGCGATGTTCGCGATCATCACCTTGAACGAAGGAGGGGCAAATGGCTGATTTCAATCCGGGAAAAAACGGTTCGGTCTGTTGGTACGAGCTGACGTCGCCAAACATCGACGCGGCAAAAGGATTTTACAAAGAACTGTTCGGGTGGAACCTTGAACAGAGCAAGCTTTCGCCGGTGGCGTACGACGAGATCCACATTGACGGATGTGCGATCGGCGGGATGATGAAGATCGACGAGAACTGGGGTCCGGAGTGGGAGAAGATCCCATCCCATTGGATGACGTACATCAATGTCGATAACTGCGATGCGACCGTCGAAGCGATCAAGTCCAACGGCGGCGGTGTTTGCGTGCCGCCGTTCGACGCGCCGAATGTTGGCCGGATCGCGGTGTGCAACGAACCTTCGGGTGCGACGTTTTCGATCATCCAGTTCGTTGCGCCCGAGGAGTGATCATGGACAAGACTGCCAATGCGGTTAATTGGTTCGAAATACCGGCGACGGACATTCAACGTGCGAAGACGTTTTACGAAACGATCTTTCAGATAGAAATGCAGGCGACGCCGTTGCCGATGCTCTTCACGTTTCCGTACGAGCCCGGCAGCGGAAAGGCGAGCGGCGGTATCATGCAGCACGAGATGTACGTACCGTCGGAGGCGGGTGTGACGATCTATTTGAACGCAAATCCGGACATACAGGCGGTGATCGACCGGATCGAGCCGGCAGGCGGGCGGATCATCATTCCCAAAACGATGATCAGCCCCGAGATCGGATATATGTGTTTCTTCAAGGACACGGAAGGAAACCGGCTGGCGCTGATGGCGCAAGGATAACGAAATGATGAAAGCCAAGACGGCCGACGATTTTTTCGTGAATGCCGTTCAATACGGCGAGGAACTTGGCGCACTGCGCGAGATCGCCCTTTCGACGGGCCTGGTCGAAACCGTGAAATGGGGACACCCGGTCTATACATTCGACGGCAAGAACATTGTCGGGCTCGGGGGGTTCAAGAGTTATTTCGGTCTGTGGTTCTTTCAGGGTGCGCTTCTGAAGGATCCGGCGAAACGGCTTGTCAATGCACAGGAAGGGGTGACGACCGCGCAGCGTCAGATGCGTTTCAGTTCGGCCGGGGAGATCGACCGCGGGCTGATCGTTTCCTACATCGAGGAAGCCGTCGCCAATGAGCGCGCCGGGAATAAGATCAAGCCGCGGAGCAAACCGCTTGTCGTTCCTTCGGAACTCCAGGCGGCCCTCGACTCGGATTCGTCGCTGGCCTCGGCATTCGACGGTCTTGGACTGACAAAGAAGCGTGATTATTGCGAATACATCGAGGTCGCGAAACGTGCCGAGACCAGACAACAACGACTTGAAAAGATCATTCCGATGATCCGCGAAGGCCGCGGAATGAACGACAGGTACCGCTAATTATGAATCGATTTTTGCTACTGATCTTGATCCTCGGGCTGGCCGCGACTTCTTTCGCCCAGTCGGCGAAAAAACCTGACGCAGTTGTCCGCGACTTCATTGCTGCGTTCAATGCACAGGACGTCGACCGAACGATCGCACTGACGTCGAAGGACATGAAATGGTTCACGCTTTCCGGATCGACGATCATGACCGAGACCGCGAATCAGGACGAACTCCGGGCGTTCCTGGTCGCCTATTTCAAATCCTGCCCGTCGTGCAAATCGAAAATATCGAATCTGATGGCTTCCGGCTCGAGGGTCTCCTTTACCGAGACCGCGTCGTGGAAGACGGACAAAGGCGTAGAGTTCAAGGACAATTACGCGGTTTACGAAGTCGAAAACGGGCTTATCGTTCGGGCGTATTATTATGAACAACCCGGTCCGAACGGCTACAACGAACGTCTCGCGAAGAAGGTTGGCGCCGACGAGATGGGAATGAAAATGTACGTTTTTGTACTGCTCAAAACCGGGCCGAAAACCTACCCGAAAGAAGAACGCGATCGACTCGTCGCGGGTCATTTACAGAACATCGGCCGCCTCGCGAAGCAAGGAACTTTGGTTCTCGCCGGTCCGTTTGGCGAGAACGACGCGATCCGCGGCATCTACGTGTTCGATGTCCGCACCAAAGAGGAGGCAAAAAAGCTTGTCGAGACCGATCCGGCCGTGGCCGCCGGGGTTTTCGATTGCGAGTTCCGGCTTTGGTACGGGTCGGCCGGACTTTTGGGACTGAACGAGATTCACGAGGCGATCAGTAAGAAAAAGCTCTAATGCAAAAATGTATCGGAATCCTGACTTTGATTGCGATCGTCGCGCTGACGGCGTGGTCGCAAACGAAGCAGATCGCGATCACTTTCGACGACCTGCCGATCTCGGGCCCGTCCGGCGACGCGCAGTCCCTGACGGCGGAGATCACCGCTGTGAACACGAAACTCCTGGCGGCGATCAAGCGCGAACGGATACCGGCGATCGGATTCGTGAACGAATCGCGGCTGTATGCCCGAGGCCAGACAGATGCCCGGATCGATGCTCTGCGGATGTGGATCGATGCCGGACTCGAACTCGGCAATCACACTTTCTCGCACATCTCGATCGATCAGAACCCGATCGAGAGGTACGAGGAGGACGTAATTCGGGGTGAAACCGTCACGCGCATGCTGCTCGCCGAGAAGAAAATGCCGCTCAGGTATTTCCGGCATACGCAGCTTCGTACCGGACCGACCGAAGATTATAGGAAAAAGCTCGCGGCGTTTCTCGAATCACGGGGCTACACCGTTGCGCCGGTGACGATCGACAACCAGGAATGGATCTTCGCCTCGATTTACGCTCGCGCGAAATCGAAAGGGGATTCGGCAACGATGAAAAAGGTCGGCGACGAGTATGTCGCGTACATGGAACGCGTCTTCGTCTTCTTCGAGAACCTGTCGAAGGAGACGTTCAAGCGGGACATTCCGCAGACCCTTTTGCTTCACGTCAATTCGTTGAACGCCGACTATTTCGACCGGTTGGTCGGGATGATCAAAAAGCGCGGTTACGTTTTCGTGCCACTTGGGACGGCACTTCAAGATGCTGTCTACAGTCGGCCTGAAGTTCAGGCAAACAAAGGGCTTTCGTGGATCCATCGGTGGCGGCTTGCCGACGGATTGGCACTTGAAGAAGAGCCGGCCGAACCGGGTTGGATCGGCGAATTGAATCGAAGCTATCGTTAATAGAAAAAAACATCGGAGGAAACTGAATGAAGATCTTGAAGATTTTGGGAGGTTTAGTGGTTTTGCTCGTGATCGCGGTTGTGGCGTTGATCTTTCTCTCGCCGACCGACTACAAGGTTGAACGCGAAGTGACGATCAACAAGCCGCGTACCGAGGTCTTCGCGTACGCGAAGATGATCAAGAACCAAAACGACTGGGGTCCGTGGGTCAAGAAAGATCCGAATATCAAGCTGACCTACAAGGGCAACGACGGCGAACCAGGTTTCACGGTCGCTTGGGAAAGCGCAATGGAAGGCGTGGGAGTAGGCGAACAGGAGATCAAGAAGGTCGACGCCGATAAGCGGATCGATTCAGAACTCCGTTTCAAGAAGCCTTTCGAATCGACCAGCAACGCATACATGACGATGGAAGATGCCGGTGCCGGGCAGACTAAGGTCAAGTGGGGAATGAGCGGCTCGATGCCCCGTCCGTTAAACCTGTTGCTCTTCGTCATGGACATGGACAAGGAGGTTGGAAAGGACTTTGACGCCGGTCTTGCGAATCTGAAATCGATCGTTGAGAAAGGCGGAGGTAACTAAGATGGTCCGGAATGTGTTGTCGGTAGTATTGGCGTTCGTAATCGGAGGTCTTGCGGTTTTTGCGGTTGAAAAGCTTGGTCATACCGTTTATCCGGTTCCTGCAGGGCTGGATCCGAACAATCTCGAAGGATTGGCCGAGTATGTAAAGACGATGCCGGTCGGAGCCTTACTGTTCGTGCTCGCAGCTCAATCCGCGGGTTCGTTGATCGGCGGTCTCGTCACGGGTTTCGTCTCGGTCGCCAAATTCCCGACCGCGATGATCTACGGCGTCCTCGCCCTGATCATGGCCGCGTTGAATGCGTTCGCTATCCCGCATCCGATCTGGTTCACGATCGTGTCACTCGTACTGCCGATTCCGCTTGCCCTACTCGGATCGCGGATCGGTCGGACGCTCTGGGTGAAAACGTAGGTGGCGCGGATTCTGGGAATCGTTCCCGTGCTGCCGTCGCAGGACATCGCGCGTGACATTGAATGGTACCGGGAACGTGTCGGTTTCGCTACGGTCTGGTTCGATTCGATGTACGCGGTTCTGCGTCGCGATGATTTCTGGCTGCACCTGCAGTGGCATGCCGACACGGACGACGACCCGCTGCTCGGCGGATCGGTTATCAGGATATTTGTCGACGACATCGGACCTTGGTTCGAGGAGTTCGTCGGACGGGGAACAGTGACGAACGACAAACTTCGGCGCGACACTCCTTGGGGCACACACGAATTTGGGTTTTTCGATCTCAATCAAAACGCTGTCTTTGTCGTGCAGGACGCGGCGTAGATCTCAGAGAATTTTGACGAGCGCTTCGCCGCGCAGTGAGAGTTTGTAGCCCGGGCGGAGCGACTCGGTGAGTCCAAGCGCTTTCAGGCGCCTCACTCGTGCCTTGAACTTCAGCTTCTCGAGTCCGAAATCATCAGCGAGGACCTGCGCGTGAATGTTTGGGCGACGTCCGATCTCGCGCAGATATTCCGTTGCCCAATCACCCATCGCGAGTACTTTTTCTCTGATGCTTGCGAGTTCGACCGCGTCGAGGTTCTGCCGCATCGCGACCCGCGGATCTTCACCGACGTACTTGACGGTGATGCGGTAAAAATCGCCTTTACGGTCGATCTCGCAAAGGTTGTCACGCGATCCGAGTCCCGCGTTGCGAATATCCTCGTCGGTTACCTGACCGCGATCGATCTGCTCGACGTTCTTGATCGCCAGCACTCCCTTTCGCGTATTCAGCGTACCGCCGGCTTTCACTGTCGGACGTTTCCAGACGCGGAACACAACGGAGATCTCGCCGGCGATGATCCGATCAAGCGTGGCATTTTTAAGTAGCATTTTTCTCCCTCGCGTTTGAAAGACGATTGCGACAAACGCTAAGATTCTAGCAGGTTTCCTTTACGATCTGCCGACAGGATCGTGCCCCCCAATCAAAAATATGGCATCGACCGCTCTGACGATAATCAGCGACGGCGAGGGTAAAACCATCGCCAAATTCCTTCGGAAAAGCTTTGGGCATGTCTCCGGGTACAGCCACATGCTGCTCGCGTTTATGTCAGGCGCGGAGATCCGAACCGATCGTCCGCCCGACGCCAAAACCTACCACGCGATGGGCTTTTTGGCGGCTTCACTCATCGCGCATCTGACGCCTTCGAACGGCGACACATTCCTTGTCCCCACGGATTCGGATGTTTCCGCCGACTTTACGTTCAATATTTTCGAAAGGGACGGCGTGATCATGGTTCGGTGCGAGGACAAAGCCGGAGTGATATTCGAGACGAGAGCGTCGTAATTCCGAATTCAGGGTCTGAGAGCGTCGTTTTGGGCCATACGCACCAAATCGGCGAGAGCCACGTTGCAGATCCTGATGCGTACGGAGAGTCCGATCTATCAATTCTCAAGTATCAAATATCAACTAACCGATAGTTGAAACGTGAGATTTGAGAATCGAAAGAGCGGCATCGCTTGCGACGTATCCGGCTATTCAACCCCTGACCCAAATCCGCAATCCGAATTCCCCAATCCGAAATGGCTTCACATCATCTCGAAATCGAGCTCGTCATCCGATTCTTCATCGACGTCCTCGTAGACGGCGGCGGCATCCTGGAATCCGACGAAATTGATGTTGGCCGGCGTCGTCAGGATCATGAACGGCTCACCCTCCGCGTTTGAAAGAAGGAAAGCTGTGTCGGGCATGATCCCGCCGCGATAGCTGAACTGAAACTTGTAGATCGCGCCTTCCGAAAGGCGATCGGCGATAGCGGCCGCGTCGTCGCCGGTCAGAGCATAAACCGACTTTACAAGGTGCGAGAGATAATCTTCGATCGTCGCCCGTTCGATGACTTTGATCGGAGCGTCAAACGACGACGGAACCGTCTCGAGCGGTTCTCCGTCCATCGAATAAGCCGTCAGCGAATCGCGTTTTATCGGGTCGTTGTCCAGCGAGAGTGTGGCGAAGGCAGTGCCGCCGATTCCGAACAGCGTTTGACCGTCGGCCGCAAGCGAGATCATTTCGGTCTTCTTTCCATCTTCGTCGAACGCCTCGATGGTCGTCGATCCGTATAGCTTTGAGCGGTCGACCTTTTCGATTCCGGCCGATAGCCCAGTTCCGTCAAATTCGAAAATCAGATTCCGCGCCATTACCGCTTGTTTAATTCCGGCATGAACTTCGAATACGGATACGCGATCTCTTCGCCGGTCCGCGTGTCTTTCCAGGCGCGCTCCGCATGAGAGATCTCGGAGATCTCTTCGGCGCTGAGTTTGCCGAATGCCGAAGCAACGGCCTCAAGTGTCTTGCGTTCGGAATCCGTCAGCAAATCCGGAAAACGTCCGGCGGCTCGGATCACTTCGCGCGCACCGTGCCGCGTCTCGACGGTGTCGATCGAAATCACGTCGTGCTGTTCCAGGTACGCGATAACATCTTCGTAGCCGTCTACAACCGGGCCATACGGCAGATGACGGTACGTCGTGCCCGTGATCGACCGGCCGGTCGCTTTGTAATGGTAAAAATCGGAATAGAACGCGAGCTTGTTGAGCTTGGTACGCGTCATCATCTTCACGCCGGCACGCATGATGAAAAATAGCAGAACGGCCGAAAATTTCTCGAGCGAGAATTCACGGTAGCCGTTGAAGACGCTGCCTTTGGGGAAAGTGTCGCGAAGCGCGATGTGAACCTTTGCCTGCGGATCAAACAGAGATTGATCAAGGTCGTCAATGAATTCGTCCACAAAGCGATCGAACATCTCCACGAGCGCGGCGTCCATTTGTTCACGCGTCAAATTCTGTTCGTACTGTGTTTTGAAAAAACGAAGGAGGCCCGGCGTGTGTCGGGTCAGCCTTTTACGGATTCTCTCGTTCATCATGCCTCCGCGACCAAAAGTCGGAACTGCATGATAGCACACGCCGCGATGGCAGATTCCAAGATTCCATGCGTTGCATTCCAAAATTTCAAGTCCGGGGATTTCGAACGTCGACGCTCGGCGCGAGTTCTTGAGGCGAACTGACAGCGTTGAATGTGCCGTCCGTTATCTTGGAATGCGGAGTTTGGAATCCTGGAATGCAAAGCCTGGAATTCCGGGCGCGGATCACGAATAAATAAGCTCGTCCGCTTCGATGACGTGAGACGTCGGTGCGTTGAAATCACGCGGGATCTGCAGGAGGATCAGCGCCACGTTCGGATTGATCGGCAGGCTGTCGAGCCCGAGTTCGGTGCGGGCGATCAAGAACAGCCTCGAAACCCCGGCAGATTCCGCTTCGCCGATGATGTCCTGGACGAAGTCGTATTCAAGCTCGCAGGCCGGACGCCAGACGATCACGGGTGCGGAATCGATCAGCGCGTCGTACTCGAAGCCGTTGATCTCGCCCGGCTCCGCCGGAATCTTGAAGTAGTCGAGAAACGGATCGGCGATCGCCACGGGCTCTACGTTCGACGCTTCTTCGGCGATCGTGGGGGCAACCTCATGCGAGTCGTCGGCGCCGGCTGATGTCGGATCCGCAAATGCCGCCGAACAGAGCCGGTTGAATGCCGACACCGGCATTTTGCAGGTGACGCACGTGCCGTTCTCCGCGCGGCAGAAATAGCGTCCCTCAAAGGCGCTGAGCGCGGCCTCGATGTCCGCAAACTCCGCCGACCCGCGAATCTTCCGGTCAACCCTGACGAACGCGGCGCGATCGATCGGCGCGTCGGCGAGTCGGGAACCAAGAGTACCCAATTCCGATTCGGTAAGTTTGCCAAAGATTGACGTTACAAGCGGGAGCCAGATTCCGGAAGGATATGCGCCCGGCAAATCTACGGCAAAATAGTACCGAAGGAAACCGGCCTGATCGAATCCGTTTGGAACAGAAAACTTATCCAAAGCTCTCCCGGTTATGCTAGGATGAGAAGGCAAAAACGAGAGTAATTCAAAAGCATTTCGAACGCAAATTATGCCTATCAATCTGGCAAACAAGAACCGTCGGGACGCGCGCGTGTCGCTGCTCGGCGTGCGTCCGAAACGCGACGTCCGGTGGCTCGACGAGAGCCGACGCGAGACAAGGACGGTGCGGCTTCTTCAATGTGACATCAAACACTCGACCGATAGTTTGCTCAAGGAATTCGAAGGCGACCTCGACGAACTCGGCCAGGCGATAATCGAGGCCGATCCTGAAATCGATCTCGAACAGTTCGGCAAACTTCTGACCGAGACGTCGCGTGTTTATGCCGTCGACGGCGAGATCGCGTATCACGTCGAAGAGTTTGAGGTCATCACCGATCCCGACGGCAATCTAAAGGAAAGGCGTCCCCGCAGGATCGAACCGCAAAACATAAATTCGGACGTTCCGTTGGTTTGGACGGGTAAATTCATTTCAAAGGCCGAAGCGGTCCGAAAGTTCGTCTTCACCGGGATGAAGCAGATCACGCACATCAACGGACTCACATACGACTTTCTTTACGACATCGCCAAAGAACTCGACGAACGCGATTCGTTCATGCTGCTCGGCGCCGGCAAGGGAAACCAGCCGTTGATATTTCAGCGCGGCGGAAAGCCGTACCGCGGTTTCCTCGAGGGCCGCGTCGACGGCGAAAAGTATCTGTTGTTGCTTCATTTATCGAACATGGAATTTAAGGCTCCGAAGCCGAAAGCGGAGGAACCGGTCGAATGATCGCGCTCAACTACGACATCGCGCAGTTCACGCCGAAGATTGGCGGATACATGGTCGGACCGGCGACCGCGCTCGAGAATTTCAGTCTTCAGGTCAAGGCTCAGGACTTCAAACGCCGGATCAGCGGATTGCTTTATCCGACCAACGGCGACGAAATCGGCGAAAAGCTGTCGAAGAATGGAAAATACGTCGTCAGCCGGAAGATCGACGGCGAATTCTCGCTGCTCTGTTTCGACGAAGGAAAGGCGCTGACCGTCAATCCGGGCGGAACGGTTCGGGCGGGATTGCCATGCATCGCCGAGGCCGCCGAAACGCTGCGAGCATCCGGTGTCAGGTCGGCGCTGATCGCTTGCGAGTTGTTCCACCGCAAGCGCCGGGATGGCCGCGAACGCGTCCATGATGCGATCCGCGTCATCCGCAATCCGCGCGACGAAAATGAACTGAACGATATTTCACTGGCGCCGTTCGCGATCCTCGAATTGGACGGTTCGCTCCTGACGGATTGGGGTGCCGGACTTGAGAAACTCGCGAAGATCTTCGAGAACGGTTCACTCGTTAAGTCGGTCGAGTTTGAACGCGTCGAGTCGAACGGCGACGTGATTCGTCTCTACGACAAGTGGGTTCTGGACGAGAATTCAGAAGGTTTGGTCGTCTGGGGCGATCAGGGAGGCTGGAAGATCAAGCCTACCCATACGTTCGACACGGCGGTGATCGGCTTCAGCGAAAGCGTCGAGGATCGCAAGGGAATGCTTCATGATCTTCTGGTCGGTGTGAAGCGCCCGGACGAGACGTACCACATTCTGACGCGCGTCGGCGGCGGATTCAGTGAAAAACAGCGGCGCGATCTGTTTGGTGAACTGAAGGAATCGGTTGCACCGTCGAACTACACCGAAGTGAATTCCGATCATGTCGCCTACGAAATGGTCCGACCGAAATACGTGATCGAGATGAAGTGTCTCGACATCATCTCTGAAAAGGCGCGCGGCGGCGAGATCAACCGCATGGTCATCGATTGGCAGCCCGACGACGCCCGCTGGGTTGCCTGCCGCCGGCTTCCTTTTGTGAGTATCATTTCGCCTCAGTTTGTCCGACTTCGCGAAGACAAGCGCGCCTCGCTCGCCGACATTCATATCCGCCAAATCGACAGCATTGTTCCCGTCCCGGACGTCGATCTCAAGGTTGAAGATATTCAATTGCCGAAATCCGAGATCGTCGAACGGATCGTGTACGCGAAACAACAAGGCGACAAGAAGATGGTACGCAAGTTCATGTTGTGGAAGACGAACAAAGAAGCTTCGCGCGAGTATCTTCCGTTTATCGTCTACTACACCGACTTCAGTTCGGGTCGCGCCGAGCCGATCGCCCGCAATATCTTGCCCGCCAACACCGTCGAACAGGCGAACACGATGTTCGCCGAGATGATCGAGAAGAACGTGAAGAAAGGCTGGGAGAGAGTGGTTTGATCGACGAGATCTTCAACGATCCGCACCTTAAATGGATCGCCGCCGAATGGCGCGAGAACGCAGACCGCCTCGCCGATTGGGCGATGGAACGACTCGTCAACCGCTTCGACGTCTGGGGTCAATACACCGTCAAACAAACCGTCCTCGGACCAAAGGTCAGCGCCGTCACGCTTCCCGTCAAGGATCTTCGCGAACAGAAAAAAGACTTCGTGTCTCACGAAAAGCTCGTCCGGCATTTCAAGGGACTCAAGGCCGGACACCTCATCGGCCTCCATCTCGTTTCCGAAGAAGAAACCTGCAAGTGGTTCGCAATCGACCTCGACGTTCACGATCCCGAGGATTTTCACGAGAAAACGCGCGTTAACTTTGCGGCCGCGAGCCAGTGGTTCAGGAAGATGCGCGGGGCAATGCTCGATCCATGTATTATCGATTCGAACGGTTTTGGCGGCCTTCACGTCATTTGTCTTCTCGACCACCCGTATCCTTTGGCGGAGGTCTTCAAATATCTATCGGAGCTGACGTCGGACTGGAAATCGCTCGGTCTGGCGCAGGCGCCCGAACTCTTCCCGTCGTCCGAGCGGATCGAAGGCCTCGGAAAATGGCTTCGCATGCCCGGCCGGCATCACACGCACCAGCATTTTTCCAAGGTTTGGAGCGACGATGATCCCGAAGAGCCTTGGATCGAAGGAATTTCGGCGATTGAACATCTGATCTCGCTGCGGCCGATGCCGTTGCCGATGGCCGAGCGCCCGAAGCGGATTCGCGAGAAGCCAAAAGCTCGGCATCGCTCGGCCGTTTGCGTCGATCTCGACGCGGTGTTGGCAAAATACAAAGGCTGGCGCGGACTCGAAAAGATAGGCGATCCGATCCCGGGAAGCCGTGAATTTCTGACGGAGATCAAAAAGAAGTTCCGGGTGATCATTTACACTTCGCGAATCAATCTCGAGCACATGCGGGTCGATGAGGTCGCACGGTTGCGGGCACACATCGAACATTGGCTCAATGAAAATGAACTGCCATTCGACGATGTTTTCACGGGATTCGGCAAGCCGCTCGCGGTGGCTTTCGTCGACGACCGCGCTGTTTCGTGCCGGCCGCAGGAAGACGAAGAAGCGTTTGAGAATGCTTTGAGGGAGATTGCGAAGTTGAAGTCGTGAGTCGCTCACGATGCGTGCTTCGCACGCTCGGGTTGATTTATCGATGGCGGTATTTGTCGCCAGACGTATTAGCGCGCGAAGTACGCGTATCGACGGTAGCACCAGGTGACGCCGTGAGGCGGAACCTGGTGATTGCGACATCAAGAGCGGAGCGTGCGCGAGCATGCGACGTATCAACCAGCCAACTTCTCGATCGCTTTGAATTCCTCGGGCGTGACCTTCGTGACCGATAATCTCCCTTGTTTGACGAGCATCATGTTCGCGAGTTCAGGAGTCGCTTTGATGACATCAAGTGACACCGCGTTCTTCACGGGGCCGACGCCTTCGATGTCGACACAGATCCACGCGTCGTCGTCCGCCGTCGGATCCGGATACGCCTCGCGCACGACCGTCGCCTTTCCGACGACAGCTTTCACCGAACCGGAATGATAGAAGAAGACGTCGTCGCCGACCTTCATCTCGCGCAGGAAATTCCGCGCCTGATAGTTGCGGACGCCCGTCCAGTCGGTCTTGCCGTCGCGCATCAGGTCCTCGAACGAGTACGAGGACGGTTCTTGTTTAACCAGCCAATAATTCATAAGTAAAAAGTAAAAAGGAGAAAGTAAAAAAGCAATGGGTCAGGATCTTTGGTTGCACCTCTGACCGAACGGGCTACTCAAGAACTTCAAACTGCAAAACCGCAAAGAACAACTCCTCGTCGACTGCCTGAGTCGTATCTAGTTCTACTTTCTTCGGATACCCGAGTTTCGGATCATACTCAATTTCGCGCTTGTTCCACGACCACGTTTCCTTTTCCGTATTCTCGATATACGCGAAGATATCTTCGATAGTGTCGTATCTTTCGAACTTCAAACCACCATTTCTCAGGTCAACTTCAGGATTGTTCACTGATTTGATCGATTCCGCGCTGCCTTCGCGCACGGTTATTACAAACTTGCCGTTCGGAGTCGCATGACCCGCTTTTTGCAGATCGACCGTCATTCTGTAGTTCGTGATCTTGCTCTCGCGCCATAACTGCCGATTGCGGTCGAGCTCGCTTTGCCGCAAAGTGCCGCACGAAAATTGAGCGATCATAATCGCGATCAGCAGGAGTCCGCGCAGTATTCGTATTTGTTTCGTATTCATTGCGTTCATCAAGAAATCAAAACGATCTAACGCCAAGTTAACCGGCAGAGCGGAGGCGGCTTGTTGGCGCATCGCTTTTCAGCGGACGCAAAATATGCAAACCAACTGCTCCACCGCAAAACTGTTCGCGTTGAACGCGTCGTTAGATCGCGGTGCTGTCTCATCACGAATGCATATGACCACAACCCGCCCGGTGATAGGCGGACCTTTGATTCCCCGAATTCAAGAAATCAATTTCTGCAAAACCTCTTTGCTTCAGACATCTTCTTCCCAGATTTCTTCGCCATTAATCTCCTCGCAATCTAACTACTTACGATCCCGAACATCCCAGAATATGCTCTCTATTTCGCGTGTTATCCGGACTCCCGATCCCCGCAGTTATCGAAGGGTCCCAATCCGCAATCCCAAATGCGTTATCCTCCGCTGACTGCCGGGAAGATATCGACCGAAGTTGCGTTTTCGATCGCGTATGTAAGATCTTTGATTTTCCGCGCGTCGATGAAGATGTTCAGGTGTTCGCGGACGGCGCCGGTTTCGTCGACGATCAGGAACAACTCGCGCTCGGTCAGATTCGCGCGAAGGACGTCGCCGAGCGGTGCGGGATCGTCGAGCACGCATTCGATCGCCGATCTGCCGGCGAGTTCCTTGACCATCGCATGCAGAAAGATCGTCGCCATCACACCGTCCCGACACGGACCGACGTGATCCGCGGCAAGTGGTTGCCGAGGCACTCCCACGAATCGCCGTTGTCGCCTGAGAAATAAACGCTTCCGCCGGTCGTCCCGAACGCGACGCTGCCGTCGCTCGACGCGCCCATCGAATCGCGCAGGACGCAGTCGTAAACGTCCTTTTGCGGCAACCCATTCGACAAAGCTTCCCAATTTTCGCCGGCGTCGGTGCTGCGGTAAACGCGCATTCTGCCTTCCGGGAATACGCGTTCGGCATCGGCCTTGATCGGGATGATGAACATTCGGTCGGGACCGTTGGACGCGCAGGCGAAGCCGAAATCGGTCGGCAGTTTGTCCTTGCCGACGTTGATCCAGTTGTCGCCGCGGTCGTCGCTGCGATAGACGCCCCAGTGGTGCTGAAGAAAGAGCCGGTTCGGATTCGACGGATCGTACGCGATCTTGTGGACGCACTGGCCGAATTCGGGTTCGGGATCCGGCAGGAACGGCGCGACGATGTTCTTGTTCGCCGCCGTCCAAGTCCCGCCACCGTCCGACGTCTTGTAGCAGCCGCCGGTCGAGGTCGCGACGACCCAATTGTTCTCGTCAATTGGCAGAACCGTGTGCATGCAAAGCCCGCCGAAGCCCGGTCCCCACTGCGCGCGGTGCGGATGGTTCCAGAGTCCTTCACACAGCTGCCAGGATTTGCCGCCGTCGTCGGATGTGAATAACGCCGAAGGCTCGACGCCCGCGAACAATCGATCACCGAGCGCCGTGATCTGCCAGATCTTTTTGAGCGCCGTTTCGGTCTCTTCGGGGAATTTGAGCGGATGCTCCATCGTTTCCCACGTCCGACCGCCATCTTCCGACCGGCAAAGCATCTGGCCCGTCCATTCTGTGAACGGCGCGGCCCAAAGTGACCCACCGATGAACTGCGTCGCGAAGACAGATTGCCCGTTGAACTGCGGTTCGCGGCAAGTCCAGCCGTCGCCGTTGCGATCAAAAATGAAGAGTCCCTTGAGCGTGCCGACAGCTATCGTGTTTGCAGACATGGAAAATCACCGCCTATGATGAAAAATATGTGCGGAAGAATATCACAAAAAGGCCGTCGTGAGGATTTCAAAGAATTTATCTACAAATTCGATCCGCAGGAGGATCTTTTTCGGCCGAACATCAAACCGACGCAGAATGTGCAGATCGTGATCAACGACGAAGACGACGACGCGCATACCGTCACGGCGCGCTGGTGGTTCCAGAAAGAAGGCGCGAAAGAGTTCAGTACCGAGTACACGACGTTCAACGCCGCCGCCGAAAAGCTTGAGAAGAGCTTTCTATGGCGCGGCGCGTTCCACAAACGCCGCTGCATTGTTCCGGTGACGTCGTTCTACGAATGGAACGTCAAGGGCGAGCCGCCGCTCGACATCGGAATGCCCGTCCGCGATCAACCGTTCGCGCTCGCTGGATTGTGGAGCAATTTCTATCCGGAAGGCGAACATCAATTCTCGTTCACGATCATCACGACCGACCCGAACGATTTCATGAAGCCGATCCACCGCCGCATGCCGGTCGTCCTCGGCGGATTGAAAGATCAGGAGAAATGGCTGAAAAGCGGCGGGATCGAGATGCTGCTGCCCTACGAGGGCGAACTCACGGGCGAGAAACTGGGTCAGTCGCTTGAGAAGTTGTACCCGGCTTGATTTCGGATTTGTAGGAGTCGAGCTCGGAAAAGCAAGCTTTTCCGCACATCCCGGCGGCAAGCCACAAGGTATTTCGGATTTCCGATTTGGGATTTCGGAATTCGGATCTTAAATCTTGATTCTTGAATTTTGAATCCTAATTCAGCAACTCCGGTCCTTTCTCCTCGATCGCAACCGGTGCGTCGAAGGACGGCGATTCTTCTTCGAGCGACCAGATCTCGAACAACGCAGGCGGGCATTCATGGATGAACCGCGACGGTTTCTGGAGCACAGTCTGACGGTTGTAATCGACGACCATCAGCGGGTACGTGAGATAAAGCTCGTTCTTCGCCCGCGTCAGCGCGACATACCAAAGTCGGCGCTCTTCCTCTTCGCTGTCGATCTCGCGCAAGGACCGCGGCGACGGGAACTTTCCCTCTGCGGTCCAGATCATGAACACGACGTTCCATTCCAAGCCCTTCGCCTGATGGACAGATGAAAGCGTCAGCAACTCGTCGGGTTCGCCGCCCTCGATCACGTCCTCAGCCGAGATCGCGGACGGTTCCTTGAAACGTTCCGTCGAAAGCAACGCGAGCTCTGAAAGGAACGCCTCGGTCGTTTCGTACCGCGACGCATAAAGTGCGAGCTGCCGGATATCCTCGGCGCGCATCTCGGCATTTTCGAACGTCTCGATAAGGTATTGTTCGTAGCCCGAGGTGAGGACGAGCTCGATCTGTTTCGCGGGCTTGTCCCGGTTATCGTCCGAGACCAGTTTCTCGACGAGCGTCACGAATTCCTGCCATTGGGGTTTGGACTGCAGCTTTGCAGGAGCGACGAGATTTGCGATTTGCAATTTGCGATCTGCGATCGCCGTCGACTCTTGCCCCGAACCAAATCCGAGATCCGAATTCCCAAATCCGAAATTGGAGTAGATCTTGTTCGCTGTCGCCGGCCCGACGCCCGGGATCAGTTTCAAAATCCGCTTCCACGCCAGTTCGTCGCGCGGATTCACGAGAATTCGCAGATAGGAAACGACGTCCTTGATATGTGCCTGCTCAAAGAACCTGACGCCTGATTGCACGCGGTACGGGATGTTGCGCCGAGTCAGTTCGAGCTGAAGTTCAAGGCAGTGATAGTGCGACCGGTAAAGCACCGCGATGTCTTCAAGCGAAGTTCCCTCGTCTCGCAGTTCGAGGATGCGCGCAGCGATGAATGCTGACTGTTGTTCGACGTCCGAGCACGGGATCAGCGCCGGCCCAAAACCGCGCGATTTCCGAACGGCCTTGAGCATCTTCGGAAATTGCCGCCGGTTGTGCGCGATCGACGTGTTCGCGAGGCCGAGAATTTCCGGTGTCGAGCGATAGTTCGTCTCGAGCTTGTATGCGGTCGCGTCGGGATAACGTTCGGGGAACTCGTAAATATTCGTGAATTCGGCTCCGCGCCAGGCGAAAATGCTCTGCGCGTCGTCGCCGACGACCATCACGTTGCGGTGTTTGACCGCCAGAAGATCGATGATCCCGGCCTGCAGTTTGTTCGTGTCCTGATATTCGTCGACCAGAATGTGCTGGAACTGCTCGGCATAAATCTCGGCGATCTCCGGTCGTTCGATCAGGAGCCGTTTCCAGTTGAGCAGGAGGTCGTCGTAGTCCATCACGTTCCGCTGGCGTTTCCGGTCCTGAAAGTGAAGATCGATGAGCCTGATCTGGCCGGTCAGCGGTTCGAAATGCGGATACTTGCTGATGATGATGTCGGCGATCGGCTGATCGGTGTTGTTCGCGAACGAGATGATGTCCTGAATGACCTCAGCTTTCGGGAACCGCTTCGATTTCGTATCAACGCCGGTTTCGTCGATCGAGACATTGATCATGTCCTTCGCGTCCTCGGCATCGAGGATCGAGTAGTTGTTGGCGTAACCGATCGAAACAGCATGCTTGCGAAGTATCAGATTCGCGATGCGGTGGAACGTGCCGCCCCAGATCCGATGGACGTTCTGCGAGCCGGTAAGCTGTTCGACGCGGCGCAGCATCTCGCGCGCGGCCCGGTTCGTGAAGGTCGCCAGAAGGATGCGCTGCGGCGAAATACCGCGCTCGATCAGGTACGCGACCCGATAGGTGATCGTCCGCGTCTTTCCGGTGCCGGCACCGGCGACGACCAAGGCCGCTCCGGGTTTAGCCGTCACCACGCGAAACTGCTCCTCGTTCAGCTCTTCGCGATACCGCGTGAGCCGTTCGGGGAGCGAGTCATGGTCGCGCTTGATGACGTACTTTTTCATCGATGAAACATCATATCATTCGGATTCAATATTCAAGGATTCAAGGATGGATCAAGATTCAAAATTACCGCAGCATTCTTGAATATTGATTCGCGTGAAATCGCGTTTTGTCCATCTTGCTTCTTTGCTGCAGCGTACGTGCTTTCAGTTGATAACGGCTAACGCGACGTTGATCGCGCATGGTATCGGACATTTCCGGTTTTCGACAGGCAAGCGATCTGGCGTATGCCGCGTCGAACCATGTCTTGCCGTTGCGATTGTTGGGTCGTGGAAAATTTGATTCTCGAGTATTGAACTTTGAAATTCGAACTTTGATATACTTGTCGAACTAAATCGCAATTATTTGCTAGTTGAAAGGAACAAAGAATTATGAAATTTCCAGGCGGATTCGACATGAATTCGATGATGAAACAAGCCCAGAAAATGCAGGAAGAAATGGGCAGGCAGATGAAATCGACGGTCGTTGACGCATCGGCCGGCGGCGGCGCCGTCGTCGTCAAGATGCGCGGCGATTTCGAGGTGATCGAACTGACGATCTCGCCCGATCTCGTGAAGGACGGCGACGTCGAAATGATCCAGGACCTGACGATGGCCGCGCTTGGCGAAGCCCGTCGCAAGGTCGAAGAGAAACTCAAAGGACAGCTCGGCGGAATGCTGCCGCCGGGACTCGGATTCTAGATTCTTGATTTTGGATTTTGGATTGGCCGAGTGCTTCGGAATCCGACATCCCTGAATGATGATTTTGGACAGCGGATTGAGCTCAACGACTAACCCAAAATCCAAAATCGAAAATCCAAAATGCTTGATTACAGCGAGCCGGTCGCGAAGCTGATCGACGAATTCAAACGCCTGCCGGGAATCGGCCACAAGAATGCCCAACGGTTGGCGTTTTTCATTTTGCGCCGCCCGAAAGAAGACGTCGAGCGGTTCGTCGAGGCTCTGCACGAGGTCAAAGAGCGAATTGTTTTTTGCAACGTCTGCAACAATCTCACGGACGTAAATCCCTGTCTTTATTGTACTTCGCCGGCGCGGGCGCGCGACGTGATCTGCATCGTCGAGGAACCTTACAATCTTGTCGCGATCGAAAAAACACGATCGTTCAAGGGTCTTTACCACATTCTTCACGGCGCGCTTTCGCCGATCCGCGGCGTTGGACCCGACGAATTGATGCTCGCGAACCTGTTTCCGCGTCTGAGTCCCGAAAATAATGAAGGCGTGGAAGTTGCCGAGGTCATCGTCGCAACCAATCCGACGACCGAGGGCGAGGCGACGGCGAATTACATCGCGCGGTTGCTGAAGCCGCTCGGCATTCGCGTCACGCGCATCGCGATGGGAATGCCGGTCGGTAGCGACTTGGAATTCGTCGACGAAGTGACGATGGACAAAGCGCTCACGAACAGGCATGAGATCTGAGAAGTCCGGCCGAGCCTGCGATCTCAAAATCCTAATCATAGCTGACCGTAAGAGGCCAATGGGTAATAGCTACCATTTCATTGCTTCTAACTATTACTTATTGCGGTTAGCGTGAGCCGGATTGCTTCATGAACTTTTCGAACGGCGGCATCGCGCCCGATCGCGATGCGACAAACGAGCCGACGCGGTTTGCGAATTCGCTGATCGTTCCCAGCGGCCAATTTCGCAGCAAGCCGTGCGTCATCGCGGCGGTGAATGCGTCGCCGGCCCCGATCGTGTCGGCGACCTCCGTTGATATTCCACGGTGCTCGTCCATTCTGCGCGAGGTCACAAGCAGGCTTCCGCGCGAGCCTCTCGTGACGCAAAGCAGGCTCAAGTCGAACTTGGCGCGAAGCATTGACGCCATCGCGTTTTCATCGCTTCCGACGATCCCGAACATGGCGCATACGACGGGCAGTTCGTCGTTATTGAGCTTTGCGACATTCGCCGCGCCGAGCGATGCGCGGAGTACTTCCGGATCAAAGAAATCGCACCGAAGATTAACATCAAAGACGCGGAGTGCGTCCGGACGGGTCTGCGACAGAAAGGACCTGATCGTGTTTCCGGAGGCCGTGCTTCGCTGCGCGAGTGATCCGAAGCAAACCGCGTCCGCTTCGCCTGCGGCGGCCTGCCATTCGTTCGAAAATTCAAGTCGATCCCAAGCGACGTCGGGGACGATCTCGTATTTCGGCTGGTCACCGTTAAACGTCACGATCACGCTACCGGTCGGGTGTTCAGGATCGGACTGGATCAGGTCCGTTCCGACGCCGCGTGAGCGGATCAGATCGATCGCCTCGCGCCCTTCGGAATCCTCGCCGACGCGGCTCGCGACCGAACCTCGGTCACCGAGCTGCGTCGCGACGTAAGCGAAGTTCGCCGGTGCGCCGCCGAGTTGTTTCCCCGATGGAAGCAAGTCCCAGAGAATCTCTCCGAGTCCGACGATTTTGAACCGATTACCGTTCACTCCGACTAATTCCCGCAAATGTATTGATAGGCCAAGTCGGCGTCAATGTCGATTGCAGACGGACCGTAAGCCTACCGAACACCCGATTTCGGTTATAATGTGCGGCAATGGAAGAAGCAGCAAAAACGCTCCGTGTGATCGATTCGCACACGGCCGGCGAACCGACGCGGGTGGTCATCGAGGGCTTTCCGGATCTCGGTTCGGGGCCGATGGCAGAACGCCGTGAACGATTTCGAACCGACTTCGATCGACTGCGCAACGCCGTCGTCAACGAACCGCGCGGGCATTCGGCAATCGTCGGCGCGTTGCTCTGCGAGCCGCACGATCCGGCGTGCGACGCGGGCGTGATCTTCTTCAACAACGTCGGCTATCTCAACATGTGCGGACACGGAACGATCGGGCTTGTCCGGACCCTCGAATTTCTCGGACGAATCGGGCCGGGCACGGTCCGGATCGAAAGCCCGGTCGGGATCGTCGAAGCCGAATTGGAAACGGACGGACATGTCACGTTGGCAAATGTTCCGAGTTACCGCTTCGCGAAGGAATCATCGGTGGAAGTTTCGGGTTTTGGAAGCGTGACCGGCGACATCGCTTGGGGCGGCAACTGGTTCTTCCTGATCGAAAGGCATGATCTTGCAATCGAACTCGCGAACCTCGATCAGTTGATGACTTTCGCATCCGCGGTCAAGGATGCGCTGGCCGCGAGCGGGATAACCGGCGAAAACGGCGCTGAGATCGATCACGTTGAACTTTTTGCCAAATCTTCGACCGCCGACAGCCGGAACTTTGTTTTGTGCCCGGGAAACGAATACGACCGCTCGCCGTGCGGAACGGGAACGAGCGCGAAGCTTGCGTGCCTCGTCGCCGACGGCAAGATCGCGGAAGGCGACGTCTGGCGTCAAGAGAGCGTCATCGGAAGCATGTTCGAAGGAAGCGTCGGACTAGTCGACGGGAAGATCATTCCGCGAATCCGCGGGACTGCGTACGTAACCGCCGATATCAAACTCATTCTCGATTCCGATGATCCGTTCCGTTTCGGGATCGGCGCTTGACCGATGAGCCAATCACGAACATACGACTGCGTCGTCGTCGGAGCCGGGATCGTCGGCGCGGCCTGCGCAATGCACCTGGCCCGGGACGGATTTTCAGTGACGATCGTCGATGAACGCGGCGTCGCGACGGGGACGACCGCCGCCGGCATGGGCCACATCGTCGTCATGGACGATTCCGACGCCCAGTTCGCGTTGACCGAATACTCGCAGCGGCTTTGGGACGAATTCGCTTTAACGCTGCCGGCGGATTGCGACCACGAGAACTGCGGAACGATCTGGGTCGCGGCGGACGGCGAAGAACTCGCCGAAGCGAGGCGCAAGCACGATTTCTACAAAACCCGCGGCGTAAGATCGGAAATGCTTGACGAAAAGACACTCCGCGAAGCCGAACCGAACCTCCGCGAAGGGCTCGCGGGCGGTCTGCTCGTTCCCGGCGACAGCGTCGTCTATCAACCGCGCGCGGCGGCCGAGTTCGTTGATGACGCAATCCGGAACGGCGCGGAAACGATCTTCGGCAGACGCGTCGTGATGGTCACGAACGGCGGGATCGAGTTCGAAAACGGCGATCGGATCAACGCCGGAAATGTCGTCGTTGCCGCCGGTATCGGAAGCTGCGACCTTGTCGCCGGCGTCAGGATCAGGCGAAAGAAGGGCCATCTCGTGATCACAGAACGTTATCCGGATTTCGTTAGTCATCAGATCGTTGAACTCGGCTATCTCAAATCCGCGCATTCGAGCGCTTTGGATTCGGTCGCGTTCAACGTCCAACCGCGGGCGACCGAGCAGGTTCTGATCGGCTCGTCGCGGCAATACGACATCGATGATCCGGCGGTCGACTACGAGATCCTCGGACGCATGACGCGGCGCGCGTTCGAATACATGCCGGCGCTCGCGAACCTGGCCGCGGTCCGCGTCTGGACCGGATTCCGGCCCGCGACCGACGACAATCTGCCGCTGATCGGACGCCACCCGGAGATGCCGAACGTCTTTCTCGCCGCCGGACATGAAGGACTCGGGATTACGACTTCGGCCGGGACGGCGGCGATCATCGCCGACCTGATCGCCGGTCACGAACCCGCGATCGATGCGTCGCCGTACGATCCTGCGCGGATTTTCTGATGAAACTGCTGATCGACAACGAGGAATTCAACGTTCCGGCGGGCACGACCGTGGCGGCGGCGGTGATGCTCGTGGATCGTCCTTCATTCAGGCGATCGGTTTCGGGCGAACCGCGATTCCCGCTCTGCGGAATGGGAATCTGCTTCGAATGCCGCGTCACGATCGATCGCGTCGCGCACCAACGCAGTTGCCAGATCGAGGTCCGCGAAGGGATGGTGATCGAAACGGAATGAGCGAATCGATCAAAGCTGAGGTCGTCATCGTCGGCGCCGGGCCGGCCGGGCTCTGCGCCGCCACGGGGCCGGTCGTCGCTTCCCGCTCGGTCGTTTTGATCGACGATAATCCGCGACCCGGCGGTCAGATTTGGCGCGCCGAGAAAGGTCGTACTGAAGACTTAGCGGGTCGCATGATCCATAAACTTTCGGAACACGAGAATTTTCGCCGGATGCCGGGAACGCATGTGTTTGGAATCGACGGGAATTCGCTGCTTTGCGAGTCTCCGGGCGGCGACGTCCGCGTCGAATTCGAGAAACTGATAATCGCCACCGGAGCCCGCGAACTGCTTCTGCCGTTCCCCGGCTGGACGCTTCCAAACGTCTTCGGCGCCGGCGGTCTGCAGGCGTTGGTCAAGGGCGGACTCGACGTTTCCGGAAAACGGATCGTGATCGCCGGAACCGGTCCGCTGCTCCTGGCTGTCGCGTATTATCTGAGATCAAAAGGCGCGAACGTCGTGCTGATCGCCGAACAGGCGCCGCGATCGAGAATCTTGCGGTTTGGACTCGGACTTTGGCGATCGCCGTTAAAGCTTGTGGAGGCTGTTTGGTATTCCGCTAAGCTGCTGACGACGAGGTCCGTTTATGATTCGTACGTCGTCCGCGCCGAGGGCGACGAGCGGCTGCGATCGGTGACGGTCCGCATCGGCGCAAAGACTGAAACGATCGAATGCGACATGCTCGGCGTGGGATTTCATCTCGTCCCGAACACGGAACTCGCGGAACTGCTCGGATGCGAGATTAGGAACGGCGCGGTCGTTGTCGACGAATTCCAACGGACAACCGTCGAGAACGTCTGGTGCGCCGGCGAGCCGACGGGGATCAGCGGTTTGGAAAGTTCGCTATTGGAAGGAACGATTGCGGGAAGTTCAGCTATGGGTGCGCCGGATTCAGGCCGCTTTCTTCGTCGGAATCGGCGTATTCGACGCATCGCCGACAGAATGAATCGCTGTTATGAATTGCGTGAGGAACTACGCCGTCTCGCAGACAATGCCACGATCGTCTGCCGGTGCGAGGATGCGACATTCGGCGAGATGTCGAAGTTCGACGGCTTTCGCGCCGCGAAGCTCCAGACACGTTGCGGAATGGGCGCTTGCCGCGGCCGGATCTGCGGTTCGGCGTCGCGGTTTTTGTTCGGCTGGGAAGCGGATTCCGCGCGCCCGCCGATCTTCCCGGTGCGCGTTTCGAGTCTCGCGGGTGAAGACTAAGTGTGGAATAATTAGCAAACAATATGATTGAAACCATGAACTGGCACGGCGTAATGCCGGCGATCACGACCTGCTTCGACGAGGAGCTCGAAATTGACCATGATTTCACCGCGAAGCATGTCAAATGGCTTGTTGATAACGGCTGCACGGGGATTGTCTGCAACGGCAGTCTCGGCGAGGGCGCGGCGCTTTCCTTGGATGAGAAAATCGAGCTTTGGGAGACATGCGTCGCTGCGGTTGGCGATCGGGTCCCGATCGTCGCGGCGATTGCCGCGTATTCGACCGCAGACGCAGTCGATCAAGCCTGCGCCGCCCATGAATTCGGCTGCGTGGGCCTGATGGTATTGCCGCCGTACGTCTACCGCGGTGACTGGCGCGAGATGAAGTTTCACATCGGCGAAGTATTCAGGTCGACGCCCCTGTCGTGCATGCTTTACAACAATCCGATCGCCTACGGAACCGATTTTCT
>JAKQII010000240.1 GCA_029557535.1 Acidobacteriota bacterium
ATCTTCGGTGCGCTCGTCCAGCACGCCTTCGGTTCGCATCGTGCCGGTATTCGACATGGTGAAGTTGATGTCGTAGAAACCAAGCGAATTCAGCGATCCGCTTGAATCCATCTGAATCTGACCATTGATCGCCACCTGCTCGATGCCGATGTTGGACTCAATGCTGTACTGAAGCGGCGACGATACCGAACTGGCGCCGAGGAACGACGAGACGTTTCGACCGGCCGTGCGCGCGTCCCAATACACCTCCGGAATGATCAGCGGGTTGACGCCGACGCGCGAATAGACGCCCGCACCCTGGAAACCCGAACCGTCGGGCTCGCCCAGGGAGATGTCCAGCAGCGCCGTGTTCAGGAACTCGCGGTTGCCGTATGTATCGTCGCCGAAAACGCGGAAGAACTCGTATGAGTAACCATCCGTCAACAGATTCTGATTGAACCGCTGCGAAAACGACGTGTCATTGACGTTCGGACCGTTCTGAACCGAACCGATACTCGGCGACAACGCATAGGTCAGTCCGCGCACGAGCTGTCGACCGACGCCGCCGGCCTGAGCCTGCGACGAGGCCAGCACAAGAGTCGTCAAAGCCAACACTGACGCTGTGACCGACGTTTTTCGATTGAACATGTCAAACAGCCTCCACGGCCGATCCAGCGCGACTCGCCGGTCGCGACTTCGTTCAGTGTACCGGAGTGACCATTCATCCCATGTCCGGCGGTATGCGTCGGCCATGGAACGCCAATCTCACCCGCGTGATACTACCTAACCCGCTGCCGATAATCCACTTGTACGCAGCCGGAGGATCGACGGTTCGCGACCGCGAATTCCAATCGCCACCGCGTCCAAGCGTCATAATCTCATCGGTGAACCGACCTTAGGCATTCAAGTGATTTGTTCCGGCGTTTGCCATTTCCGATCTGTTATCGGACGAAAATTGCTCGACGCAAGCCGCCACATGCCGCGTTGCCGCCGGTTAGCCCGCCAGAAGGCCGATGAGCGATGCGGTCGTCCGGGCGCCGGCGTCGAAGTCCGATATATGCAGGAATTCATTCGGAGAGTGAAGATTACAGTCCGGCACTGAGTAACCCACCATCAGACTGTCGGCGCCCAGCAACTCCTGAAACATCGGGAGAATCGGCAACGAACCGCCGGAGAGCATCATCACCGGCTCCCTGCCGTATCCTTGCTTCACCGCCTCAATTGAAGCCGCCATTCCCGCCGATTCGGATCTTGCCATATAGGGTCCGCACCGGGCATGGGACTTGATCTCCAGTTTCACCGTTGCCGGACATCGGTCGCGAATCGTTTTCTCAAATGCGGCGTCGATTTCGTCCGCATCCTGATTGGCGACGAGTCGCATGGAAATCTTGGCGCCCGCCATCGACGGAATGATCGTGCTCGACCCGGGGCCGGAATAACCGCCATAAATGCCGTTCACATCCAGCGTCGGCCGAATGCAGCGCCGCTCGACAGTTGAATACCCGGCCTCACCATACGTTGCCGGGCTTCCGGAGTCCGCGAGAAACGCCGCATCGTCGTGCGGCAGCGCGGCCATCGCCGCACGCTCGGCTTCGGACAATTCCACCACGCGATCGTAGAAACCGGGAATGGTCACGCGGCCGTTTTCGTCGTGCAGCGATGCAATGATCCGTGCCAGCTCATTCGCCGGGTTCGCCACCTGGCCGCCATAGGATCCGCTGTGCAGATCGTGCGACGGGCCGCGCAGGATAATCTCCTTGTAAACCAGTCCGCGCGTCGAGGTGGTGATCGCCGGAATATCGCGGCTGAGCTTGCTCGTGTCGTGAATCAGGACGTAGTCACAACTCAGGCGCTTCGCGTGTTCGCGCACGACCGTCGCAAGATTGGGCGAACCGATCTCCTCTTCACCTTCAAACAGGAACTTGATATTGATCGGCAGCCCTCCGCCGGCCTTCTGCCACGCCTCCGCGGCGAAAATCGCGCAGAGATACTGGCCTTTGTCATCGGCGGCGCCGCGGGCATATACGGCGCCGTCCCTTATGGTCGGCTCGAACGGCTTGGAGCGCCACAGACTGAGTTCGCCTTCCGGCTGAACGTCGTAATGGCCGTAGACAAGAACGGTCGGAGCGCCCTTCACCTCAGGACCGAATCCGATCACGCAGGGATGACCGGCAGTCTCGACCACTTCTGCGCTCAGTTCGGCGGTCTTGAGACGGTCGCAGGTCCATTCGGCCGCGTCACGAACATGCTGCTTGTGGACGGGCTGAGCCGAAATGCTCTGAATGCGAAGCAACTTGAAGAGATCCGCGCGCCGCTGATCCGTATTGTCTTCCAGGAAACGCAATACGCTCTTGATCGTGTCCGCGCCCGCCATATCCGGATTCTCCGATGCATCAAATCGCCAGGTCGCCGTCGCACCGCCTGCGGGCACGACCGACCTCATTCACGATAACGCATTCGGGGAACTTTGGCGCAATGCACCAAGTCCGGCCGGAATCCGGCGGGTGACGACAGATGCGGATGGAGTGTGTTGCGGACGGGCGCTCTAGATGACGAGTCGCTGACTCATTCGAACGACTTTCTGGAGCGACCGCATCAGATTGCCTTTGTTGTCCGGTTCATTCGAAATCGCCTCTTCCAGTGCCACTGCGGCTTCGGCCAGTGGACCGAATCCGTAGCTCGCGGCGGACGAGCGCACTTTTCGAATCATCGGCAGTACTTCTGATGTCTTTCCTTCGCGAACCGATGTCGCGACTTTCTGCATCTCGGT
>JAKQII010000369.1 GCA_029557535.1 Acidobacteriota bacterium
TGTGTCACGCGTTCGCGCCGTTTCGCGTTGATTCGCGTTCCAATTCTTCGCCCGGCAATTCTGACCGCGCCCGCCGCGCAGTAGCGCGCCGCTGAACGGACCACTGACCACTGACCACTGACCACTGACCACTGACCACTGACAAAGGACAAAGGACCACCCGCGAATTTGCGAATTGCGGCGCGACCGAATAGACTCTTTTATTTCATTCGCCCGACAACTTTTACCGGAGACTTTTCTTAATGACCGCTATCACGCCGGAGATCGTCGCCCAGCACAATCTGACACCCGAAGAGTACGAACGCGTTCTCGAGATCATGGGCCGCGAGCCGTCGATGACCGAACTCGGGATCTTCAGCGTGATGTGGTCGGAGCACTGCAGCTACAAGTCGTCGCGAATCCATCTGCGGCGGCTTCCGACGACCGGCGAGCGGGTCATCGTTCCTCCCGGAGAGAACGCCGGCGTCGTCGATATCGGCGACGACTGGTGCGTCGCGTTCAAGGTCGAATCGCACAATCACCCGAGTTTTATCGAGCCCTTTCAAGGAGCCGCGACGGGCGTCGGCGGGATCCTGCGCGACGTCTTCACGATGGGCGCGCGGCCGATCGCGGCGATGAACAGTCTCAGGTTCGGTCCGCTGACCGCAGAGTCGGAACCGGGAGCGGCAGCGACCGGGTCACGAAAACAACAGATCTACAAACGCAACAAAGCGATCCTCCGCGGGTGCGTCGACGGAATCGCGCATTACGGCAACTGTTTCGGTGTTCCGACGATCGGCGGCGAGGTCGTTTTCGACGAATCCTACAGCCTGAATCCGCTCGTCAACGCATTCGCGCTCGGGATCGTCCGCAAGGACCAGATCTTCTTCGGCAAGGCAGAAGGGATCGGAAACCCGGTACTTTATGTCGGCGCGAAGACGGGACGCGACGGCATCCACGGCGCAACGATGGCGTCGGCCGAATTCGACGACGAAGCGCTCGAAAAGCGTCCGACTGTTCAGGTCGGCGATCCGTTCCTCGAAAAGCTTCTTCTCGAAGCCTGTCTCGAAGCGATGCGCTCGGGCGCGATCGCCGGAATTCAGGACATGGGCGCGGCCGGACTGACATCGTCGTCGGTCGAGATGGCGGCGCGCGCCGGAACCGGACTCGAACTCGATCTTTCGCTCGTCCCGCAGCGCGAGACCGGAATGACGGCGTACGAGATGATGCTCAGCGAATCGCAGGAGCGGATGCTGATCGTCGCCAAGGATGGCCGCGAGAAGGAAGTCGTCGACGTCTTCAAGAAATGGGATCTCGACGCGGTCGTGATCGGAAAGGTCGTCGAAGGCCACCGCCTGAAAGTCTTCCACAACGGCGTCCTTGAGGCCGATATTCCCGTCGATACGGTGACCGATGCCGCACCGCGCTATGAGCGGCCGATGAAGGCACCGGAAAGGGCGAATGGGCCAAACGTTGAAGGGGCGAACGATTCAATTGCAAATCGCAAATCGCAAATCGCAAATTCAAACGCGGCGTTGCTGAAACTCCTTGCTTCACCGAATATCTGTTCCAAACACTGGGTTTACGAGCAGTACGACACGATGGTCCGGACAAACACGGCGATCCTTCCGGGTGCCGATGCGGCCGTCATGCGCGTCAAAGAAACGCGCCGCGCGATCTCGATGTGCCTCGACGGGAACGGACGTTACGCCGCCGTCGATCCGCGCGAGGGCGCGAAACTGATCGTCGCCGAAGCGGCGCGCAACAACGTCTGCACGGGCGCGCGGCCGATCGCCGTCACGAACTGTCTCAACTTCCCTTCGCCGGAACGTCCCGAGATTATGTGGAGCTTTTCAGAAGTGATCGACGGCATGTCTGAGGCATGCCGCGCGTTCGACACCCCGGTGATTTCAGGCAACGTGTCCTTCTACAACGAAACGGACGGCAAAGGTATCCTGCCCACGCCGACGATCGGGATGGTCGGACTGATTGAAGATGTCCGAAAGCTTGTCACGCAGGGATTCAAGGATGAAGGCGACATGATCGCGCTGCTAGGCGTAACGAACGACGATCTCTCGGTCAGCGAGTACGCGCAGACGATCGCCGGATTCTCGACCGACGAGTTGATCGCACACGGCGAAGTCCCGAAGATCGATCTTGATCTGGAAGTGAAGGTCCAGAAAGCGTGCCGCGCGCTTGCCGATCGTCAGCTTCTCAAATCCGCGCACGACTGTTCGGACGGCGGACTTGCGATAGCGATCGCCGAATCTTGCTTTTCGTCGCTCAACCGTGACGCGATCGGCTCGATGATCGATCTTTCGAATCCGCAAACACTTTCGGACGCCGCAATCTTGTTCGGTGAATCACCATCACGGATCGTAATCTCGTTCGCGCCCGACAAGCTTGAGTGGGTCAAGGACGTCGTCGGCGATTGCCCGTTTGAGCTCATCGGAACCGTCGGCGGCGAGCGCCTGTCGATCTCAATCGATGGAAACGGCACGATCGATCAGTCAGTCTCAGATCTGGAAAAAGCATGGACGAATGCGTTGGAGAAGCGGCTCGAACGGTAGTCATCTGACCCGAAATCAGTTTCCCTGCAGTCTCAGCGCCCGATAGAACTTCGAACGGGATAACCGCCGCCGTATTTCCGCGCGTACCTTTCGTTTGTCGCTGCCCGGCCAGTACCTATCGAATGTGTTCCACGCTCGGCGCTCGTCGCCTAGGTAAAATGTGCTTGCGACCTGTTCAAGCAGCCGCATGCGAAAATCGAGCTCGAGGTTCGGATCCTGTTCCAGTTTCAGTTTGGTCGCGGTCTCCTTTAGCCATTCTTCTTCGGTTCGAAACGATTTGGCCACAAAATCCTGCTGGAGATTCTTCGCGGGCACGTATACTCCCGTTCTTTTGTCGTACTTGAAGACCGCCCGCGGCTGCGGCGAACATGATCCGCAATCGCCCATGAAATAACGAAACGCGGAATCAAACTGAACCAACTCGTAAATTCCGTCATTGTCGGCATCAAAAACTTCCATCGGATCGCGGAAGGCTCCAAAGTCCTCACTTCTGAAGATACTCCGCGGCGTCCCGGTCGAAACGTCGCTGATCCAATAATTCGTACAGCAGACAGCGCCCGTTCCCGTTGCCACAACGTAGATTTGCGTCGATTTGGCCCCCAGAAGATGCGAAATCCCGATCACGTTTGTGTAGTACTCGCCCGGATAAAGCACCTTGAAATTGAAAGGTGACTTACCCTTTCGGCGAATCGAATTCGGCGTGAAATCCTTGAAGGTGACTAGGTAGTCGCCGGCTTCGACCGAATAGGTCTTTCCGTTCGGTTCTTCTTCGGTGAAGCTACGTTCGGCGATGAATGAGAACTGCTGGTCGATCGTGACGCCCTGGTAGCACTCCGTCTCATCCGAATCTTCGATGACGGGTTGAGTGATTTGGTCCGACTTGGGGATCGGAAACGATAAACCCGCGAGGACATTTGACTCCGACCGATTTGTAACCGGTTTGGACTGGCAACCCGAAAGCGAGATCAGAAGTAGGAGTTTGATGAGAAGATGTTTCATTTACGAACCTCCCAAATCTGACTGCATCACATCATGAATGCGCCTGACGGTCAAGAACATTTTTTGTGCCGAAATGATACGATTTAGGGCGTGAAATCGGGCGTTTACATTCACATTCCGTTCTGCAAGTCGCGGTGCTCGTACTGCGACTTCGCAACGGATGTTTATCGCGGCAGGGCGGCCGTTGATCGGTACGTCAACGCGCTCGTAAAAGAGATTTCAGATCCGAATTCCGAATTCCCGAATCCCACT
>JAKQII010000248.1 GCA_029557535.1 Acidobacteriota bacterium
CGCGGAACCCGCGGGCGAAGCTCGTTTGCATCGACATCCAGCCGTACGGCACGACGCAGGCGTCAGAGCGCGACGACATCCTCAACATCGGCGGATTCTCCGACCAGGTGTTCGAGGTCATCGGACTCTTCGCGCGCGGCGAACTTTCGCCCGATCATTGGGTCGGCGAGGTCCGAAAGGTAGAGGTTTAGGGCTCCGGCGGGCGTTCATACGTTCGCCGGAGACGGCACCGCGGCGGCGGAAGGAGGCAATCATGAAACTTTTGTTTATTTACGGCCCGCCGGCGGCGGGAAAGTTGACGGTCTCGACCGAGATCGCGCAGCGCACGGGATTCAGGCTCTTTCACAATCATCTGACGGTCGACGCCGTGGCGCCTGTATTTGAGTTCGGGAGCGAGCCGTTTTGGAAGCTTGTGAGGCTGTTCAGGTACGAGACGGTCACCGAAGCGGCTCGTCGGAACGTCGATCTGATCTATACGTTCTGCTATGCGAAGGACGAAGACGATGCACACGTTTCCGAGTTCATCGAACTCGTCGAATCGCACGGCGGCGAAGTTTGCTTCGTGTTGCTGAAGTGTCAACGCGCGGAACTGGACCGGCGGGTCGTGAGCGAATCGCGGGCGCGGTTCGGAAAAGTGCGGAGCGTCGAGACTCTCGCGGATTTGCTGGATAGGTACGAATTGTTCACGCCGATCCCGCATCGGGAATCCTTGGTGATCGACACGACCCTGATTCCGGCCGTGGATGCGGCGACGCAAATCATTGAATTTTATGGACTTTGATCATCCGGCGAATGCCGCTCGGGAGTACAATGGTAAACCCTGTCAAGGTTGGCGAGTTCGAACCTCGCCCCGTGCGAAAGCGCGGAAACTCTCGGCAAAACTCGTCGTCGGATGATCAGACAGTGCGGCAAATGCCGACGGAACTACATGGTAACGTGCCGGTCGCGGGTTCAAATCCCGTCGCCTCTTTCATGAGGCGTAGCTCAGCCAGGATAGAGCAGCATGAAAACGTTTCTTCAAACCTTGTTGCCGCATTGATACTCCGGGCAAATGCGGGGATGACTACATTTTGAGCATGTGGAACGTCATCACCAATCCTTGTTGCCCGACTAACTCGTATTCCGGCCGGGGATCCACCCCGTGATCGCGAATGGCAAGAACGCCTTTATCCGGGATTGCGCAATTGGATTTATCTCCCGCGAAACACGCTAAATACGCGAAAATGACCGTTCTTCAAGATCTCGTCCTGATGTTGAGGTTTGATCAATCGATACCGTAAGCCACTTCTTTGCAATACTTGTGATTCAGACTTGCAACCGAACACGCCATTGAGCTGCGACAATCAACCAAAAAGATTTTCGCACTTTTCGCGGATTTCGCGGGAAAAGATCCTTATCGCGCAATCTGGGTTTATGCTATCGAGGCGTCGGTGTTTGCGTGATCCGGTATCTCCTGAACCGGATCGGCTCCGGAACCTTGGAGCGTGCATTTCGCCTTCTCCGAAAAAGTTGTCAACTTTTAACAGTCGCGCGGTGTTCTTTTTTGGAGAAATCCCCTTGGCGTTGGCGTATGCAGTTTGATCGGAGGTGAAAATATGATCGTTCGAAGCGGGCACGGACTCAGCTATCTATTTGCAATTGTTATAGTTACGTTTGGATTTGTCGTCATCCAGGCACAGTCGCCGGCAGTCTCGGTGCCCAGGTTGACGGCGGCGGAAGCTGAAGACTGGCGTGCGGACCTTAAGTTTCTCAGCGCTGAATTGCCGCGACGGCATAAGAACCTGTTCTTTGCGATGAGCCGCACGGATTTCGAGAAGGCGGTAAAGGATCTCGACGCGAAGATCCCGGAGTTGACCCGATTTCAGGTCGCGCTCGAGTTTCAGCGGATCGTCGCGATGGTGTGCGACGGGCATACGTGGTTGTTGCCTGAGTTCAATCCGAGCATGGGATTTCATTCGCTGCCGCTCAAGCTCTATGTCTTCAAGGACGGCGTTTTTGTCCAAAAGGCGAGTCCTCAGTACGCGAACCTTGCCGGCGGAAAAGTGCTGAAGATCGGCAATTTCCCGATCGATAAAGCGATCGCGACGATCAGTCCGTATCTTCCGAAGGAAAACGAAATGGGCGAACGGAATTTCGCGCCGCTCCTGCTCGTCTCGCCGGAAGTTCTGCATGCGCTCGCGATCACACCCGAACCGTCGAGCGCGGACTTCCAGATCGAGAAAGATGGCAAGACATTCAATGCCGTGGTGAAACTCGATCCGAATTTTCAGGCGATGCGGGGCGTTCACGCAAAGGTTCCCGAAAATTGGGTTGATGCCCGCGGAAACTCGAAGAATCCGACGCCGCTCTGGCTCAAGGACCCGGACAACGGCTATTGGTTTGAATTCCTCGAGGATTCGCGGACGATGTACGTTCAGCTCAACCAGGTTCTCAACAAGGACGACAAATCCATTGCACAGTTCTTCGGCGAGATCGAAGCCGTGGTCGCGTCGGAGGCCGCGGAACGGTTCGTCCTTGATATTCGGCAAAACGGCGGCGGAAACAACGGTCTCGCTCCGATCATCGTTCGCAGCCTGATCAGGATGAAGAATATCGACCAGCGCGGCAAACTGTTCGTCATCATCGGCCGTCAGACGTTTTCGGCGGCGCAGAATCTGACAAACGAAATCGAGACCTACACGAACGCGGTCTTCGTCGGCGAACCGACAGCGTCGCACGTCAACATGTACGGCGATGCGGCGCGGTTCACGCTTCCGAAAAGCAAGATCATCGGGCAGGCGTCTACGCTCTGGTGGCAGAACATGAGCGAGCGCGACACCCGGAAATGGACGGCGCCGCAGGTCGCGGCGGAACTCACATTTTCGGATTACGCGAACAACATCGACACCGCGATGAAGGCTATCCTCGAATACAAGCCGCAGAAATCGCTGCGCGAGGTCGCGATGGAACTCTATCAGGCGAAGGATCTGAAGTCGTTTCGTTCGAAGGTGATCGAGTTTCGCGCGAATCCCGTCAACGCCTATCAAAATGTGGAGTCGGAGCTGAACACGATCGGTTACAGGCTGCTTGCGATGAGTAAGCCGGCGGACGCGATCGAAGTTTTCAAGATCAATGTTGAGATCTATCCCGAATCGGCGAATGTCTATGATTCGCTCGCCGAGGCGTACATGAACAACGGCGACAAAGAACTCGCGATCAGGAACTACCGGAAGTCGCTCGAACTCAACCCCGACAATCCGAACGCCGCCGCGATGATCGAGAAAATGGAAAAGGGAAACGAGTAGGAGCTCGATTCAGAATTCAAAATTCAAGAATCAAGGTTCGATGCAAAATTCAAGATCCAATACTCAAGATTCAAGAGCCGAAGATGTCCTGAATCTTGAGTATAGGATCTTGAATTTGAGTATCACCGGACCGTGCTGTTCGGCACCGGAAGATCGGTCGGAGCGCCGAAGTTCTGGATCAGCAATCCCGACGTAGATCGATTCACGTACCACGTTCCTTCTGACGGTCGGTAAACGCCGGCGTCGGTTCTTCCGTCGCCGTCGTAATCACCCGGGGCCGGCACGTCGGTCGAAATCCCGAACGGGAACGAGTAGAACGAGTAGTCCTCGCTCCGCAGGATGAACCACTCGCCGGTCGACGGCCGCCAGATCGCGACGTCGGCCTTGCCGTCGCCGTTGTAGTCGCCGGGGACGTTCCTGTCCGACGCATTTCCGAATGTGAATACGATCACTCCCGAGCCGGAGCGATTCAGCCACCATTGTCCTTCTGACGGACGATAGATCGCGATGTCGGTCTTGCCGTCGCCGTCGTAGTCGGCCGGAGCGGGCCGGTCACCGACCGAGCCGAACGTTTCGATCGTCGTACCGCCCGATGAACGATTTATGTACCACGTCGAGTTCGACGGTCTGAACACCGCGGCGTCCGTCTTGCCGTCGCCGTCGTAATCGGCCGGAACGGGAATGTCGCCGCTCGTTCCGAACGGGAACGAGTAGAACGAGTAATCCTCGGAACGGAGAACGAACCACACTCCCGACCTGAAGATCGAGACGTCCGTCTCGCCGTCGCCGGTAAAATCGCCCGGCGTCAGAACGTCCGTCGAATTGCCGAAGGTGAATACGATCACGCCGTCGGTCGAACGCGAGAGCCACCATTGACCTTCCGACGGCCTGTAGATCGAAACGTCCGTCCGCCCGTCGCCGTCGAAATCGAAGGGCGCGCCGGCGGCCGGCGCCAGTATCATGCCCGACCTCGAAGGAATCACGACGCCGATCTGTCCGCCGGATACCGTGAAAGTCCCGCTGCCCAAGAGATCGCGAACCGCCGTCCCATCGGCGAATATCCCGCCGACCCGCAGTGACGCGGTGTTCGACGTCGCGCCGTTGTTCATCGCGACGACGATCTTTTCCATCGCGTCAAAGCGGCCGAACGCGAACGTCCCGTTGTCGGTCGTAGATGCGGTCGTATCTCCCGTCAGAATGGACTGAAAATC
>JAKQII010000263.1 GCA_029557535.1 Acidobacteriota bacterium
GACATTCTGCACCTCGAACGATCGTTCGACACCGGACTGGTCGCGACGTATCCGGACCGGGCGGCGCTCGATTTCTATACCGATCACGCCGAACACCAGAAAGTTGCCGCGCTCGGAAAGGAGATCTCGGAACGCGTCGTGTCCGTCGATTTCATCAAGTGAACGCATGAAGCGCTGGAAAAAGTTCTTGCTGGCCTTGCTCGCGGTCCTTCTGATCGCGCAGTTGCCGTACGTTTACCGGCGCTATCGCGTCGGTCAACGGGCCGATCTCATCCAGTCACTTAACGCGCAAAGAGTTGTCCGAAAGGATCCGGAATTTGACGAATACAAAGGGATCATCCACGCGCACACTTCGCTCGGAGGGCATTCGACCGGCAACTTCGACGAACTGATCGAGGGCGCGGCGTCGAACGGACTCGATTTTGTCGTCATGACCGAGCACACTTCTGCCGATTACGACACCGCGGCGTTGACCTTGAACGGCGTATTCAAGAACGTTCTTTTCATCGGCGGGAACGAGGCGGACACGATCAGCGGCGACCGTTTCCTGATGATCGACGGCGGCCCCGAAATGTTTGCCGACGCAAAACTCGCGACCCCGCAGTTCCTCGAAAAGTATCACGCGCAGGGCAAGATCGCGCTGATCACGTATCCTGATCGGTTCAAATCCTGGGATTCGGACTTCGACGGCGTCGAGGTCTTCAGTCTGCACACGAACGCGAAGCGCAACACCCGGATCCTGACGATCCCCGACATGCTTTGGTCGTTCCCGTCGTATCCGGGCCTGACCGTCGCGGAGAACTTCAGGCGACCGGACGAGGAATTGGCGCAGTACGACGCCGTCGCCGCGAAACGACCGCTAACCCTTTTCGCCGGAACCGACGCGCACTCGAACATCGGCTTTCATCTGCTCGGAGACGATGCCGGACACAAGTTCATCAATCTCAAGATCGATCGGTACGCAACGACCTTCGGGATCGTCCGCGCGCACATCCTGATTGAGCACGGCACGCCTTTGAATCGCGAATCGGTCATCGAAGCATTCCGGAAGGGACGCGTTTTCGTCGGATTCGACGTCGCCGGCGATACGAGCGGCTTTGATCTCCATGCGGAAGCCGGCGCAACGAAAACCCGTATGGGTGAAGCGACGGAATTGAAAGAAGGGCTAAAGTTGCGCGCCTTTGCGCCGCTTCCGGCCCGTTTTGTCGTTTATCGTGACGGAACGAAAGTTTACGAATCGGGGAATCAGGCGGAGATCGAGTTTGACGTCAAGGATCGCGGGGCCTATCGTGTCGAGGTTTACCGGGACGATCTCGGGTCATCGTTCGGAATCGCTCCGTGGATATATTCGAACCCGATCTATGTTCGCTAGCAATTCTTTCGTCGCGGCAAACTTAACAAAGTGGTTGGACATCCTAAACACACTAAATGTTTTTCTGACGGTTACGGATAAATGATTACGAGTCTAAAAATTTCCGCACATCGGCTTGCAGGGTTCGGTGTGTTTCTACTTATATCGGCAATAGCTTCGTTCGGCCAGCAAATCCAGCGCGCGGAGTTCGATGTTACGAGCTACACGATGGACGTTCAGCTTTCGCCGAACGAAAACAAGCTCTCGGCGACCGTCGATGTTTCTTTCGTTCCGAAATCGGACACGCGTACCGTGGCGTTCGAACTGAACGGTTCGCTCGTCGTTGACGGCATCACGCGGGTCAACGGTCCGGTCACTCCGATCGCGCCGGTCACGCCCGCGCCGAAGACAAAGGCCACTCCGAAACCCGCTGCCAACGCGAATCCGGTGACGTTCGTTCAGGACCGGGTCGGTGTCTCGGATCTCGGACCGAGCGTCAAGGTCGATCTCGGAGAAATGGTGCCCGCGGGCTCGAACGTAACCCTCAGATTCAAATATTACGGTGTGCTCGTGACGGCCGAAGGAGGTCCGCTGCTGACCAAACGCCTGGCTTATGTCGGCGCTGAAAACGGCTACCTGATGTATGCCGCGCGATGGTTCCCGTTCCACAACTACGCGGCTGATTTTGCGACGAGCGACATCACGGTTTCGATCCCGACCGGATTCACGCTGGCCGGATTCAGTGATCAGCCGGTTACTTCAACCGGCGGAAAACAGCGTTTCGTTCAGTCAAAACCGGGGCTGATCGGCAATTTCGCTTACGACCGGTACACGCCGAAAACGCTCCGTTTCGGCAATTTCGAATTTCAGTTCTTCACGAAAGCGGCGAATGAGCAGCTCGTCGCGCAGTATGGCGAAACGCTTGGACGTGCATACGATTTCTACACCAAGCGCTACGGAACGCCGGACAGCGGCACGAAGCTGATCGTCGCACAGATCGACGACGACAGTCTCGACTTTTATTCGTCGCAGGGAATGCTTTTCGTCGCGCAGAGATTCTTCGATCAGTCGCGGGAGATCACGTCCGAAAGGATGCAGCGGGAGGCCGCCTACCAATGGTGGGGATTGACCGCCGGACTGAAATCATTCGACGACGCCTGGCTCTCGCAGGGATTGGCGGAATACAGCGCGTTTTCGCTGCGCGAAAGTCAGCTTCAGGGGCCGGCGCTTGAGTCACTGCGTCGCGAACTTCTGGAAAAGGCCCTGACGTTCGAGCAAACGGCTTCGCTGTTGCGCGCGCCGGCGACGCTTGACGACCAGTCGACCGCCTATCAGTACATCATGTACGCGAAAGGTGCGTTTGTCTTCAAACTGCTGCGGGACACGCTCGGCGACCAGAAGTTCAATCAGTTGCTTCGCACCTATCTTGATCGTTATCGCGGCAAAACGGCGTCGATAGAGGATTTCGAAAAGCTGTCGGGTGAAATTGCCGGCGGGAACATGCGCTATTTCTTCGCGCGTTGGGTCGAGAGTACGGGCGTTCCGGAATTCAAAACGGACTATCTGATCATCCGGACCCGCGCCGGCAAGTTCGTGACTCGCGGCACGGTCCGTCAGAATTATGACAATCTGCGGCTACCGCTAGATATCCAGCTCCGCTCTGAGGGCGGCGACGGAGGAAAGACGGTCACGGTCAAGGTCGATGAGGCCAGTGCCGACTTCAATATCGAGTCCGAGGGAAAACCGCTAGAAGTTTTGGTCGACCCTGACTACAAGATCCTTCGCATAAGCGACGATCTTCGAATCTCATCGATCGCGCGTCGCGGAATCGAGCAGTTCAAGGAAGGAAATTACGTCGAAGCGCAGCAGCAGTTCGAGGCGGCGCTCAAGCTCGACCGCTCGAACGCGTGGATCTACTATCACCTCGGTCTTCTTTATCTTGAACAAAGGAACTACGATCTCGCGATCGACAATTTCAAGGCCGTCGAGGCGCTTGGTGTTCAGGGCGAAGCGAAACCCGCATGGCTTCATGTCTGGGCGCTGATCAAGAAGGGCAACGCGTATGACGCGAAGGGCGACCGAACCCGCGCGACAGATGCCTATGGGAAGGCCTCCGCGCTTGGAGACAATTACGACAACGCTCAGGAAGCCGTCAAAAAATATCAGGCGAATCCATACGATCCGCGTGAGAAAACGGATACGACGGCGATTAACAAATAACTCATTGATCAAGGCGGGCGATTCGGCCCGCCTCTTTGTTTTCAACTATGAAAAACTCATTCAAAGCGGCGCTCGCCGCCTTCACACTTGTATTCGCTCTTTCAAACTCTGCTTTCGCGACCACCTGGTTCCCGAAGGAATTCACATGTCCGATCGACGGGCAGAAGAACACGTTCAACGTGGTCGGAAGCTACGGGAGTTACATTTATTCGTGGCCGTCGAAGTATCAATGGCTTTTCTGGCCGCGTACCGATTCGAACACCTTCTATCTCTGCAAAAAGTGCCATCTCGCGACCTATATGTGGGATTTCGATGAGATCCCGAAAGACAAGATACCGGCGCTCAAGGCGATCCTGGCCGATGTGAAGGTCTCCAAGAAGTTCGATAAATACAACGAGATCCCGGTACTTGAACGGCTTGCGATCATGGAAAAGGTCTACACCGTGCTCGACACGGACGATGATTGGTGGAACGAATTCTACCGGATGCAGGGCTATCACTACCACGAGAAAGGGGACGAAGACAAAGCGGCCGCCGCTCGGCGAAAGGCGCTCGCCCTGACTGAAAAGCAACTGAAAGACGAGAAAGACCAGACCCCGAAAAAGCTCCTTTACTACATCTCCGGCGCGATGAAGCACTTTCTAAAGGATGACAACGGAGCGCTTGAGGATTTTCAAAAGGCGCTCAGCACAAAATACGTCTCGAAGGGAGAATCGGACGAAGAGCAGAAGAACGCGGAAACCGGCCTCAACGAGCGCCTGAACGACTACATCAAGCAAATAAAAAGCGACAAGAAACCGCGCGATTCGGAACAGTGACAACAGCGTTGGCGAAGCGGAACGGGAAATCGCTGTCGTCCGAGGTCTCGCATTCGCGTCCCGGAGCCGTGAGTATCTTTCGGCCTCAGCCGAAGTTTGGGCTAAAGCGTCGGTACACCATCTTCCGCGTCGCTCCACATGGTGCTACCGGCCCAACACGTGCTTCGCACGCTTGCGTCTTGGCACCTGAATCTGGATTGACTTTCGCTCGGCGTACCTCTTTCTTTCTCTCGTCTTATCTTCTGCAGTAACCACAACGTGGACTCCGAAGGAATTCGACGGCCGGAATAGCGATCGAGAACCCCGCGACTCGGGCGTGGAAAAAAAAATAAGGACCGTGCTTGACGGCCCTTTTTCAGTCTACTTTTCGAACACTTCTAGAAGTTGAAACGGAACGCGAACTGGATCTGTCGGTTCGTTCCCAGTCCAACCGTACGCTCCACCGTCGAGCGGAGCTGTCCCCACGTCGAACCCGCGCGGCTTTGAGTGAATGCCTGACCCGGCTGCAAGCCCGATCCGAGCGTGTACGCGCCCGACGAAACGCTGAGCGTCGGCAGCGCATTGCTGAGCGTCGCCGAAGGATTCGAGAAATTCGTGATGTTGAAGATGTTGAAGATCTCGGTCCTGAACTCAATATTCATCGTCTCGGTAAAGCGGAACTTCTTGCCGAGCACAAGGTCGAACTGTTTGAACTGCGGTCCGCGAAGCGCGTTGCGCGACAGGTCGCCCCAAGTGCCGGCTTCCGGGATCGAGAACGCCGCCGGATTCAGGATGAAGCGGTCGTTGTCGAGGTAAAGCGGTACGCCCGAAATGACGTTCGGCCGGCGCACATTGCGCGATGCGCCGCCGCCCGGCGTGTTGACGACAACCTGGAAGCCGACAGGGAGCGGCACCGCCGCGCTCGGGTTGGTGCCGAGGTTCGCGGTGAAGCCCTGCGCGACGGTCGTCGAGCCGACCGTGCATCCGGCCGCGGCGACGCACTGCGCAACCGTGTCCGGACGAACGACGAGAACTTCCACCGGCAAGCCGCTCCGGGCGTTGACGATGCCGCCGATCTCCCAGCCGCCGAGCAGGAAATTGCCGGTCTTGCCGAGATCCCACATCCGGCCGTTTCCGATCGGCAGATCGTAGAGCGCGCTCAGGTTGAACGTGTGACGGACGTCGAAGTTGTTACGTCCGCGGTCAGCCTCGAAGTTCTCGAGCTCGGCCGATGTCCGGGCTTCGTTCGAACCGGCGGTCGTGCCGCGGCTCGACGAGTAGCTGTACTGCGCGTTGAGGGTCAGTCCCGAGTTGAAACGGCGCGCCAATGAAAGCTGAAGCGCATTGTATGAATCATCGCCGCCTGAGGTCTTGTAGTCGACTTCAGCGAACGGACGCGACTGCGACGTGCCCGAGATGATGTCGAACTGACGAACCGTATTGACGCCGACGACCTGGCCGTTCCCGTTCGTCCGGTTGATGACGCCGACTCCCGTCGGAAGGTTCGTGCCATCGGCGATGACAGTTGCTCCCGGAAGGATCCGGTTGGCGACGCTGCGAAGGAAGAGATTGCGGCCCTGGCTTCCGACGTAAGCGACTGTTGAGACAAGCTTGTAGCCCCATTCCTGCTGCCACGACGCCGTGTACTGATAGACACGCTCCGGAACTTTGTAGTCGTTCGAATAGGCACGCGGCTGATAGACGCGGTTCGTCGGATTCGAATTGAAGTTGTTGACGATCGCCGGAATATTGGCCGGGAACGCGAGCAGCGAGCCGCTCGAGATCGTCGACGAAATGCGGTCGCTTTCGATCGGCTGGATCTGATCCTCGGTCTGTCCCGGCCCGTAATACATGCCGAAACCGCCGCGGAGGACCGTTTTGCCGCCCGAGAACATCCCGCTCGTCTTGCCGGCATTCGGCGACCAGGTGAAGGCGACGCGCGGCCCGAAGTTCGTCTTCGACGTCTTGAACGGCGCCGTCGTGTTCGGCTTCAAGGTTCCGTTGGTGATATCAAAGAGCACCAACGCATTG
>JAKQII010000270.1 GCA_029557535.1 Acidobacteriota bacterium
GTTCCAAAAACCGGAACGGTGGACATGAACGCATGGGCGCCTGATGCGGACCCACCCAACAACGGGAGCGTCGAGAGCATCGGAATCGGCATCGGATCGGGCGGCAACATCATCGTCGCTTGGGAGGATGATTCGGGTGACGACACCTCGTACACATACTGGGGGGCGGCTTGGGTCATCTACAAGCAGGATGGAACCGCCGTGGTATCGTATCCGGGGGCGTATTTCACGAAAGCGGGCGAGCCTGCAGGTCCCCAATTTGCCTGGGGACCGAAAATCAAGGCCAATCCGTGGGGTCCTGGATTCGGCATGGGTGCAACCGCGTATGGGCTGGGTGTTGGGGGTGGAATTGAAGAGTTCTTCGATATTGAAACGGTCGGCGGCGATCCCAATCTCAACGCCGGCGATTATCCCGCGGTCCAGTTGCTCAACGAAGATGGGACCCCGGACGGCGTCGGGCTATCGGGTGTTTCGGACGCATTCGCGGAAACCGACGGCAGTATCCGTATTTCGGACTGGGACTATCTCTCCAACGGGAACATCGTGATCGGCGGAGAGAGTCGCCAGACGACAGACCTGGTCGACAAGTTCGGCGGTGCGGCAGCCGGCAACCACTCCATTTTCTCGATTGTTCGGAAAGACGGAACCTTTGTGAAAACGGAGACCGTGGTCGATGCAGACAAAGTCGCCGGATCGCAATGGCACGGTGTCGGGTCGACCCAGAACGGCTTTGCCGTTCGATGGGATTCGGGTGGCGCGAAAGTCCGCATGTTCGACAACGCGGGCAATCCGACAACCGGAAACATCGTGTTGGGTACGCTGACCGGCGACGCGGCCTATGGATCGGGGGGTCGCGGTGACAGTGCGGGCTTCCACGGAAACGGGAAAGATGCCTACATTGTCTGCAATGTCGGAACAAACGATCTCTTCGTGAACGGTATATTCCTGACCTGTCTGAATGCGGACGGGACGCTCAAATGGAAGGCCGTCGCGAGTGACGATGTTCCATTCGCCCAAGGCAACCGTGTGGATGCCGCGATCAACGAGGCCGGGTATGTGATCGCCGTCTGGTCGGACCAGGAAGAACTGGCTCTCGCCAGCACGATTGTGTTCGGTCGAGTCTTCAATCCGGACGGGACTCCGAAGACGGGCACATTCTATATCAGTGAGCGGGCCACACCGGAGAATTACATCGGCGAGTGCATCCGTCCGCGCGCTGCCTGGCGTGATGATACCATTGCGGTTATCTGGCAGGACCGGAACAATCCCAATCTCGAAAACGCGGTCGTCGCGTTGCGGGTGTTCAACGCGCCGACGGGAACGGGCATTGAGGATTTCATGTTGTATTGAGGGTGAGTCGGCAATTAACGACGAATGATCGTAGGGGCGCACGGCCGTGCGCCCCTTTTATGTTGAAGGCTGTCAAGGGTGAATTAGTTCATTCTGGTTTCTTTCTCTTTTCGTTTCTTCTGAATATTCAGAAAATCAATCTCTAATATCACTATGGTTGTGA
>JAKQII010000292.1 GCA_029557535.1 Acidobacteriota bacterium
CCGACACGCGGCAAAGCCGTTTCAGCCAGGTCGTATTTCCGCCTTTCGAAAACCCGACGTTTGCCGAAATATACACTTACACCGAAGGCCGGATTTTCAACGGCGGCGTCAAGATCCGGTTCTGATCAAGTCAGATCGGAACCCGATTTCCGCGCTTATAAACGGTCTTCACCGGATTCCCGCCGAATTCGTACGCGACCTCGCGATGATCCTTTGTATCGAAGATTATCAGATCGGCCCATTTTCCGGGTTCGAGCGATCCCGTTTCAGTGCCCAGCCCGATCGCGAACGCCGCGTTGATCGTCGCCGCAACGAATGCTTCCGACGGCAACATTTTTTGATACCGGCAGGCGATCGCCATCGCGTTCGGCAGGCTCGGGCACGGAGCGCTTCCGGGATTGTAGTCGGTCGAGAGCGCGATCGCGCAGCCGGCGTCGATCAGCTTTCGCGCGGGTGCGAAATCGCACGAACCCAGGTTGAAATTGACCGTCGGAGTGACGACCCCGATCGTCGGCGAACCGGCCAGAAGCACGATCTCTTCGTCGGAGATCGCGTCGAGGTGATCGATCGACGTCGCGCCGAGCTCAATGCACATGCGGCTACCGCCGAGGTTCTTGAACTCATCGACGTGGGCCTTGATGCCCAAACCACTTGCCCTGGCGGTTTCGAGCACGCGCCGCGACTGCGCGAGCGTAAACGCCCCGTTTTCGCAAAAGACGTCGACAAACATCGGCCGCCCGTCAAACCCTTTCGCGTCACGCCAACCCACGAGCCGCGGGATCATCGATCGGCAGACCGTGTCCGTGTAAAGATCGCCGATCGCTTCATCCGAAAGTGTCGGATCGCCCGCGCGATAGTCGTCTTTGGGGACGGCATGCGCGGCGAGAAATGTCGGGACGATGTCGAGCGGATGCGAAGCGTCGAGTTCGGCAATAACGTCGAGCATCTTGAACTCGGTTTCTTCGTTGAGTCCGTAACCCGTCTTGATCTCGCAGGTCGTTACGCCGAGCGCAACCATCTTGTCGAGGCGCCGCCACGCCTGCCCGACGAGCGATTCCCGCGACGCGGCCCGCGTTTGCCTGACCGTCGACAGAATCCCGCCGCCCGATCTCAGGATCTCGAGATAATCCGCGCCCTTGATCTTCAGCTCGAATTCATTCAGCCTGTCGCCGCCGAAAACGATATGCGTGTGGCACTCGACAAAGCCCGGTGAGACGACGCTTTCGCCGGCGTCGATGGTCTCGGCGGCGTCGAACTCTCTGAGGATCTGAGCGGAAGCGCCGATGGCAACGATCCTTCCGGCGTCGACTGCCACCGCGCCGTCTTTTATTACACCGGCGTCCGCCATTTCCTTGCCTTTGAGCGGTTTTCCGCGCGATGCACAGGATACGATCTGCGCGTTGTGAACTATCAGGTCAGCCTTCATTATCATCGCCGATTTTAGTAGTTTCGGCGGAGCCGGACAAGGGCCGTCGGACGACTAGGATTTCGCCGGAGTTTCGTAGTAACATCCGCCTCATGGCGCGGATTGACATGCCGCGTCTCCCTACTGATCAACGAATGAACATGCGATCGACCCCGATCACCGAACTTCTCGTCCGTTGGAACGACGGCGAGGACGCCGCTCTCGAACTGCTTCTGCCCGTGGTGTACGACGACCTGAGGCGAATCGCCAGGCGCGCGATGCGCGGTCAGAATTCGGGACATACCTTTCAGACAACCGATCTCATTCACGAAGCCTACTTGAAGCTCGCCGAGGGCCAGCGGGCAGAATGGCAGAACCGTGCGCACTTCTTTGCAGTCGCCGCGCGGGCGATGCGACACATTCTTGTCGATTACGCGCGATCAAAACAGAGCGTCAAACGCGGCGGCGAGGCACGGCGGGTTACGCTTGACGAAACTCTCACCGTCAGCCCCGACATCTCGGGCGAGATCGTTCAGCTGAATCTTCTGCTCGAGCAGCTCGCGCGGATCGATCCGCGCAAGGCGAGCATCGTCGAGATGAAGTTCTTCGGCGGCATGACCACCGAAGAGATCGCCGAAGCATTGAATTTGTCGCCGAAGACGATCAAGCGTGATTGGCGTTTCGCTCGATCCTGGCTGCAGCGTGGAATGTCTTCGGGCGGCGGCGGAGAATAGTTGTACCCGTTTTTGCGACTTCGACTATAATGTCCGAATTCAACTGATTTTCCGGCATTTGTACGACAACCACGGTTCCGCGCTTGAATGGACGAAGAAAGACTTAGACGGATCGAGTCAGTATTCCACGCCGTCGCCGACCTTCCGGCGGACGGGCGCGAAAGTATCCTCGTCCGGCTTTGCGACGGTGACGAAGAAGTCGAACGCGAGGTCAGATCGCTGCTCGCGGCCGACAAGGAAAGCGACGGACTCCTTGACCGTTCGCATGATTCGATCGTCCGCGATTCGCTCGGGTCCGAAGCGCGCGCGTCATCAACGGAATCCGGAATCCAGCCGGGCGCGGCGATCGGACAGTACGTGATCGGTACGCTAGTCGGCGAGGGCGGAATGGGCCAGGTATTCCTTGCCCGCGACGGGCGTCTCGAACGCGACGTCGCGATCAAATTCCTGACCGGCGAACTTTCAGCCGACGACAAACGACGCGAGCGTTTCTTCCGGGAAGCCAAATCGGCATCGGCGCTCAACCATCCGAACATACTGACGGTCCATGAGATTGGCGATCACGGCGATTCGCACTACATCGTCACCGAATTCGTGCGCGGTGAGACGCTGAAATCGAGGCTAGTCGCCGGACGCATTGAACCTGACGAGGCGATTGCCCTCGCACTCCAGATCGCGTCGGCGCTCGCCGCCGCACACGCCGCCGGGATCGTCCATCGCGACATCAAGCCGGACAACGTGATGATCCGCGATGACGGGATCGTCAAGGTCCTCGATTTCGGAATCGCCAAGCTCGATCCGTCAGTCACGTCGGACGTCGACGCCGAAGCGGAAACACGGGTTGGAGCAGCCACGCTGCCGGGCATGATCGTCGGAACGCCGCAGTATATGTCGCCCGAACAGGCGCGCGGGCTCCGAGTCGATTCGCGAAGCGACATTTTCAGTTTTGGCGTGGTCCTCTATGAAATGTTGTCGGGAGAGGCGCCGTTTCGCGGCGCGACGAACATGGACATTCTCGGGTCCGTCCTGAAAGACGATCCCGAACCGCTGAACGAAGTCATTCCGGACGTCTCCGCCGAGCTCGCGCGGATCGTCGAGAAGACTCTACGAAAGGACCGCGAGATGCGCTACCAGCACATCAGGGACCTGATGATCGATCTCGGCGACGCGCGCAAGACGCTCGAAAGCGAACCGGTCCGGCGCCATCGGACGACCGCGGAAATTACACAGGTTACCGGCGATCACGCGATGGTGCGTTCGAGTCTGCCAACCTACGCGCTTTCGGCCGCATTGGTCGTGGTTGCCGCCATCGCCGGCTACTTCATGCTCCGTCCTGCGGCACATTCTTCGACGGTTTCCGACATCCGGACGGCCGAGGTCGCGAACTGGTCCAGCACGCCCGGTGAAACTTACAGCGTCGGTTCACTTTCGCCCGATGCGAGAACGATCGCCTTCTCGTCATCGCGCAGCGGATCGATGAACATCTGGGTCAAGCAGGCGGCGTCGGGCGAGGCGGTACAGATCACCAAGGACGACGGCGGCAACCGTAACCCGATCTGGTCGCCGAACGGCGAGGAGATCGCCTATTTCTCGACAAAAGGCGGACAATCTGCGATCTGGAGGATCCCGCGGCTCGGCGGATCCGCGCAGATCGTCAAGGAAGTGCCCGACCGCGGGACCCGGCCGCGCTTTTGGTCCAAAACCGACCGGATCTACTACGACGCCGGCGGCGAGCTGTACATGACGGAACTTACGAGCTTGATGGAAACGAAACTCACCGAACTTGCCGGCCGCGGTATCCGTCCGCGCTCGCTCTATATCGCTCCGAACGAGTCGTCGATCGCATTCATCGACGACGAGAACAACAAGAGCGCGATCTGGGTCACCGACATCAACAAAACCGCGCCGCGGAAGATATTCGAATCGGACGAACAGATCAAGAACCTCGCATGGCATGCCGACGGCAACCGCCTGTTCTTCAGCGCAACGGACGACGGGACATTCCAGATCTTCGCCACAGATACCGCCGGTTCCGAACCGCGGCAACTAACGAAGACCGAGAACGATTCGCTCGTTCTGGATTCGTCGCTTGACGGCACGAAGGTTCTGTTCGGGACCGCAAAAGAAGAATCAGACCTTTGGTCGGTCGAGATCGCGACTAGAAAGGAAACGGCGTTCGCAGCGAACATCGATTCCGAGTTTTGGCCCGACGTCTCGCCTGACGGAAAGCTCGTCGCCTACGAGTCCGTCAAGAACCTGAGCCAGGGAAACAAGATCTTCAACGGAATCCTGATGATTGCGCCGGAATCGGGCACGGATCCGGGAACCCAGCTCGTGACTGACGCGTGTTTGCCCAAATTCTCGCCGGACGGCCGCACGATCGCCTATGCAAAACTGGTCGGGAACAAACTTAAGATCGAGACCATACCGGTAAGCGGAGGCAACACTCGACGTGTTTCAAACGACGGCGTCGCACCGATCAACTTCACGGTCCTCCCCTACAATCGGATCAACGGCGCCGATTTTTCGTGGTCGCCCGACAGCCGGCAAATCGCCTACGTTTCCGATGCGGAGGAGAACGCCAACGTCTGGCTCGCCGCGGCTGACGGCTCGACCGACACGAGAGTCACGGACTTCGGAATCGAATTCGCCGTTTCGTCGCCGATCTGGTCGCCGGACGGTAAGAAGATAGCGTTCCTGACGAAAACGAACAATCTCGAGGGACGGCCGACGTTCAGCGTCTCGCTCTTCGACGTCGAAACGAAACGAATTGACCCGATTTGGAGCGAGAACTCGTTTATCAGATTGATCGGATGGTCGGCGAACGGTGAATCGATGTTTCTCGGAATCGTCACGCGCGGGGCGCTTTCCGGAATGCCCGACGACGTCACGCTTTCCCGGCTCGATGTCGCCGCGAAAAAGGCGGTCGAAACCGCGACGCTTCCTGACGCCTACGTCCACAACATGCATCTTTCTCCCGATCATCAGACCCTTGCGTTCGCGGCGAACCGCGACGGCAAGGACGACATCTGGATCCTGCCCGTCCAGGGCGGGGCGCCGAAACAGGTGACGAGCAACAACGATCCGCGTCGGTATTTTTCGAGCATTGCCTGGGCTCCCGACGGTAAACGGATCTTTTTCGGAAAGCAGTCGCGGTTCAGTCTGCTTTCGCTGCTAACGAACTTCGACTAAGGAGATTACCGATGAATCCTACAAAAATCGTTCGATACGCGCTTTTGACCTGTGTAATCGTGCTCGGCGGCACTATCTGCGCCACTGCCCAAAAGACCGACTGCACCTCGAAATCAGACAACGACCTCGTGGTCGATGTTTACAAGGCCATCCAGAAGAAGTATCCCGACGCCGTCAAGAACATCAACGTCACCGTCAAGAACGGGGTCGTCAAGCTCGAGGGTTGGGCCGCGACGGCAAAGATCGTCAAGAGCATCGCCAAGATCGTCAAAAAGGTGAAATGCGTGAAATCTGTCGACAACAAACTCGAGCCGGGCAAAACCGGCGGATGCGGTCCGGGACAGAAAGAATGCGGCGGCGCTTGCATCAGCGAGAAGGACGTCTGCAACGTCTGTTTGACCGATCCAGGGGCACCCGGTTGTGCGACTGGCGGAGGCGATCCGAAAAAACCGTAATCCGATCCGGCCGGACGCGATCCGGCCCGGCTCCTTCGAATCAATGAAACGCGCTTTGGCAGTTCATCTCTTGTACTTGTTGCTGCTCTTTCTTGCGGCCGGCGGCGCCTCCGCGCAAGATGACCAGGCGCCGATCAGTACGTTTGAAAAGGAACAGCAGGCACTTTGCACCGCGCAACCCATTTCCGGACAGCGGTCTTACTCGTTCCGAGAACCGCAGCGCCCCCCGATCCGCGCCGGGTGGTTCGTTCGAAAGCCTTGGTGGCAACGATGGTTCCCATTTCTTTCCCCGAAAGAAGAAGAGCGGTTCCAGGTGGACGACATCCGTTACATGGAAACGAAGATCGGGCGTCCGATACCTGTCGACCAAAGCACTCGGACCAAAAAGATCACGTCTGACATGGAGCAATTCCTGAACGGCGAGCGAGAACGCGCGGAGATTGCATGGAACGAGTGGCTCGCCGCGCATCCGGAAGCCTCGCCGGACGACAGATCGACTGCCGAAAGATCGATCAGGCTCAAAGGGTCGGCGGCGGTCAACCTGCCCGGCTTCGATTGGCGTGAGAACGGACTCGAACTTGGAGACGTCGGATTTCAGGGCTTCGATTGCAACACCTGCTGGGCGTTTGCCAGCGTCGACGCGGTTCAGATCGCGCGGCGTATCGCCGTGATGCGGGATCTCCGCGGCCCGCTCGACGAAGGTGCCGAACTGCCGAGCGCGCGGCAATTGATCAGTTGCATGGTGCCCGCGGAGAAATATTGCAGCGCGAACTGGCACGGTGCGGCACTTACTTTCATGATCGAGAACGGGTTGCCGCTGGGCGGATCCGACCGTTACGACTCGTCGCCGGGCGCCCATCTCTGCGACGCCGACAAGATCCTGCGGCCGCTGACATGGGGATATCTGAGCGATTCGCCGCAGAAAGTCTCGACGCCGGAAGACATAAAGCGCGGTGTGATCACATACGGCGCGGTCGTCACGATGCTGACCTTCGACCGCTGTCTCTGGCTCTACGGTGACGGCGTTTTCAACGAGGAACAGAACCGCGACGGCAGCCATATTCTTTTGATCGTCGGCTGGGACGACACGAAAGGAAAGAAAGGTGCGTGGCTTGTGAAGAACTCGTACGGTTTCGAGTGGGGCCGGAACGGCTACGGCTGGATCGAGTACGGGTCCAACAACATCGGCCAGTTCAGCGCGGTGGTCATCGCCGACCCCAAGGAAAAGATCGAGGACCGCAAATAAAAGCTGCGGATTGCTTTTGGACGCATAAGAAGCGCGATTGCTGCACGAACACTGAATCGCCGGCATCGACAACTTTGCGACTTGGCGTCTTCGCGGGAAAACAAACGTGACAAGTGTCGCGATCAGTTGTTCCCGCAAAGTCGCAACGCCGCAAAGATCAGACCGGATATGGATTTCGACGGCGACCTCAACAAAGATATGCAAATACCACTACAGATTCGTCGGTATCTTACGGCAATCGTCCTTTTCACACTCGTCGCGCCGGCGCTCGCCCAAAATCCGACTGCGTCGATCGATTTCGTCCCGACGCGCGACGGTTTCCGTTTCAAAAACTACCGTAACGAGGCAAAACGCTGGACCAACGACCTGTTGCCGGACGATCTGGTACGGATGTTCGGCCCCAAAACGTCGTGCAAGTCCTTTGCGGGCGGAAAATGCGCGACGCTGTCGCCGGCGGCCGAACAATGGCGGCAGGAGATCCTGGAATCCATGGACACCGGTCATTGCGAGGGAATTGCCGTCGCTTGCGAGCGAATGCGCCAATCGATGCCGTTCAAGGGAAAAGCGTCGGCAAACAGCTTTCAATCGGCCGCCCGAGATGCATGGTCGCTTCAGCGCGACGAGACGCTTGAAAACTACATCGCTTATTATTGGACGACGCAGACATTCGACGAGGTAAAGGCGCTGACCGCAAAGACCGCCGCCGCGGGGCCGCTGAGCATTGCGCGGACGATCTTCGGCGCCTTGAAGGCGAAGAACGACACCTACGTGATCCGCTTCGCGAAGTACGATCCGAAGACGAACCGCATATCCGAGCCCCATGCGGTCTTCCCTTTCGCGGTCGAGGAGCGCCCGGACCGCTTTGTTATCTCACTTTATGACAACAATTGGCCGGGCCAGACGCGTTTCATGACGGTCTCCAAGAACGCCACGGAGCGCTGGGAATACAGCTCCAAGGAAAACGCGACCGCGAAGCCGGATTACATCGGCGACAAATCGACGAAGACACTCGAGATCACGGCAACGTCATGGCGTGAGGGTCGCTGTTTTGCATCAAAGTGGCGGACCGGGGTTGAGAAATCCGGTTGCTCGACGACGATCGCTCAAAATACGGCCATGAGTTTCATCAACGCCGCATTTCGTCCGTTCGACGAAGTCGACACGGGCGAGACGGCCGAGTTCTTCCTGACCGACGAGGGCGACATGCTCATAACGGATCCCAACGGCGACCGGATCGGATTCGACGCGGGCGAAAACTATTTTTTCGATGAGATCGACGGCGCGATCTCGAGTTCGCTGATCGGCGGTTTTTTCGAAGACGTCCCGCATTACACCCTTCCCTTTATCGAAAGCGACGAGTTCGCGTACAGCGTCCAGTTCTCCGGAAAATATATCGACGAGGAAAGCGATCTTGATTTCGTTTACGCCGCGCCGTATTTCACGGTCGGATTTTCCGGCATCAGGCTCGATCCGGCGGAAACGCTCCGCGCGGATGTTTCGACCGACGGCGAGCAGATCACGTTCACCGCGAGCGCCGACGGCGAAACGCCCGAGGTCTTTTTCGCCTTCGATGCCGACGAAAATGATCCGAACAGCTATTTCGCGTTCATCGAGGGCGTCGAACTGGTCGCCGGCAAGAGCCTGACGTTCGATTTCGACTTCGAACAGGGCAAATTGTTGCTGAGCGACGACGACGGCGACCGCGACGCGTATGACATCAGGATCGTCCGTGTAAAACCCGACGGAACGCTCCAGGTCTTCGAGCAGGACGATCTTTCGTTTGGTAAGGCCGACCGATACGAGGTCGACTTCCGCGACTGGGACGGAAAAGGCGAAATGTGCTTCAAGGACGACGGCGACGGCGACGGATTCTCGGACGAAGAATGCGTCGAGGAACCGAACGAAGACGACGGAAACTGATCCTGACGATTTGCGATCGGGGCTACCTTTCGGAATCCCTCACGGAGTAATCGGGCCGATTGGATGGTGCTGTGCCTTGAGGTTGATGCCCGGCACCGGAGATCTTTAATCATCTATTTTTTACTTTTCACTTTTTCACTTTTTCACTTTTCACTTTTTCACTTTTTCACTTTTTCCCTTTTTCACTTTTCACTTTTCACTTTTTCACTTTTTCACTTTTCACTTTTTCACTTTTTACTTTTTCCCTTTTTACTTTTCTAAAACTTCCCGTGCTCCAACCAGACCAATCCGGCGCTGAGAAGGCCGATCGCGTACATCAGCGGGTGAACCTCGCGGGCGCGGCCGGCGATCAGGTACAGCGCGACGTGCGAAATGAATCCCCACAAGATTCCCTGCGTGATCGAAAACGTCAGCGGGATCAGGATCACGGTCAGGAACGCCGGGACCGAATCCTCAAGATGTTCAAACTCAAGTTCGCGCACGCTTCGGAACATGAACGCGCCGACGAGGATCAGGACAACCGCCGTCGCGGACGCCGGAACGACCCCGGCGAGCGGCGCGATGAAGAGGCACGGGATGAAGCACAGCGCGGTAAAGACGGCGGTGAGTCCGGTTCGTCCGCCCATCTCGATCCCGGCGACGCTTTCGATATAAGCCGTTCCCGACGATGATCCGAACAAGCCGGCGCCGAACGTGGCGAACGAGTCGACGATCAGGCCTTCCTTCAAATTCGTCGGATGTCCTTCATCATCAACGAGATCCGCCGCGTGGGCGACGCCGATGAAGGTCGAGATCGAATCGAACAGATCGGTGAACATGATCGAGATGATCGCCGGCACGAGCGACAACTTGAGCGCCCCCACGATGTCGAGCTTGAAGAGGACCGATGAAAAGTCGGGCGCCGCGACGATCCGGTCCGGCATCTTCGTCCAGCCCGCCGCGAGCGCGATGATCGTCACGATCGCGATCCCGGCGAGAAACGCGAATGAACTCTTGCGTTTAAGTAGGAACACCGTGAGAACGATCCCGGCAAGCGTCGCGATCGACTGCCAGCCGAATTCGCCGAAACGCACGAGAGTCGCTTTGTCCGCGACGACGAATCCGGAATTCTTTAGTCCGATAAACGTCAGGAAAACGCCGATCCCGGCCGCCGCTCCGATCCGCAGGTTCTTCGGAATTGCCTTAGCAATCGCCGTCCGGACCGGCGTTGCCGAAACCGCGAGGAACAGTACGCCGGCCCAGAAAACGATCCCGAGGGCGGTCTGCCAAGGCACGCCCTGACCGAGGATTATCGTGTAGGTGAAGAAGGCGTTGATACCCATTCCCGGCGCGACCGCGTACGGGAGCTTGGCGTAAAGCCCCATCATCAGCGTCATCGTGACACAAACGAGAACGGTCGCCGTGAGGGCTCCGCTGAAGGTGATCCCGGTCCCTTCGGTCGACAGGATCGCGGGATTGACGACGACGATATAGGCCATCGTCAGGAACGTCGTAACGCCGGCGATGGCTTCGGTTCTGACGTCTTTCATAATTGTCAGCGGTCGGGGTCTCACACTTTCCGATTCCGGATTTGCGATTTGCGGGATCCTGATTCGTCATTCCGACCTCAGAACTTCCCCCTCCTCCTTCATCCTTAACCCTTCGCTAGTGTCCCACAACCGTCTCCGGCAAAAAGTAGAACAGGATCCCGAGGATCGCGTATACCGCCAATAACTGAAGACCTTCAACCCAATTGCTTTCACCGTCCGAAGAGATCTGTTGCGCGATCAGGACAGATGCCGCGACCGCCACGACCTCCGGCATTGTAAACTCGAGATTCATGGGATGACCCATCAGATACGACGCAAAGACAAGAACGGGTGCCACGAACAGGGCGATCTGGAGCGACGAACCCAACGCGATCCCAAGACTGAGATCCATCTTGTTCCGCATCGCCATCAGTATCGCCGACGAATGCTCGGCCGCGTTGCCGATGATCGCGACGACGATGACGCCGACGAATACTTCCGTGAACCCGAGCGCACCGCGGGCGTCTTCGACCGCGCCGACGAGAAACTCCGAGATCAACGCCACGAACGCGGTCGCGATGACAAGAACCGCGATCGATTTTCCCTTCGACCAGTGTTCACCGGAGCGTTCGACCTCCTCGCCAACCTCCTGGGCCGCGCCCTGCATCGCCTCGCCGACAAAGAAACTCTTGTGCGTGACCAGCGAGAAATAGAGCGTTCCGAGATATGTCGCAAAGAGAACAATTGCGATCGCAAGGCTCAGGCTTTGTTCCTTTTGCGGAGTCCAGCCGCCGTTGGCGACCGGAACCTGCGCGGCCACGATATGAAAAACGCTCGGGACGAGCAATGCGATCGCCCCGAGCGTCAGCGCCGTCGCGGTCGTGCTCGCCGCCGTCCGATCGAATTTTTGGATCTTGAACTTCGCGCCGCCGGCGATGATCGAAAGCCCGAGCACAAGTAGCATATTGCCGATGATCGAACCGGTGATCGACGCCTTGACGACGCCTTCCAGCCCTTTCGAAAGCGCAAACAGCGCGATGATCAGCTCGGCCGCGTTCCCGAAAGTGGCGTTGAGCAGTCCGCCGATTCCCTGACCGAGATGTTCGGCCAGGTGCTCGGTTGCCTTTCCCATCCAACCGGCGAGCGGAATGATCGCCAGACACGAGATGATAAATAGCGCGGTCGGATTTTCGAGTGAAGGCACGAAACGGAAAGCGATCGCGATCGGGACGAAAACCAGAAGCCAGTCGAGCGACGGCCTGAGCCATGAATTCTTTGTTTGTTCAGTCATATGTGATCAATGCCCCGAAACCGTCGGCGCCATCTCCGGCAAAAAGTAGAATAGGATTCCGAGTATCGCGTAAACGGAAAGCAGTTGAACGCCCTCGATCCAGTTGCTCTCGCCGTCGGACGAGATCTGCTGCACGATCAGGATCGCGATCATCACCGCGAAAACCTCCGGCAGGGTGAACTCCAGGTTCATCGGTTTGCCAAACAGATAAGAGGCAAAGACAAGGATCGGCGCGACGAAAAGCGCGATCTGCAGGCTCGATCCGAGCGATATACCGAGGCTCAGGTCCATCTTGTTGCGCAGCGCCATCAGGATTGCCGACGAATTCTCAGCGGCGTTGCCGATGATCGCGACGACGATCACACCGACGAAAACCTCGGTCAGTCCGAGTGTCTTTCCGGCTTCCTCGACCGCACCGACCAAAAACTCCGCGATCAACGCAACAAACGACGTGGCGATCAGTAGAACCGTCAGCGCCCATCCCTTCGACCAGTTCTCACCCGCCTTTTCGAGTTCCTCGCCAACGTCTTCAAGGGCGTGCATCGAATCGCTCTGAAGCATGTTCTTGTGCGTCACCAGCGAGAAAACGAGCGTGAAAAGATAGGTCAGCGCAAGCACGACGGCGATCGCCAGTGAGAGAGTCTGCTCCTTTTCGGGCGTCCAGCCGCCGGCCGAAACGGGCACGCGCTCGGCGACGGCATGAAAGATCGTCGGCACGAGCAACGCCGCCGCCGCGAGCGTGAGCGCCGTCGCGGACATGCTCGAGGCGGTCCGATTGAAAGATTGCCGCTTGAACTTGATGCCGCCGGCGACGAGCGACAACCCCAAGACCAACAGCAAGTTGCCGAGGATCGAGCCGGTGATCGACGCTTTTACGACTCCTTCAAGTCCCTTCGAAAGCGCGAACATCGCGATGATCAGTTCGGCGGCGTTACCGAACGTCGCGCTCAGCAATCCGCCGGCACCGGGACCAAGGTGTTCGGCGAGGTGCTCGGTTCCCTTTCCCATCCAGCCCGCGAGCGGGATGATCGAAAGGCACGAGACGATGAACAGCGCCGTCGGGTTCTCGAGCGACGGCACAAATCTGAGCGCGACGGCGATCGGGACGAAGATCAGCAGCCAGTCAAGCGACGGCCTAAGCCAAGAAGATTTCGATTCTGACATAGTTGTGTTGAAGATCGGGCGATTTCGGGAACAGTTTACCCGAACTCGGTTTTCGCGACAAAAAGCAAATGTTCGGCAAATTGATAAAGCACTTGCGCTCGGCTATTCTTATCCGAGAAAACTATGAACTATTTCAGAACATCGAACCTGATCTTGGCGATCGCGTTTGCCGCTTTCGCGGCCGGCTGTTTTATTGAAAGCCGTGAGACGACGTCACCGGTATCGCCGACCCCGTCCGAGCAGCCGAAAGGCAAGGCCGTCGATACTGCGCCGGCCGACGAATCGAAAAACACCGAAACCAAATCAACGCCGGTCAGATCGTCGATCGACAAGTCGACCTGTCTGAAAGCGAAAAAAGACGGAATGCGGCTGATCGCTTCGCAGACCTTCGTCTTTGATCACGAGCCGTTCACCGGATCATGTTTCGTTACTTTCGGAAACATCGACGATATGGTCGACGAAACGGATGTTCCGCGCGGATCGACCTTCCACATTTTCAAGGACGGAAAGATCGTGTACGACTTTCCCGACGCATTTGCCGGAACGCAGGCCTGCTGGGTTGAAGCGGTCGGTTTCAACGATCTGAACGGCGACGGCGAGACGGACGTCGTCATCGCCGGCCGGTGCCTCGCGGCACGCGATTCGTATCCGCAGAACGCAGTTTTCGTGAACACCGGAACGAAGTTCACGACCGACGAGAACGCGAACGAGTCGCTCAATGAATTTGAGACCGTCAAGGCGATCTCACAGTACGTCGAACGGAACATCAAGAAGTTCTTCTAACACAGTTCGCCCGATGTGCAGAAGTACCCGACACCGTTGACCTGCGCGCCCGCGGCCGGAACCGGAAGAACGCGGCCACCCCCGGACCGTCGGAAGTGCCGGCGTGCCGCGACCTTCGTCCAATCGCAGATCGAAAATCGCAAATCGAGAATGCGTTGGCTCCGAGCTTCGTGCCCGAACCGATCATCAATCCATTTGGGATTGCCGATTTCGGATTTTGGATTTCCCGACTCACCAACCCGCCGAAACGACCAATCGCAAATCGCAAATCCAAAATCGAAAATGGACAAGATTTCGTCCATATCCCCGGAACGCGAACTCCGGGGTTATGGTAGGTTCGGCGGATTCTTTAATGTTGGGAGTCGGAAAACCTGTGATTCTCGGAAACCGTAACCAAGATTCGTGCGTGACTATTTCGGTGCCTCAAAGTTCAGCTCGATCGGATTCGACACCAATGTCACCCCTTCGTCGTTGAGCCGGAGATAAACGTCCGAGACCAATACGTATTTTCCGCCTCCGATCAGTTCACTCATCCGTTGGCTCGGCATGAATGCCGAAATCTCGGTTCCCCAGTCAAGAGCAGCGATGTCCAATGAAATCGTGACGGTCGATCCGGGTCTCAGACTCTGGGTCTGCATCCAATCGGAATCCTTCGGCGGATGAAACGACGCAATCCTTTTCGCCTCCGGATTCTTCGCAACGTCGAGTCTCGTCAGGCTGAATCTTGGAACGGACGTGAGCGGAAAATCCACACTGCATTCATTTCTCACGTTGACGGTCACGAATATCGGCGAGTCCGACGACATGGCAGATTCATACTCTGTCGAACCAATGCCTAATCGACTCGGCGGCGTCAATTAGGCCCGGCACTTACGATCGTGATGCTGTTCGAGGACCAGATCTCGACCGACTCGCCATCGTCTCTTCGCTTTTCCAGCGTAACCGCCCCGCGGAACTCGAAGTCTCCTTTTTCCAGTTGCTTGAGAGGTGGATACCACTGATCGATCGACCAGATCACGTTCATGACTTCCAGTTCTGTAACATCAACGTAGAATTCATGAATGCCGCCGGGA
>JAKQII010000356.1 GCA_029557535.1 Acidobacteriota bacterium
TAGACGTCGCTCAGGTACATCGCGAGCGGATCATCCGACTTTTCACCGATCTTGAAAGCCACCGACGGCGAGGTCGGAGTCAGGATCGCGTTGCATTCGGCAAATGCCTTCAAATAATCGTTCTTGACCATCGCGCGGACCTTCTGCGCTTTCGCATAATACGCGTCGTAATAACCGCTCGAAAGGACGTACGTTCCGAGCATGATCCGGCGTTTGACCTCGGCTCCGAATCCTTCCTCGCGCGTTTTGCGGTACATTTCGCGTAGTTCATGCGATCCTTCGGCGCGGAAGCCGTAGCGGACGCCGTCGAAACGCGCCAGGTTCGACGACGCCTCGGCCGTCGCGATTATGTAATAGACGGCGATCCCGTATTTTGCGTGCGGGATCTCGACATCGACGATCTCTGCGCCGAGCGCCCGGAAATTCTCGATCGACTGAAGAACCGAGTCACGGATCTCATCATCCAAACCCTCTCCGAAGAGCGCCCGCGGAACACCGATCCGCTTGCCGGCGATGTTGTCCGCGAGCGTTGCGGAGTAGTCCGGAACGGGCACGTCGGCGCTCGTGGCGTCGTTGGCGTCACGTCCGGCGATCACGCCGAGCACCCTCGCGACATCGCCGCAGGTTTGCCCGAAGACGCCGATGTTGTCGAGCGACGAAGCGAACGCAACAAGTCCAAAGCGCGAGATCCGCCCGTACGTTGGTTTAAGCCCGACGATGCCGCAAAGGGAAGCCGGCTGGCGGACCGAACCGCCCGTTTCCGATCCGAGACTCGCGCGAACGACGCCGGACGCGACCGCGACGGCGCTGCCACCTGAGCTGCCGCCCGGTACGCGCGTCGTGTCCCACGGATTCCTGGCGTTGCCGAACGCGGATGTCTCGTTCGACGAACCCATCGCGAATTCGTCCATGTTCGTCTTTCCGACGATCACCGCACCGGCCGCATTGAGGCGATCGACCGCCGTCGAATCGTAATGCGCCCGGTAGTTATGCAGAATCCTCGAACCGCAGGTCGTCTGCATGCCCTTGGTGCAGATATTGTCCTTGATCGCGATCCCAAACCCGTGGAGCGGTCCCTGATCGCCTGTCGCATCGAGTTCCTTCGCGCGGGCGACCGCGTGATCGCGTTCGATCGAAAGGAACGAATGCAGATCGCCGTTGAGCCGTTCGGCGTTGTCGAGAGTTTTGGAGATGCTTTCCAGAATTGACATAAAACTAGTTCAAAATCTTGTTTATCAACCACTTATCGTCCCGTTTCACGACTTCGGCGTGAATCTTGCGTTCTTCGCTTCTGGATTCGTCTTTCCAGAACAGCACGATCTCGACCTCGGTTTTGGATGGATCGGCTATCGTGCACCCGCCGACACGGAACGCCTTTGGCAAGTCGGCCGACCCGGTCGTGAACGGATCCGTGCCGGCAGGCGTCGCGGCAAGCGACGCGATCAGTTCGGGCGTCAGGAATTTCTCCTTTGATTTGAGCGATTCCGGCGAGTATTTCATCTCGTTTCCGAAGTGGATCGAGTAAAACTCCTTGACCGTGCCGCGCGACTCCGTGCATTCGGGCGCTTCGAGGTTCGGCACGCTGCAGGAACCGGAAAAGGCGACGGCGAAGACCGCGGCGACAAAGAACGCGGCGAAATCGACGGATCGATGGTTGCGGATTCTCAAAGTACCTTCGGAACCTGGAAATGTCCCTCGACCGCCGAGGGCGCTTCTTTGAGCGCGTTTGCCTGGCCAAGCGAATCGTGCGGAACGTCGGGACGTTCGGCAAACGTTGCCGCGCCCTCGTCAGTCAGACCGCCGAGCATCGGCTCGACGTCCGACGTGTCGAGTTCGTTCAATTGCTCAACGTATGCCACGATGCTGTTCATCTGCGGCGTATAGATCTCAACCTCTTCGTCCGTGATCTCAAGATGCGCCAAATGCGCCACTTTTCTTACATCCATATCGTTCAACTTTGGAGGCGCCGCTTGCGCACCAAACAACTTCCTGCGGCAAGCAGAAATCGACGCCGAAGCTCATCGTCCTTGATCCCGTCGGCCGAGAGCCTCATCTTTTCATTTACCTCGGCAAGTGCCTGTTCGCTGTCGAAGAGTTCACGCCCGGCGTCGGCCGAACGTTCGCGCTCAACGGCGGCCGGGTCAATGCCGAATTCGATAAACCTGACAACGGCTTGTCCGAGTACGGAGTTCAGGCGGAAGATCATCTGTCCGGCCAGTTGCTCCAGGTGTCGTTGCCACGTCTGATCGGCGGTCGCGACGCACAGCCTCTGCCCCGATAACCCGATTGCGACGGCGTGTCGGAGCAGGCTCGGACCGGCGACCTTTCGCCACGCGGCAAAAACTACTGCTTCGCGCACCAAATCGTTGTCTTCAAATTGCTTTAGGAGCGCCGGAAGCGCCCGAAAGAGTTCATTCACGAGCCCGACCGAGTGGTTAACATTTTCAAATTAACAATTTACAATCATAAGCGAATTTATGAAACTTCCAAAACTCATCCTCGCGTCGGGAAGTCCGCGCCGATCCGAGATCCTGACGAGCGTCGGCTGGGAATTCGAAAAGGATTCGGCCGACATCGACGAGTCGGAAATTGCGGGCGAAACCCCCGAAGATTACGTGCGCCGTTTGGCGCTTGAAAAGGCGCGTGCGGTGGATCGCAAACGGCCGGGTGGTCTTGTTCTCGGCGCCGACACCACGGTCGTGATCGACGACCGGATCATCGGCAAGCCGATCGATCTCGACGACGCCGCGCGGATGATCCGGATGCTCGCGGGTAACTGGCACGCCGTACTGACGGGCGTCGCGCTCGTCTCGGGGAACCGTTCCGTCGTCGGAATCCAGCGGACGGAGGTCAAGTTCGCGCCGATGTCCGACGCCGAGGTCGAATTCCTCGTCGCGAACGGCGATCCGCTCGACAAGGCCGGAGCGTATGCCGTGCAGGCGCAGGCCGCGCTGTTTATCGAAGAGATCCGCGGCGACTATTGGAACGTCGTCGGACTGCCGGTGAATCTCGTTTACGAGCTAGCTGCGGAGTTTGAGGCGAAATCCGCGGCGGAATGAATCCCGAATCAACCTAATCCAAAATCCAAAATCCAAAATGCGAAAGCGGGCTCAAACGGCCCGCTTCGTTGATCCTGAAATGAGTGTCGATCAGAGCAGCCGATCGACCGCCTTGCCGATCGCGATCGAGAGATCGCTTTCCTGATCGATGCCCGAAAACGTTTCGCCCGACTTCGCTCCGTTCTTGTCGAGAATGACGAACGACGGCAATTGATCAACGGCGTATCGCTTGAGCGTCGCCGCCCCGTCGCCGTCGCGGAGAATCTCGGCCGTCAGCTTGTTCTTTGTTCCGAATGCCTTCAATTGGGCGTCGGTCGCGTAATTGCGCGATTTCGGATTTGTCGAATCGGTCGCAATGAAGTACACGACGACATTTTTGCCGGCATACTTCCGCTGGAGCTTTGTCGTGATCACGACCTGATCCGCCGAAAGCGGCACCCAACTTGCGCCGATCGCAAGAATCACGACCTGTCCTTTCTGACCCTGAAGATCGACCGATCCGCCGTTGACCGATGTCAGCGTCTGCGCCGAGGCCGACATCGCCAGGACGATCGCAACCGTGATAACCGGAATGATTTTCGTTAGGCTTTTCATCATATTCATGCGAGCTTCGAATCCGAAACTCGTAGTGTTTGATGCAAGTTTGATTCCAATATACTGTCCGGATCACGTACCTTGGTTGACGATCACGTTGTCGATCAGGCGGACATCGCCGAAACGTGCGGCAATCGCTATCATTACGGGCTTTTCTCCGATCTTGTCGACCGGTTCGAGCTTTTCCGCGTCGACGACGGCAATGTATTCGATCTGGGCTTCCGGTTCGGCGGCGAGGGTCCGGCGCACGATTTCGTTGAGATTCGCGGCATTTCGTTCGCCGTTTCGAAAGGCGATCTTCGCGTCCCGCAGAGCTCTGTAGATGACGGCGGCCTTCGCGCGTTGTTCCGGCGTCAGGCGCTCGTTGCGCGAAGACATCGCGAGTCCCGTTTCTTCGCGGATCGTCGGCATAAGGACGATCTCGGTGTCGAATCCGAGGTCGCGTGCGAGCCTCGAAATGACGGCGACCTGCTGCGCGTCCTTTTGTCCGAAGAATGCGAAGTCGGGGCGGATCGTATTGAAAAGGATCGTGACGATCGTCGCGACGCCGCGGAAATGTCCGGGCCGCGAAGCTCCCTCGAGGCTCTCGGTCAGTCCCTCAACGTAAACGTAGGTCGAAAAATTCGGCGGATAGATCTCCTCGACGTCGGGCGCAAAGATGTAATCGATCTGGTAATCGGCAAGCAACGACGCGTCGTGGGTGATGTCGCGCGGATACTTGTCGAAGTCCTTTTGTTCGTTGAATTGCGTCGGATTGACGAAGATCGAAACGATGACGACGTCCGACATTTGCCGCGCTTCGCGGACGAGAGCGAGATGTCCGGCGTGCAACGCGCCCATTGTGGGGACGAACCCTACGGATTTCCCTTCGCGCCGTAACTTGCGGGCAAGGGATGACATGCGTTGTCGGCGGTTGATGATTTCCATTGACTGCGCCGGGATTTCGGCCGGACGATCTGAAATCGAAACTGCGATGACGTACCTAAGTTATCACGTTCTATTTGTTCAAGATAGCTTCGAGCTCGCTTTTTGCGTCGGCGGTCAGTCCGTAAGATTCGTTGTCGTTGGGATACTCTCCGGATTTGACGTCGCTGGACCACGCTTGAATCGCCTCGGTCATTACTTGCCGGATATCGGCGTATTGCCTGACAAACCGGGGCAGCCGACCGAAAGTCATGCCGACAAGATCGTGCAGGACGAGCACCTGGATGTCGCATTCAGCGCCCGCGCCGATCCCGATCGTCGAGATCACGACTTTCTCCGTGATCAACTGCGCGACCTCGCGCGGCACCAGTTCAAGAACGATCGCAAATGCTCCCGCCTCTTCCAGCATCTGCGCGTCTTCGATCAAACGTTTGGCCTGATCCGCCGTCCGGCCCTGAACCCGGTATCCGCCCATTTTGTAAACCGACTGCGGCGTCAGGCCGATGTGTGCGCAGACCGGAATCTCTTCGTCGACGAGCCTTTTCACAAGATCGACGCGATTGCGGCCGCCTTCAAGCTTCACGGCCTCGGCGCCGCCGTATTTCATCAGCCGAAGGGCGTTCCGGACGGTTTCGTCGGGATTCACGTGGTAGGTTCCGTACGGCAGATCGGCGATGACCATCGCGCGTTCGGTAGCGCGTTTGACCGCGATGCAGGCCGACGTTATTTCATCGAGGCTGACCGGGATCGTGTTGCCGTAACCGTGGATAACGTTGCCGATGCTGTCGCCGACCAGGATGATATCGACGCCGGCTTCATCGACGATTCGGGCCGTCGGATAGTCATATGCCGTCAGGCACACCAGTTTTTCGCCTTTCTCTTTCGCGGCCCGAATCGCGGGCAGATAAACTTTCTCGGGTTTGTCAGGTTGTAGGTAAGCCATTTCAATTTGGGATTTCGGATTTGGGATTTGGGATTTTGGATTGAGAGACCGGATCGGAGGTGGCAGCGCTGGATTTCGAGCGGGTATCACGCCCGACGGCCAATCCAAAATCCAAAATCGAAAATCGAAAATGGTCAGGTCATTGTCTTCAAAAACACTTTCATCTCGTCGTCTTCGATGACGACGTTCGTGTTCGGGCTCCAGCGCCGGACTTCCGATCGGTCCTCGACGTCCGCGAGCAATTCGACGATGGTCTTCTGCTGTCCCGGATGTGCGACCTGTGGGGCGATTTCCGCGAGCGGCACCAGGACGAAGCGCCGGAGGTGCATCTGCGGATGCGGGATCGTCACGAGTTCGGTATGCATCTCGAGGCCGTCGAAAAGCAGGAGATCGAGATCGACCGATCTCGGTTTCTGCAAGAATTTGTTCTTGCGCCCGAGCAAATACTCGATTCGCAGCATCCGGGTCATGATCTGCGAGGGAGTGATCCCGGAAACACGGATCTCGGCTGCCATGTTCAGGTAACGCTCGTGGTCGGCAACTCCGACGGGTTCGGTCTCGTAGATGCCCGAAAGCTTCTGAACGCAAAATCCGGCCTCCAACAAACCGCGAACGGCGAGTAACAAATTCCCCGCACGGTCGCCAAGATTTGATCCGAGTCCGATGTAAGCTGTTATTGTCTCAGAGTCCACGACTCCCTCTTAAACTGCTTATTTCCTTTGGTTTCGAACGATTGAAAAAGACACCAAAACATTACTCAAAAGCGACGCAAAACACAAATCATTTTGCCCGCGACCGCTTCACCGTATCGACGAACGGTTGCGATCCCTTTCGCAGCTTCCGCTCAAAAGTAGAAATATCGACCTCGAACAGTCCGAATTTCTGGGTGTAGCCTTCGGCCCACTCGAAGTTGTCCATCAGCGACCAATAGTAATACCCGCGGACGTCGTAGCCGTCGCGGATCGCCTTCGAGACCGAATAAAGCGAGCGGCGAACAAAATCCCCGCGCCGGTCGTCACGCGCGTCGGCGATGCCGTTCTCGGTGATGATAATCGGTTTCTTGAGGGCCGCCGCGTCGTCGATCGCGCGGTAAATTCCCTCGGGATAAACGGTGTAGGGCATATCGGTCATCACTTCTCCGGGGACCGGAAGACTGGTCGTCGCCTTCTTGAAATCGAGGTCGAACCGGTAAGCGTAATGTGAATAATAGTTTACGCCAATGAAATCGAGCGTCTCCGGGGCTTCCGGATCTTTGTATGTCACATCTGCCTCCAGCGGAACGTAGAACTTCATCGCGCCGTCACGGAAGAATCCGAGGACCGACTCGTTGAAGCTGTTCGACGAAACACGCGCAATCGCCCAGTCGCCAAGGTGCCATCGCCGTGCCGGTTCGAACTGAAATATGCTCGTCGCGAGCCCGATCTCAGATTTCGTGGAGGGATCGCCCGACTGCGAATCGAGCTGCTTAAGTTCGCGATAGACACGGGTATGCGCGATCAAAAGGTTCTTCAGCACCTCGCCGGCGAGCTTCGGATCCGGTTTCCCGGGCGGGAAGGCGGTATTGAAATAGCCGGATGTGACGAACACATTCGGTTCGTTGACCGTCACCCAGTATTTGACCCGATCGTGATACCGCGCGAAGACGAGTTTGGCGAAATCGACGAAATACGCGACGTTCTCTTCCTTTTCGAACGCGCCAAGCCGTTCGAACCACAATGGATGCGTGAAATGATGAAGCGTGATCATCGGCTCGATGCCGTTCGCCCGCAGTTCGTCGATCAACTCGTCATAGTGTTTCAACGCGGACTCGTCGATCTTTCCGTGCTCCGGCTCGATGCGGTTCCACGCGAGCGAAAACCGGTAGGAATTGACGCCGATCTCCTTCATCAGACGGACATCTTCCTTCGAGCGGTTCCAGCCGTCGACGGCTTTCACAGCGTTCGATCCGTCCTTGATCCTTCCGGGTTGGTTTTCCCACTCGCCCCAGTTCGTGTTCTCGTTGCCGCCTTCGATCTGGTGCGCGGCGGTCGCCGTTCCCCAGAGGAAATCCTTCGGGAACTCAAGGTCGTCGATATCGATCTTTGACCAGTCCCAACTCGTTTGCGGATGTTTTGCGGCCAGATATCCGATCGACGCCGAGTACGCGACGCCGATCACGATGAACGCTATGAGAGTGAATTTCAGCCGTTTTCGCATAAACAGTGCATTTGGCGCTAGTCGAGCCGCCCGCGCCCGATCGCGTGCATCGCGATGCGCCCGAGCGCCTTCACGAACCCGTCAAACTTCGCGAAGCGTTCGTCCGTCGTGAATCCCTTGGCGAACCGAAAGTAGATCTGCTGCGCGATGACGGCGATCTTGAACGTCCCGAAAACGTAGTAAAAAAGCATGTTCGAGACGTCGCGGCCGGAGTGGTCGACGTACATTTCGACGATCTCCGAGCGCTTGATGTTCTCCATCAAAACGCGCGGATTGAACGGCATCGACTGCAATTCCGGGCCGACTTCCTTCGACATCCAATAGCCGAGCGTCGTGCCGAGATCCATCAGCGGTTCGCCGATCGTTGCCATTTCCCAGTCGAGCACGGCCGTGATCTCGGTGATGTTCTCTTGCCGGAGCATGACGTTGTCGAACTTGTAGTCGTTGTGGACGAGTGATGCGCCGGTCGATTCCGGGATGTTCGTTCCGATCCAATCGATCGCGGTTTCGAGCTCGTGATGATCGTGCGTTTTGGCCTTGAAATAGCGTTTTGTCCAGCCCTCGATCTGGCGCGCGACGTATCCGTCGGGTTTCCCCAGATCATCGAGACCGATCGCTTTGTAGTCGAGCGCGTGCAGATCGGCCAGGTTTTTGACGAAGGAATCGCAAACGGCGTACTGCAGGTCGATCGATTGTTCGAGAAAGTCCGGTGCTTTCCCGCGGATGATCAGTCCTTTCCGGCGCTCCATCAGATAAAATTCCGAGCCGATCACCGATTCGTCGGCGCAATAAACGAGCGGCTTCGGCGCCGGGGCATAAACGGCGCTGAGCTTTGAAAGGACATTGAATTCGCGCGACATATCGTGCGCCGACTTGACCTGATTTCCGAACGGCGGGCGGCGGAGGACGTATTCGGAGCCGCCGAGACGAATGCAGTACGTCAGATTCGAGCTGCCGGCAGGGAACTGGGTGATCTCGAGCTCGTCAGCGGCGGCTCCGAGTTCGTTCCTCAGGAATTCGGCCAATGGTCCGACATCCAGTTCTTCGCCTTTGCGCATCGATTGCGTGTCAGTTTGATTCATCGTCGCGATAGAGAAATTATTTCGCCAAAGCGGACAAATTGCAAAATCCGACCAGACAGCTCGCTCAGGCACCTGACGATTGAATCTCGTTCGAATCGGTACGACAATGGACAAATGAACTTCGAATACTCGCAGCAATCGATCGAACTTCAGGAACGGCTCGCCGCGTTCATGGACGAACACGTTTATCCCAACGAATCCGCCTATCACGACGAGATCGCTGCCGGCGATCGCTGGGCGACGCTT
>JAKQII010000360.1 GCA_029557535.1 Acidobacteriota bacterium
TGGCGCTCCCGATCAGCTTCGCGATCGATCTGCTCCATCGGGCCGGATGGAAATCCGCGGAGGAACAACAGGCCGAGTTGCAGAATCAGGCCGGGGCAACAACCCAGTCCAATTCGAACACGAAGGCGAACTAATACGCCAAATCGATGTGGCCCGAAATTTACAGACCTGCGAACCGCGCAGGGGCAGTGACGATGAGACTTCGTGGTCAGCTTGAACCCGGACTGGCTGACCGATGACTCCGCGCTCGTCGTCTCTGCGGTCGGCAATTCAGTCGACGTGTGTCTTTGATTTTTCGCCTCCGATTAATTAGCTTAGGTCTTTGCCCCGTACGTCGGTTTGGAACGCGACACTATCTTATGGAAAGCCTTGTTTTTTCAAACATGATGCACCGGCCGGCCCGAACTGCCGTGAGCGTTCTCGGGATCGCGATCGGCGTGCTGCTGATCGTCTTTACGGTCGGATTGTCGAACGGCACGATGCGCGAACGCGCGACCCGTGAGGCGAACGTCGGAGCGGAGATCTTCTTCCGGAGCTCCGGATCGCTTGGTCTGAGCGGGTCCGAAGCGCTTCGATTACCGGTGTCGATTGGATCCGAACTTGAGAAGGTCGCCGGCGTGGCCAACGTCGTCCCGGTCGGACAGAATTCGGTCAAGGCGGACTCTGCGACGTCGAGCCGGTTGATCGACGCGGTCAGTTTTGATGAATACGCATCGATTGCGGGATTGCGGATCGTTGAAGGGCGGAAGATGAACGAAACCGCCGACGAGGCGCTGATCGACACGGGGTTCCAAAAACAGAAAAAACTGAAGATCGGGAGCACGATCGAGATCTGGGAACGGCCGTTCACGATCGTCGGAACCTACGAACCGGCGGCCGGCGCGCGCGTCAAGATCGGACTTCCGGTAATGCAGAATCAGCTCGGATCGGACGGAAAGGTCACGGCGTTCCTCGTGAAGATCAAGCCGGGCGAAACCGCCGACGGCGTCGCCGAGCGGCTCTCCGAGGCTTTTCCGAACAATCAGATCATTCTTACGTCGCAGCTTGAAGAGCTTTACATGCAAAGCATACCGGCGCTGAACGTCTTCCTTAACGTCTTTATCGGCGTCGCGGCGGTCATCTCTGCCCTCGTCATCCTGCTGACGATGTACACCACCGTTACGGAGCGCACGCGTCAGATCGGAATCATGAAATCGCTCGGAATGAGCAACCCGGTGATCGCGGCGACGATCGCGAAAGAGGCGCTGCTGATCAGCTTCTGCGGGATCGTCACCGGCGTCCTGCTGACGGTGTTGCTGCGGTTCGTGCTGACGCGGATCACGACGCTCGAAGTCGAGATCAGCCCGGTCGTGATCGGCATTACGATGGTCGTCGGGCTCCTCGGAGGCGTCCTCGGAGCGATATATCCGGCACTTAAGGCCGCCCGCCTCGACGCGGTCGAGGCACTCAGCTACGAATAAAGGGGAAAAGGTAAAAAGGGGAAAAGGGGAAAAGGGGAAAAGGCAAAAGGGTAAAAGGGGAAAAGGGGAAAAGGTTAAAAGGGGAAAAGGGGAAAAGGGGAAAAGGGGAAAAGGTTAAAAGGGGAAAAGTCAGAACCAGGGAGCGGTAGCGACCGGCAAATCCGAAACGAGGGAATCGGTCAAATGGGACGCGCGGTCCGTCACTGACCTTTTCCCTTTCCCTTTTAACCTTTCCCCCTTTTAACCTTTTCCCCTTTTTACCTTTTCCCCTTTTCCCCTTTTCCCCTTTTCCCCTTTTAACCTTTTCCCCTTTTACGCTTTCGCCTTCGGCGTCGGCGTCGGGGTAGGAGTCGGAGTTTCAGGCGGTTTCGGCATGTCGGCCGGGGCGAACCGCGGCAACAACTCATCTCGCATCGCGAGAGCGTAAACAGCTGCCGCGATGACGATCGCCGATTTCTTCACGTCGTCCTCGATGATCCGCTCGTACGTGTCGAGGTTCGTGTGCCACGTGTGCGTGCCGTACTCGATCGGATCCTGCATCACGCCGATTCCCGGCAATCCCGCCTGGTTGAATGATGTATGGTCAGATCCACCGAGGTTCCGGCTGCGGGAGTTCATCACGCCGACAAATCCGTAGTCCGCGAACGAAGCGAGCGCCTCGCGCAGGACCGTTGCCGTTTCGGGCGGGCCGAAAACGGACATTCCGCGGGCGCGTCCGGTGCCCGAATCGATGTTGAAGTAGCCGCCGAACTTTTCGTATCCGGGCAACGGCGCTTCAACCGATCCGAAGTGCTTCTTGACGTATGCTTGCGATCCGAGCAATCCCTGCTCTTCGCCCGACCAGAGCGCGACACGAATCGTCCGACGCGGCTTAACCCCGATCGACTTAAGAATGCGGGCCGCTTCCATCATGACCGCGCAGCCGATCGCGTTGTCCGTCGCGCCCGTCGCCGCGTGCCAGGAATCGAGGTGCCCGCCAAGCATGATGACTTCGTCCTTCTTGTCGGTGCCGGTGATCTCGGCAACCGTGTTGTACGATGTCGTGCCTTCGGGAATGATCCGGTTCTGGATGTTGAATTCAAGGCTGACGGGCGTATTGTCGTCCATCAGCCGCCAGATGCGACCGTAATCCTCGTTGCGCATGACGACCGTCGGAACGACTTTCGAAACGTCAAAGCTACGATTGTTGAATGCCCGGATCTGACCGTGTTCACGACCGGCGTCGTTGACGCGGACCGCCGCCTTGTTGTCCGCGAGAAATTGGTCGAGCCGTTCGGCAAGCTGTTGACCCGTCAATTGCCCGGGCTGCGGGCGCGGTGCCTGCGGAAAGAAGTTTGGCTGCGGCCGCTGATTATTTGGATCGAATCTTTGCTTGATCGTGTCGTCGTCGATCCTCTTGGCCGGCGGATTGATGCTGACGGGAACCGCCGCGGGCTTGCCGACGAGCACCATCTTGCCCTTGATCTGCGATTTCACGCTCTCAAAGTAGGCATTCAACTCACTCTCGGTCGGCGGCATCATGAAGTTCGGGTTGTTCGGGTTCGGCTTCATCGGCACATTCAGTTGGAAGGCCGACCCGCGAACGCCTTTCTTTTTCGTCCCAGGCGTCCAGGCGAGGACCTCGAAAACGAGCGAATCCTGGACTGGCGAAGTAATGAAACCCGAAGCGCGTTCATTCACCCAGCCCGGATGGCCGAATTCCCAAGGCTCAAGCGCCGCGTTATCGAATCCCCACTCGGTCATTCGCCTCGCCGCCCAATTTGCCGCGGCGACATGATTCGGAGAACCGGTCAGACGCGGGCCGTAAACGTCGGTGAAATAGTGGAGGGTCCGCATGATCTGGGAATTTTCCATCCCCTCTTTGCGGATCTTGGCGTAAGTTTCGTCGCTGCTTTGCGCAAATGCGGGAACGGCACCGTTAAGAACAAAGCAGAAAATCAGAAAGAAGACGACTATCGGTTTTCTCATGGTATTTTTCTCAGGTTTTTGACGGAATTGTAGAACACTTTGATAGACGGGGAAAGCGCGCCGCAGGTTTCAGAACTTTCAGTTCGCCGGACCGACGAAGCTGAAGTTCGACGGAACGAATTCGATCGAGACCAACTCGCGTGAGCCGTTTTGGAGACGTGCGTTCCTAAACGTGATGACGGCCGTCTGCTGGCGCGACCTGACACCACACCCGAATTCGGAGTTTACGAGTTTGTCGATGAACGATACGAGGATCAGATTCTCGATCGAGCGATTCCAAAGTTCGACTGTCCCCGCACCCGTCCGAACCGAGACCAAAACCCCGGCGGCGCCGCATTCGACACGGTCGATGGTTCCGATCACCCGGGTCTCGTCCTCGCGGCGGATGCGAAGCGACAGGTTCAGAGACTCATTGAGCGCCTTGGCACGGCGGCGCGCGATCTCCTCATCGCTCAGCGGTTTATCTGTAATGACGTCGGATTGTTTCTGATTCCGCCTGCCGAGCGATGCCAGTTGCGTTTCGAGAGAGTTCATCCGCGCCAACGTGCTTTCGGCATAGACCCGCATCCGGTCGTCGCCGGCGCTCCGGCGAAGGCCGAGGACCGTCTGGCGCGCCACCGGGAAATTCCGGTCTGCGATCTGCAGTTCGGCCATCCGCATCCGGTACCACGGATGCCCCGGTGCGATCTCGAGCGCCCTCTTCATCAGGTCAATCGTGGGGCCGATCTCTTCCTCTCGAACCGCGTTCACAAACGCCAGCATTTCATAGGCATCGCCCGATCCGGGATCGAGTTCGATCGCCTTTCGCAACAGCGCGCGGACCCGTTCGGCGGTTTCGATTGAGAATGAAGACGACAGTCCGAGTTCGGTCGATTCGAGTCCGACAAGCATCGATGCGAAAGCGAAATACGGACGTGCGTTCATCGGATCCGTTGTCAGCGCGAGTCGAAACGATTTGTCCGCGCGCCCCGAAAGTCCCATGCGGCTCTCGATCAATCCCTGGATCGTCAGCGAGTCGGAAGTCACGGTCGACTTCGCGATCGCATCAGCAGCTCGGGCCGTGTCACCGATCCCGAGCAAGATCTCGGCGTTGATCAGGTTCGCGGCGGCCGTCGGAAAAGGCCGAGATGATTCCTCAACGGAAACGGGTTTCAATTGCAGCGGTCGGTACGGCTCCGATGCCGCCTTTTCGATCGCCTCGTCGTTGAGTTCAAAGACCCTGCCGAGCGCGTCGCGCACCGGCCGCCCCGAATCCAGCAGCGCGAATAATTCCGAAAGCGAACCTTTTTCGGATCTCACCAAGAACACGGCGAGCAACGTCGAGCGGATGACAAATCCGGCCCGCGATTCATTGGTCTGACGGTTGAAAGCGAAGTGATCGGTGTCGAGTATCGAATCGATCGAAGGAGTTGTCGCCGGCTTTGTCAGCGGCGAGATCGGCTTCCCGCCGGGGAAATCGGCGTTTGCAAAATACTCGAGCAGACCGGCGCGCAGCCAGGCGGGAGTCGCGACCGGCCCGAGTTCATTGTCGATCATCAGTGCCGCGAGTTGCCGGTACGCGAGCCGGCGCGCATCCGGATCTCCGTCCATGACGACGATGATGCGCGTCAAAGGACCATCGACGAAGCGATAGTCGAGGACGCCGAATCGTGCCGCGTTATCGATGTGATGGATTCGTACCGGGAACGGAAAACGCCAGCCCCTTTTTCGGTCAAGCGACCGCACCGCATCGCGGACCGCTTCAAAGCGGCCCGCAGAAGCTCGCAAATCCGATTCGGGCACTGCGCCCGAGTATGTGATCCCGTCAACCGTCAACGATCGGCCGACGATATCGGACGCGTCGGCACGCATCGACAAAAGGCAAATGGCCGCGAGGCCGATTAACAAGAGTTTACGCGACATCAGGTGAATTCCGCTGATATGATACGCCGCTTCGTGCCTAAGGTTGCTTTGCCGGGGCAAACGGCTGCGATAAAATCGTTTCATGCCAAATTCGGGTCGTGCCGAGGTCTATTTCATCGCCGGGATGATGTTTTTGATTCTCATCGTCTGCGGTGTCGCCGTTTGGGCGTTTTTCAAGACTTACGCGAAGGAAAAGCGCAGGAAAAAAGGAGACTGATATGCATTCGA
>JAKQII010000372.1 GCA_029557535.1 Acidobacteriota bacterium
CCGGTTGGAGCCTGCAGTCTGCGGGCGGCAGTCGAACAAGGGAATTTTTCGGGGGGCGCGCAGCAGATCAATTTCAATATTCAGATCGCCGGCGTACCGACGATCCCCGGCGGCACATACAGTCTATCTCCTCCAACTGTAATTAACGGAGCATCTCAGCCCGGAGGTTTGGTCCAGATCACCGGTACGAATGATCAGCCGGCCAACATTTTTACCGGCTCTCAAACTGATAATTGCGTCTTTCGCGGATTGGTGATCAACGGCGTCGGCGGAAATTACTATATGAATCCGCAGGGAATAAACAATATCTTTGAAGGCAATCGGGTCGGCACGAATTCCGCGGGAACAGCCGCGTCAGGTAGTCCTGTGAACAACACCGGCGGCATCGCGCTCAGCGGCGGGAATTTAGTTGGCGGCACGACCGTCGCCGCCCGCAACATAATTTCCACCGGCACCGGCGAAGGCGTGGGGATTAACGGATTTGCCACAGGCAACCCGCTTATTGTGCAAGGCAATTTTATCGGCACGGACGTTACCGGTACGGTTGCTTTGGGAAATTTCGGCAATGGAGTCAGAGTTCAAGGCTTTAATTCGACCATCGGCGGAACGACGGCAGGCGCGGGCAATGTTATTTCCGCGACCACGGGCGATGTCACTAACGGCGCGAATGGGATTAGCTCATCCAGCGGCGGCATCGGGACTTTAGTTCAAGGCAACCGCATCGGCACGAATGCCGCCGGAACAGCCGCGCTCGGCAATGCGCGTTTCGGTTTTTTCGGAAATACCGGAACGCCGTTTGACACCATCGGAGGCACCACCCCGACGGCGCGAAATATTATTTCCGGCAACGGTTTGGACGGTATTGAAACCAGCTCAACGGGTTCAAGCGCATTAAGCCCGATAATTGCCGGAAATTTTATCGGGACAAACGCGGCAGGCAACGCGGCAATTCCGAATGGCGGTTTCGGCATTTCTTTTGGCGGCGCGATTGCAACATCAGTTACTTCAAACGTAGTTTCCGGCAACACGGGCGGCGGTATTCTGTTTTGCGGCGGCATTGTCGGAACCAACAATGTCATAACACAGAACCTGATCGGAACGGACGCAACGGGCAACAACCCGCTCGGTAACGGCGGCGTTGGTTTGTCCACGAGCTGCGGCGGCGCGGTCGGAAACGGCACTATTACGAACAACACCATCGCTGCCAACGGCAGTCACGGAGTTCTGGTGGACAACGGCTATAACCTGGTCTTTGAAAGCAATTTCATCGGTACGAGTGCGGCATTGAGCCAAACGCTGGGCAACGGCGGCGACGGAATGCGCTTTGTCGGCGCGTTCAATTCGAACCGCATCGGCGGCGCGAATTCGACCGTCCAAAATACGATCATCTCGAACACCGGAAACGGGATCAATCTGGCATCGGAAAACATCTTTTCCGTCGCAAATTTTATTGATCGCAACAGAATTTTCACGAACGGTGGATTAGGAATTGATTTGGGAAACGATGGCATAACCGCGAATGACAACTGCGATGCCGAGAACGGTGTAAACAATCTGCAAAATTATCCGGTTATTCAGAGCGTTGTCCCGACTGGCACTGTTTTTCAGGTCAACGGCTTTCTTAATAGCGCACCGGATCAAAATTATACGATCCGTTTTTTCGGAAATCACAACGCCGATCCGTCTGGCTTTGGAGAAGGACGGACGTTTCTCGGCTCGACGACCGTTACGACGCCAGCGGGCTGTCAGGTCAATTTCACCACCAATCTGCCGCTTTTTCCGACAGGCAACGGACGATGCGTTTCGGCGACCGCAACTGATGCTCAAGGAAACACTTCCGAGTTTTCTCAGTGCGCCGGAAATACCCTGATAACTCGGAGGAAATCCGACTTTGACGGCGACGGCAAATCCGACGTTGCGATATTTCGCCCCTCCAACGGTCAATGGTGGTATTTGAGAAGCTCCGACGGAGTCACCCTGGCCGCCACCTTCGGTGAGTCGTCGGATCGCATTACTCCGGGCGATTTCACCGGAGACGGACAGACGGATATTGCGTTCTGGCGACCTTCGACCGGTTCTTGGTACATACTGCGATCTGAGGACAGTACGTTTTATTCTTTTCCATTCGGTACAAACGGCGATATTCCCGCCCCGGGAGATTTCGACGGCGATGGCAATACTGATGCGGCGGTGTTCCGCCCGTCAACTTCGGTGTGGTACGTGCAGCGATCAAGCACTGGCACTACTGAGATTCAACCGTTCGGATTGAGTCAGGATAAGCCTGTGGTCGGTGATTATGACGGAGACGGCAAAGCCGACATAGCGATCTTCCGCCCGAACGGTACCAGCGGTGCAGAATGGTGGTATCGCAGAAGTTCCGATTCCGTTGTCTTGGCGTTTCCGTTCGGCTCGTCGACCGACATACCGGTACAGGGAGATTTTACTGGAGACGGTAAGACCGACGTTGCCTTCTGGCGCCCATCAACGGGTTTTTGGTTCGTGTTGCGTTCAGAAGACTATTCTTTCTTCGCGTTCCCATGGGGGGTTGCAAGCGACATACCTGCGCCGGGGGACTACGACGGCGACGGCAAGTTTGACGCCGCGATCTTCAGACCATCCGGAGCCACCTGGTTTCTCAGACGCTCGACTGACGGAACTCAGATCTTCAATTTCGGTCTTTCGGGCGACCGACCCGTGCCAAGTGCCTTCGTACCCTGCGCGAACCAGAATCTTGGATCCTGGCCATGTTGAAACTTGGATTATTTCGAACCAGGGTAGCAAAAAGGTGTTTGACCCAACATCTCATTTGTGAATAGCCTGCCGCCGAAACTGGAGAGACACACTGGAATTTGCTGAGAACTTTACGTCTTCGGCATGATTCCCGTCAAGAACTCCCTACTTTCGGCGGCAATTTGCTTTTTGCACGATGTGCGACATCTGAAACAATTGTGGATGCTTTCGCTGTTGGTTATTGCGCTTGCCGGACAGGTTTTTCGCGGACTGGGATGTGGATACGACCTCTGGCTCGAGCGCGACACCGTCAATTGGGATCGTCAATTCGCCTACGTCGCACGAAAGACGACGGATTCTTGTTCTGACCAGGAAATCGTGAGTACCCCCATTTCCGGCCGATCATTCGGCATGAAAAGAATTCGGGTCCTTGTTTCAAGCGTCTGTTCCAATCATTAAAGTCCTTGCCGAATTCGGACCCGAAACACAGCATTTCCAAAAAAACTTTAATTTTCTTGACTTTGGGATAGCGCAATGCTATCGGTTCGTTGTATTTTTAAAAGTTAAAGTTTGGGTCGAAAGTCTTCTCTTTATCGATGGTTCCCCTTGTTGTCAGAGAGCGAGTTTTCCCTTTCGAACTGGTGGTTTTTGGTAACGGTTTTTTTTCGGAAGTATTCAATAAATGGCATTCAAATCATTATTCAGTTTATTTTCGAGTGATTTGGCGATCGACCTCGGGACAGCCAACACACTCGTTTACGCGAAGGGCCGCGGGATCGTCGTTTCGGAGCCTTCGATCGTCGCGATCAACAAGGTCACGAATCAGGTCGAAGCGGTCGGCCGCGACGCAAAGGAGATGCTCGGCCGAACGCCGGGAAACATCGTCGCCATCCGTCCGATGAAAGACGGCGTGATCGCGAATTTCGAGGTTACGGAGAAGATGCTCCAGCATTTCATCCGCAAGGCTCACAACGGAAAATCGTGGGTTCGCCCGCGGGTCGTGATCGGAATCCCTTCCGAGATAACGCAGGTTGAGCGCCGCGCGGTCGAAGACTCGGCGTACCGCGCCAAGGCGTCCGAGGTATATTTGGTCGAGGAAGCGATGGCGGCGGCGATCGGCGCCGGTCTTCCGATCACCGAACCGCACGGCAACATGGTCGTCGATATCGGCGGCGGAACGACGGACATCGCCGTCATCTCGCTTTCCGGGATCGTCTACTCGCGCGCCGTGCGCGTCGCCGGAAACGAAATGGACGACGCCATCACGCAGTACATCAAACGCAAGTACAACCTTCTTATCGGCGAGCGCACGTCGGAAGCGATCAAGATCGCGCTCGGCAGCGCTTTCCCCCTCGACGAGCCGCTCTCGATGGAGGTCCGCGGCCGCAACCTTATCGAAGGCATTCCCAAGACAATTACGATCACTGACGAAGAGATTCGCGAGGCGCTTTCCGACGCCGTTTCGACGATCATCAATGCCGTCCGCGTCGCGCTCGAACGCACTCCGCCGGAACTGTCGGCCGACATTGTCGAGCGCGGAATCGTCCTGACGGGCGGCGGAGCTCTGCTCAAGAACCTCGACAAGAGGTTGATGATCGAAACCGGTCTGCCGGTCGTTCTTGCCGACGATCCGTTGTCCTCTGTCGTCCTCGGCACCGGGAAGATGCTTTCCGATTTCGAGCTGCTTAAGCGCGTGAAATGGGACAATTCGCTGATGACGGGAAGTTAATTGCGGATCGTGGTCTGTGGTCAGTGGTCGGAGATGTGCCGCGATCCATTGATGTTTAGCCGACCACTGCTCACTGCCCACTGCCCACTGTCCACTGATTCATGGTCGAGCGAAGTCAGAAAGAGGTTTGGAGACTGACGCCGTGGCTGATGATTGTCCTATTGTTGGGCAATTTCGTTCTCATGGCGTATGACGCGAAGACGGCGTCCCAAGAGCGGGTGATCCGCGTTTGGGCGCTTGCGATCGCGAACTTTGTTCAGTCGCCCGTCACGACCGTGAGTTCCGCGGTCACCGACTACTTCAAATCGATCTCGACTTTGCGCTCGGCACAGACCGAGAATGACGAGCTCAAGCAGCAAGTCGAAGAGCTGAAGGTCCAAGTTCAGCGGAGTGAAGAACTTTCCGACGAGAACGAGCGGCTGAGGTCGCTTCTTAGCCTCAGATCCGAATCAAAATACAAGATCCTGCCTGCCCAGATCATCGCCCGCGATCCTTCTGCCTGGTTCGATCACGCCGTGATCAATCTCGGAAGTCTGAACGGCGTTAAACTGAACATGCCGATCGTCAACAACGGCGGCCTGATCGGTCGGGTGGTTGCCGTCAGCCCGCTGACGGCCCAGATCAACTTGGTCACGAAGGATAAATCGGGATTGGGCGGCGTGATCGGCGAACTCGCAACCTCAAACGCGATCGGCGTCGTCACCGGTAACGGAAAGCGCGAACTGCTCGAGATGGGTTATGTTCCGGGTTCGATCGAGGTCCAGGTCGGAGAGATGGTTTACACGTCGGGACAGGATGGGATCTATCCGCCGGGGTTGAAGCTTGGAGAGGTAGTCGAGGTCCGGCCCGGATCGGCGACAGTCCCGCAGCAGATATTCATTCGCCCGTCGGCGCGCCTTTTCGCAATGGAAGAAGTCGCGGTCTTGCTGTACGAGCCGCCGGAGCGGCCCGAGTATGAAAAGACGGTCCCCAACGCCGTCGCGGAAGAAAAGAAGAAGCCTTAAACGATGGAGCAGGTAAAGATCACGATCGCGTTGATTATCGCCATCATTTTGCAGTGGACGCTGCGAAATGTTGCGGAGCCGTTCGCGTACGTCGACTTCCCGCTCATCATCATCGTCTACGCCGCTTTGCAGCGAAACGCGATCAACGCGCTGATACTCGGAACGATCTCGGGAATTGCGGTCGATGCGCTCAGCGGCGGCATCCTCGGTGCCAACGGATTCTCGAAAACGCTGGTTGCTTACGCGGTATCGGAAATCGCCAGACGCGTGTATTTGGACAACCTTTTATTGCAGATTCCCGTCATAGCGGGTGCTTGTTTGGTTGATGATCTGGTCTTTTACGGACTCCATAGATTGCTTGGACAGGTACCGTCCGCGCCGGTCGTCGTTACGATTGCGTATTCGCTGATCGGGACTACGATCGCCGGCACTTTCATTTACTTGATCCTGCGAGCGCTCTCGACGGACAAGATCCGGCGCCAGAAACGCGATTTCTTTGCTCCTCGAAGACAAACCCGCCGGCGGAATCCGATCCGGCTCGGACGAAGATGAGACCAGTTCGGAGGTGCGATCTGTGATTTCGGATCTTGCTCAAATCCAAAATCCAGAATCCAAAATCCAAAATCGACATGAAGGTTTACGATCACACACAGAATTTGGGACTCAGGGTCGGGGTGATTCAGATCCTCGCGTTCATTATGCTGTCGGTCCTCGGAGCACGGCTCTACTACCTTCAGGTCGTACGCGGCGAGTACTACGACGAAAAGGCCGAAAACCAGCGCATCCGGCTTATCCCGATCCCGGCTCCGCGCGGTGCGATCTTCGACCGCAACGGCAAGATCCTTGTCGATTCCCGCCCGACATACAACGTCACGCTTTCTAACGAACCGATCAAGAAGATCGACGTTTCGGACCGAATCGACGATTATGCGCGCGGACTCAACGTCGATCGTGAGTTTGTCGTCGAGCGCCTGAACCTGATCAAAAAGCAGAACGACTTTGAGACGATGGTGCTCAAGGAAAATGCGACCATCCAGGACATTACCTGGGTTGAGGCGCATTCGCTTGAATATCCCGAGCTGCGGATCGATCTCCAGCCGCAACGCGTTTATCCGCTCAAGGAAACGCTCTCGCACGTTCTTGGGTATGTCGGCGAGATCAGTTCGAAACAACTTGAAAAACCGGAATACAAAGAGAAGGGCTACCGGCCGGGTACGATCATCGGCAAAGGCGGGTTGGAACAGTATTACGACGAGTACCTGCGCGGGCGTGACGGCTATCGCAAGGTCATCGTCGACAGCCGGGGTCGGGTGCAGCAAGAGATCGAGACGATCCAGCCGCAAGCCGGACAGGATCTGATCACGACGATCGATCTCGATCTTCAGATGACCGCCGAAGAGAAACTCGCCGCGACGCCGACTAAGCGCGGAACGATCATCGTCATGGATCCGAACAACGGTGAATTGCTCGCGATGGCGTCATTGCCGGCGTACGATCCGAGTGTTTTCGTTCAAGGAAGTTCCACTCCCGAAGGACGCAAACAGATCGCGGCGTATTGGCAGGACGAGAAGCGGCCGCTTTACAACCGCGCGATCCAGGGAAGATATCCGCCGGGTTCGACGTGGAAGATCCCGGAATCCGTCGGAGCCCTCGAGCAGGGCGTGATCACGGTGGAGCATTCGAACATGGTCTGCGGCGGCGGAATACAGATCGGGAACAAGTTCACGCGGTGCATGGGCAGCCACGGTTCGCCTCCGCTTTCATACGCGATCACCAAGTCCTGCGACGGTTATTATTATCGGCTCGCGCTGAAAATGAAGGTCGAGGGTCTGATCAGAATGGTCGAAATGTTCGACTACGACAAGCGGACCGGTGTCGATCTGCCGAACGAGAAGATCAGCCAAACGCCGAAGACGTGGAAGCCGATCATCGAGAAACGTGAAGGCAAATGGAGCGACATCAAGACCGTCTACGCCGGCATCGGTCAGGACACGGTCGTCGTGACTCCGATCTCCATGCTCCGCGCGATCGCCAGCATCGGCGTCAAGGGCCGGATGTACGTCCCGCATTTTCTTAAGGAATTCAAGCCGATCGGGGCGATCGGGAACGAGGATGAACTCGGATTCATCCCGGCGCGGCAGGGCTTCACGTTTCAGCATCCCGAACCGAAGATCATTCCGATGACGGCCGAACAGGAAGAGGTCATGGTCAAGGGAATGTGGGGCGTGGTAAATGGCGGAGGTACTGCGGGGTCGATCCGGATCCCGAACTTCGATATTGCGGGCAAAACCGGAACGGCTCAGGTCGCTTCTCTCGGAAAGGACGTCGGGGCCAACAAGGACCACGCCTGGTTCATCAGTTTCGCGCCGGCCTACAAGCCGGAGATCGCGGTCCTGGCGTTGATCGAGAACGTCGGGTTCGGCGGAAGCTTTGCCGCACCGGCCGCAAAGGGAGTATACGAGACGTATTTGGCGAAGCGCGGTCCAACGGTCGCGCCGGACACGGTCGCCGAAAACGGTAAGCGGTGAGCAGTGAGCCGTTTAGCGACACGCTACCGCGCGGCGGCGTAAACAGTGAGCAGAATCTGTATTTGCGCGAGCGCAAATCGGAAATCACTGCTTACCGCTCGCGGCTTACGGCTCACAAATTGGATTTATGGTTGCGATAATTGAACGCCGCAGTTTTAGAGATTTCGACTTGCTGACATCCTTGTTGGCGGTCGCGATCGTGTTTTTCGGCGTTTGGCAGATCTACAACGCGCAACCGGAAATGAACCTTTGGTCGAAGCAGATCATCGGGCTTGGGATCGCGCTCGTTGCGTTCTTCCTCGTCGGATTCAGCGACTACCGAAGGATCGTCGATGCCGCGCCTGTATTTTACGGCGTTGGATTGATCCTCTTGTTGTTGGTGCTGATCCCTGGTCTCGGCGTTAAGATCAACGGTCAGACCGCTTGGCTTCGTTTGCCGGTCATCGGTCAGTTTCAGCCGTCGGAGTTCGTCAAGATCCCGGTCGTGCTGATGCTCGCCAAATACTTCGGCGCGAGAAAATCCGGTCCGCTGCGGTTGCGCGAATTCATGATCGGCTGCGGCATTCTCGCCGCGCCAGTCGGCTTGATCATGCTCGAGCCTGACGCGGGCCAGGCGATGACCTATTTCCCGCTGCTGGCAGTCGTGTTCTTTCTGTCCGGCATCAAGGTCAGATACGTTGTCATCACGATCATCGCCGGCATCGTGCTCGCGCCGGCCGCATATTGGGTCGGGGTTAGAACCGGGAAGATCAAAGGCTATCAGCAAGAGCGGATCAACGTGATCCTCGATCCCGAGAGTGCGGATCCGCGAGGGTACGCATATCACACCATCCAATCAATGATCACGGTTGGAAAGGGCGGGTTGACTGGGATCAAGGGAGATACCGAAACATCGCAGGCAAAACTCAAGTTCTTGCCCGAGCCGCACTCGGACTTCATTTTCGCGGTGACCGCCGAGAACACCGGGTTCGTCGGATGTATTTCACTGCTTCTCGCGTATGCGGTGCTCCTGTCGCGACTCGTTTCCGGGGCACGCGAGGCGCCGGACAGATCGGGAATGCTGGTGATCATGGCGATCGCCGGCGGAATGACGTTTCAGATCTTCATGAACATCGGGATGGTGTTGGGGTTCCTGCCGGTGATCGGCGTCCCGTTGCCGCTGATGAGCGCGGGACTGTCGGCGATACTCTCGACGTTCATCGCGATCGGATTCGTGATCAGCGTCAAAATGAGGAGATTCGTCAATTGATTTGCGAATTTCAATTTGCGATTTGCAATCTTGTTTGACTCGAAGCAATTGAAAATCGAAAATTGCAAATCGAAAATGTGTAGTTATGGCTAGAGAAAAGAAGATCGTCGAAAACGAGATCAGATCGGTAGAGGGCAAAAGAGGACGCGCCTGGAAGATTTTTTGGTTTCCGGCGGCCCTGATACTGGCGCTCGCCGCCGGCGGGCTTACCGGAATTCTCGCCGCTTACTACCTGAACAATTCGCGCTATTCGGTCGAAGTTTCAGCGCTGGCGACCTATCGTCCGCCGCAGGTGACGACGATCTACGCCGACGACGGCGAAACCGTTCTCGCCGAGTTCGCGATAGAAAAACGCATTCCGATCAAGGATTCGGACATTCCGCAAAACGTCGAAGACGCACTCATTGCGATCGAAGATTATCGCTTTTACAACCACATCGGGATCGATCCGTATCGTCTCGCCGGCGCGGTATTCAAAAACGTCACCACGGGATCGAAGGAAGGCGCTTCCACGATCACCCAACAGCTGGCGAAGAACCTCTTTCTCTACAAAGATCAGACTTATACGCGAAAGGTCAACGAATGGATGGTCGCGCTCCAGATCGAACGCTTTTATACGAAACGCCAGATCCTCGAGATGTACATGAACTACGTCTTTCTCGGCGCCGGTTCATACGGATTCGAGGCCGGCTCGCGAACGTACTTCGGCAAATCGCTCAATGAACTGACCCTGGATGAGGCCGCATTGCTTGCCGCGATCCCGAAGTCGCCTGAATACTCGCCGACACGGAATTCGGCCAAGGCCAAAGAACGCCGGAACATCGTGCTCGATCAAATGGGCAAGTATTTCCCCGAGCGGTACTCACAGGCACAGATCGACCTTGCAAAAGCCAAAGACATCGAACTCGCGCCGACGGCATATTACCAGAACCAGCCGAAATCGACGGCTTGGGACTATCCGATCGAAGAAGTCCGGAAATACCTCGAAGACAAGTACACGACCCGTGTTGCGCAGGGCGGTCTGAAAGTCTACACGACGATTAACGTCGAGGCACAGAAATTGGCGACCAAGGCCATTCGCGAGGGCTTGCGCCGTTACGACAGAGGCCGTGCGTGGCGTTCGGATTACGAGGATATCCTCGTCGACGACGACAAGAATCCGCTTACCGATCCGAAGGAGATCGACCGAAAACTCAACAATTTCAAGCATGCCGACTGGTTCGGGGACGATTACAACGAAGGCGAGTATATCAAGGGTCTGATCACGAAGATCGAAAAGTCGCGCGACGAAGCGACGGTTCGATTCGGAAAATACAGTACGACGATCTCGAGGTCTGACATGGGCCGTGCGGGCAAAGGACCCGCGGCTGAATTCAGGCCGGGACTGCTCGCCGAATTCTTGGTCAAGTCCGTCGATAACGACAAACGGACGCTCAAGGTCGAACTGAATCAGGTTCCCGAGGTCCAGGCGGCGATCGTTTCGATCAACTCGCACACGGGAGAGATCGTGGCGATGGTCGGTGGCTACGACTTCCATACAAGCAAATTCAACAACGCGACTCAGGGTCTTCGGCAAACCGGTTCGGCTTACAAACCGTTCATATACACAGCCGCGGTCGAAAACGGCATGACACCGGATTCGGCGGTCAGCGGGGCTCCGATCAAGCGAGGTGGCTGGCAGCCGCACAATTACGACGGGTCGCTGAGTCATCCCAACGTCCCGATGAAGATCGCGCTCGCGAAGTCGTACAACCTTGCGGCGGTCCATCTTCTTGAGCAGGTCGGGATTCAAACGGGCGCGCAGATGGTCCGGCGGTTCGGGATCACGAATCCGATGGCTCCCAGTCTTCCGTCGGCGCTCGGCGCGTCAGAAGCGTCCTTGCTCGAAATGGTTTCGGCGTACTCGGCGTTTCCGAACAAGGGAATCCGAATCCAGCCGCACTTGATCCGGAAGGTGATGAGCCGCGACGGCAGTCTTCTTGAGCAATGGGACAACAAGTCGTTCAAGGTCACCAGCGAGTACGTCGCACTGACGATGGTGGAGATGATGCGCGGCGTAACGGCCGGTGGCGGAACGGCTCCGGGTGCGAGCGCGGGCGGACAGCCGTTGGCCGGCAAGACCGGAACCGTGAACGACCATACGGACGTTTGGTTCATCGGATACACGCCGACCTACGCGACCGGTGTCTGGATGGGTAATCCGCTGCGTAAGGAAAGTCTTGGAGCCGGAATGACCGGCGGTCACGGTGCATTGCCGTATTTCAACGCTTTCATGGTTCCGTTCATGAAGGATAAGAAGCGCGAAACATTCCCTAACGCTCCGCCGATGCCGGCCGAGATCAAGCGCGAGGCCGAGCGTCTCAAGCGCGATCAGCTGGAAATGCTCGAACGGGCCGACCTCGATTCGAAAAAGTCGACGACCAGTACCAAACTCGATAAGACCGGCGAGAATACGACCACGACCGACGGATCGACGACGAACGATCCGGCAGGCGGTGAGCCGTCAACCAACGATCGGCCGGTGCGGCCTCAGAACACACCGCGCGTCGAAAACACTCCGGTCAGGCAGAATCCTCAGCCGACTCCGAAACCGGAAGCGCCGGAAGGCGGCAAGCGAAAAGGCAAGAAAGGGGACGGATAGGCCAAGTAAAAAGGCAAGAGTGGAAAAGGCGAAAAGCAACGGTATTAACCAAAACTTTTCGCCTTCTACTTTTGCCTTGCTTCATCCCTCTTCCGTCATCCCTGTGTGAACCGTCCGAGGTAGTGCGGCAGCATCTTGCGCCACCAGACCCAGTCGTGAGCGACGTCGTGTCCCCATATCTCAAGAAGATGCGGGATGCCCTTTGAATGAAGAACGCGCGACAGATCGCGGCTCCGGTCCGGCGCTTCGTAATTTCCCTGACCGGTAACGATGACGATCGAATCGGACTGACGAAGTCGAGGCAGATGATAGTTGTCGTTAAGGTTCTTGAGATACATCATCGGGTTGTTGAAGTAGACGTTCTCGTCGTAATGACTCTCAAGATAGTTGTAGATGTCGTAGCTCCCGCTCATCGCGATGGTTCCACGGAAAAGATCCGAGTGCTTGAAGTAGGTGTTCGCGGCGAGATAGGCTCCGAGGCTCGCGCCGGTTGTCAGCGGACGCGCATCCCCGCCGCACTCGTTACGGATCAGCGGCAAAACCTCGTCGCAGATGTAGCGGTCGTAACGCGTCAGCATCTCGACCTTCCAACCCGGATGCGAATTTCGGTTCAACAGGCTGTATTTGTTGACCGAGTTGATCGAATACGCGCGGATCAAGCCGTTCTCGATGAAATACTTGATCGCGTCGATCAGGTAAAAGCGTTCATATTCAAGATAGTCCGCCGCCGCGGTGGGAAACATAAGCAGCGGATAGCCCGCGTGGCCGTAGGCCACGAGCGGCATGTCCATTCCAAGGTTGTGGCTGAACCACGATGTCGTATCACGTCTCATTAAGATAGCTCCGATAAGATTTTGATAAAAAGTTCAAATTCACGAGGTTATTAGAAATCCGCATTAAACTCAAGGCGTTGGCTTAGCCGGCTTGATCGCTGACGAAAGTTCGGCGGCGATCGGACCAAGTTCAGGATCTTTCTTGAAGGCGTCGATCTTCGCGATCGTTTCGGCCGAGGTCCCGGTTTCGATGATCGAATCCGAATACGAGATCAGTTTGGCAACCGCGTTCCTGACGTTCTTTGGCTGTTTCGAAAGCGCCGCAAGAAATGGCTTTGTTGATTTCTGCGCTTCGTCGACGAAAAAGAACGTCAATACTTCACCCAGATGCCCGTCCGATGACGGCGCTGCCTCAAAAAGTACCGGAAGAAGCTCGTCGCGGCCATCACCGGCGAGCGAGGCAACATGTTCAATCGCCTCGATCCTGATCGAAATATCCTTCGATTTCGTCGCTTTGAGGAGACAGTCGATGTTGTCTTTCGCGTCGACATCAAGCGTGGCCAAGTAATACGCGGCCTTCAGGCGCAGCAACTGGTCACTGCGTTCACCGCCAAAGTTCCGGTCGCCTTTTCGGATGCCGTTGTTTTTGATCGATTGCACGACCGCGATGACCCGCTCTTTCGGCAACTTCCTCAATTCCTCAAGGTTGCCGTCGCCTTCGCCGAGTCCGCTTTCGATAAACATCTCCCGGATCGCATCGTCGGACGGTTCGGTCTGCGATTCGAGGTTGTTCATCGAGCTGTTCTCGATCTGCTCGTTGATCGTTGAACATGCGGAGGAGAGAATTGCGATCAAGGCCACAAAGATCAACAGTGTATTTTTCATCTCAGACCGGCACCCTCAATACTCAAATACTTCAAGGAAGTGTCCGACGATTCGCTCTTCGACCTCACTTATCGGAACTTCGCGACCGAGAAGGCGCTCCATTGAAGTCACCGGTTCCCCCTCGCAGGCGATGATCCAGTTGAAGTAACTGAGGTCCGTATTCACATTGAGCGCAAAACCGTGCGTCGTCACCCAACGCTTCAGGTGAACGCCGATCGCAGCGATCTTTCCTTCCCTCGTGTGAACCCCGGTCAAGCCGTCGATCCTGAAGCTCTCGATCCCATAATCAGCCATCGTCCGGATCAGCACTTCCTCGAGATTCCGGACAAAAAGATGAACGTCTTCCTTGAACGAACTGAGATTTATGATCGGGTACCCGACGATCTGTCCGAGCCCGTGATATGTCACCTTTCCGCCGCGGTTGATCTCGAAAACTTCGGCTCCGATCGTCTTCAGAACGTCCGGACTCGCCAGCACGCCGTTCACTTTCGCGCGCCGTCCGATCGTGAAAACATGCGGATGCTCGAGCAAGAGAAGATAGTCGCGAACGCGTTCCGCGATGACTTCCCTTTCCAGGTTTTCCTGCAGTTCAAGTCCTTCCGCATAGCCGATGCGGCCAAGGCGGCGAACTTCAAGAGCCCTTTTCAGCATCATTCATATGATAAAATTTCGGAATCGAAATTACTATCAAACCAAAACTATGAATCTGAAGAGCACGCTCGCAGTTTTCGGCATCATCGCGGTCTTGGCCTTTTCGGCGTCGGCGCAGCGAAAAAAAACGACCACGACGACGGTCAAGAAACCCGCGGTCACGACGACCAATAATCTTGAGATCAAGCAGAGCGCCGACAAGGTCACTGTGCAATTGAAGAACGTGACCGCGTTCATCTACAAGCTAGGCGGGATCGCAACCGGGCTCGAAGACGCCGACAAGGATGCGAAAGCGGGCAAGCTGTCGCGCGCCGCGATCGACAGAAACAACGAGTTCAAAAGCGCGGTCGTTCAGAGCATACGCAATCTGAAGGCGGGACTCGCGGCGCTGGAGATCGAGTTTCGAACTAAGGCATCGATCAAACCTTATCTTGTTCAGGTCAACGGCGTCACGGATCTGGCGACGCAGTCGGAAGATCTCGCGCTTGCCGGTCAATTCACGAATTCGGGCAAAAGTTTGATTCAAGTGGTTGAGAAACTGGCCGATACGTTGGCAGCAATGCCTTGACGGTGAGCAGTGAGCAGTGAGCAGTGAGCAGTGAGCAGTGGTCAGTGGTCGGTGGTCCGTGTCAACCGTCTACTGTCTACCGTCTACTGTCTACCGTCTACTGACTACCGTCTACTGACTACTTCCGGGGCTTTTTCAAAACCGTCGCTTTCGGATCGCAAACTTCAACAGCTTTCGTTCTCTCGATCAGTTCGGAGGTCGGATTCACGGGGGGCAAGCCGAGCTTTTCCCTGATAAAAGCTTCGGCTTCCGCCTCGACCAGTTCACCGGCCGAGACAAAAGCGCGTTTGGCCAGCACGTCACCGTTCGTCTCAAATTCGGCAGGCAATAAAAACACATTGAGCGGTGAACCCCACTTGCGGGTGTCGCCGATTGCCGTCCGATATTGGTAGTGAGTCGTCTTCAACCGGTCGCCGGTCGATTGCGACTCAATGACGACCGGAAATGTGATCTTCTTGAACGAGATGTCGAACTTAGTTGCCTCAACGGAGTCATAGCCGGCGACGCCAATCACGTCCAATCCCCTGTCCTTGTACTTTTCGTAAAGGCGCAAAACGATCGGCGACTCGTGCCGCCAGTTGTGGCACCAAGCCGAAAAATAGACGACAAGGACCAGTTTCTTACCGGCGGCAAACTTCCGGAGCTCGACCTTTCCGCCTTCCGGTTTCTTGAATTCCCAGTTGTTGTAGTCCATCTGCTTTTCGACGATCGGCGCCGTTTCGTCCTGTGAAAAAGCGACGACCGACCCGATCAGCAGCACAAACACCAAGACCAATGACTTCATAGACCGGAACCTCATGGAATAGAGACTAATGGCTCAGATGCTGAAAAACAAGTTCTTTATGCCCGTCGGTCGCGTCGGCTTTTCTCGCTCCGCGCGAAGTGTTCTATAATTTTCCTGTTCAAAAAGTTATGAGCAATCAAGTCACAGTATCGGACATTTTTCGGCGCGCGATGGAAATCCGCAAATCGGATCCGAGTGGATCGATGAACGAGGTGAAATCGCGGATCGTCAGCGAGTTCAACGGAAAGGCGTTCCCGTCAACGGCCTATCTGACAATCCCCGAAATGGACAACATCGCTCCCGAGGAAGACTGGACGGCCGGACTTCCCATAGTTTTGCGAGGAATTCAGAACGAGGATTGGAACGACGTCGCACTCGGGATCATCATCAGCCTCGAACAGGTCGAAAATTATCCCAAGATGTCCGGCCGCGAGGATGATCCGGCCAAAGATTGGCGCAACCGTCAAAAGGGCATCGAAGAAGCGAACGCCAAGAACATGTCGAAGTGGATGCCGGATGATCTGATGAACCTGGCGAAGCGATCGGCAAAGCAATAGGGCGGCAATAGCCGGCCGCAAATGATCGCGGATCGCGCGGATGATCTTCGCGTGGTCCGCTTCGCATTTTAAATTTATGAAAGCAGTTCACATCGATGAATTCGGCGACGCCGCGAATCTGTCCTTTCGAGAAGTCGAGGAACCTCCGGCGCCACACGGCACGGGCGTACTGGTTAACGTCAAGGCCGCGGCGCTCAACCGGGCGGATCTGCTTCAGCGACAGGGACTCTATCCGGCCCCGAAGGGCTATCCTGAACGTATTCCCGGACTCGAGTTCGCCGGAACCGTTGCCGCCGTCGGCGAAAGCGTTTCGAAATTTGCGATCGGCGACCGGGTTTTCGGGATCACCGCCGGCGGAGCCCAGGCGGAATTCCTGTTGACCGACGAATCATTGCTGATCGAAATTCCCGAGAGACTCTCATACGCTGAGGCGGCAGCGATTCCGGAGGCGTTCATCACGGCTCACGACGCCATCATTACCCAAGGAAAGCTCGCGCGAGATGAAACCGTGCTGATTCACGCGGTCGGTTCCGGTGTCGGACTGGCCGCGCTTCAGATCGCAAAATCGGTCGGAGCAAGTGTAATCGGGACATCAAGGACGACAGCGAAGCTCGATCGTTGTCTTGATTTTGGACTGGATTCCGGACTTTCGGGCGAAAATTTCGCCGAACACGTAGTCGGACTGACCAGCGGCCGCGGCGCCGACGTGATTCTCGATCTTGTCGGGGCGAAGGTCTTCGGCGGAAATCTGAAATGCGCCGCGTTGAAGGGACGAATCGTGCTCGTTGGGTTGGTAGGCGGACGCAAGGCAGAATTCGATCTTGGGGTTGCTCTGACAAAACGACTTTCGATAATAGGAACGGTTTTGCGGTCCCGGTCGCTTGAGGAAAAGGCGGACGCGACGCGGAAGTTCACCGAAGAGGTCGTGCCGCTGATTGATTCCGGGGAGATCGTTCCGAATGTCGATCGCGTTTTTTGCGCGAGCGAGGTCGCCGAAGCGCATCGATATCTTGAATCGAATCAGAGTTTTGGGAAGGTGATCCTCGAGCTCTAGGCCGATTCGAAGCGTTCGGCGGCGGCGTCCGTGACGATGCAAAGCCCCGCGACCTTGGCCGCCATCAGTTCGCGCATCTTCTCTACCGCCTCGGCGTATGTCAGGCCGCGCGCGGCGCATCTGTCGAACGAGATCACGGCCCATCGCTTCTCGCGAAGTTCCGGTACCGGTTCCGTTTTCTTGGCCCTTTTCATCTTTGCCTTCATCATAGCCCACCTTGAAGAAGAAACTCCCAATTACGCGTTAAATTCAATGACAAGGCTTTGATTGCAGAAACTGGCCGAACGTTGCAGTTTTCCGTCGCCAAACAAAAATGAATGGCCATTCATTCCAGCTTCAAAATGAATCGCCATTCAGTTATACTCGGCTTGATGAGCTTTACCGAAACGATCTTTATGACGGGTTTTCCCGGATTCATCGCCGGACGCCTCGTCGAGCGCCTCGCAAAGCCGGAAACACAGTTCTTTCTACTTGTGCAGCCGGCCTTCATCGAGAAGGCAAAGCGCGATGTCGCTGATATCGCTGAACGGTTAGACGTTCCGCTTGAGAATTTCGCACTCTTCGAAGGCGACATAACGGCCGCTAATCTCGGGTTATCGGAGTCTGATCTCGAGATCGTACGGAAGGAAACGACAGACATCTTTCATCTCGCCGCGATCTACGATCTTGCGGTTCGGCGCGATCCGGCGTTCCTTGTCAACGTCGATGGAACGAAGAACGTCAACGAACTTGCCCGAACGATCGAGAATCTGCGTCGCTACAATTACATCTCGACCTGCTATGTCGCCGGGAAACGTCGCGGGCGAATCCTTGAGTCAGAACTCATCCACGAAGCCGGATTCAGGAACTATTACGAGGAAACGAAGTATCTCGCCGAGGTCGAGGTCGAGAATCTCAAGGAAGAACTTCCGGTGACGGTTTTCCGGCCGGCTGTTGTCGTCGGCGACTCGAAGACAGGCGAAACCGCCAAGTACGACGGGATCTATTACGTCATCTTTTACTACAAGAAGGCTGCGTCGCTGCTGCGAATGATCAATGTAGGCAACAAATCGGTCAAACTCAACCTTGTTCCCGTCGATTTTGTGGTCGATGGCATCGCCGCTTTGTCGAAAGATCCGCAGGCGGTCGGGAAAACGATCGCCCTCGCCGACCCCGATCCGTTGACGACCGCGGGTATTTGCGACACCATCGCGTTCGCCTTGACCGGCAAAAGGTCGATCGTGACGCCGCCCGCGGGATTGGTGAAATGGTCGCTGAATCTGAGTTTTTCGCCCGCTATCACCGGCCTGCCGCACTATGGCGTGCCGTACTTCTTCCTTGACCAATTGTACGACACGACCGAATCGGAGGCGCTCCTGGCAGCACACGGGATCCGCTGTCCGCGGTTCGACGAGTACGCTGGCAACCTCGTCAAGTTCACTGACGACCATCCGAAGCTCGACTGACTTTACAATTCTTTTCAGGATCAGGAGTGCATATTTAGAACCGCTGCGCGCATCATACGGTCGTTATTGGTAACATTCCATGGAAATGCGCGATTTTGGTCTTAGTGTATTGATCTTGTGCACGCTGCTCGTCGTAAACGCTGGTGCGCAGTCCGGGCGTGTTCAGGTGACACCCTCGCCGACACCGACCCCGTCGGATGACCAAGACCTGCGTGTCGAGACGGAAGAGATCAAGGTAAACATCTCGGCGTTCGACACGGACGGCAAGTTCTTTCCGGGAGTCCGCGTTGAGGATCTGGTGATCAACGAAGACAATGTTCTCAATCAGGCGACAAGTGTTCGCCGCACGCCGGCCAATGTCCTGATCGTTCTCGATACCGGCGGCGAAGATCGCATCGCAAAAGACTATAAGACGACGAGGGAGACGGCGAAGGCGTTGATTCAAAACCTTCAGCCGGATGATTCCGTCGCGCTCCTGGAATTCAATGACACGGCGAGGATCATCGCCGAATGGACGACTGACAAGAATCAGCTGTATTCCGTCCTGGACCGGCAACTCCGCTTCGGAAAACGCGCACGCTTCATTGAGGCGCTAAATCTCGCGGTCAATTTCCTCGAAAAAGCCGGATCGGAGAACCGGCATCTCGTGCTGATCACCGATGGTACGGACAGCGTCGCGAAAGAATCGGAACGTAAGGCGGCGTTCATGCGCGTGTTGGCGACCGACATCAACGTTCATGTATTCAGTTACACCGGTCTTGAGCAGGCGGTCGTCAAGGACCGAAAGAAGTCGATGGTGCGTCCCGGAGGAAGCCAACGGGCACAGCTTCCGCCGGGCGCCGAGATTCCCGTCCGGGGTCAGACGACGACGTATCCGACCGTCACGATCAACACGGACCGCGAGATGATGAAAAGGAACAAGGAACGCGGTGAGCAACTGTCCAAGAGTGAAAAAGAGCTTAACGAACTTTCCGAAGACACAAACGGAATCTTGTTCCTTCCCGCGACGAGCGACGAAATGATCGAGAAATCGGCCGCGCTTGCCCATAATATCGACTCCCAGTACGTCGTCACCTACACCCCAAAACGTCCGCTTGCCGTGTCGCGCAAGGGCGAGATAAGAAGTATCATCGTCACGTCAAAGCGCGACGGACTTGAGGTGATAGGTCGCCGTAAGCTCGCCGTAACAAGCAATCCATAGACCACTAATTGTTGCTTTCCGATTTCTTGCCTACCCAAATGGGTGGCGATTTTTCCCACGCGTATGGTAGGATGTCGCCTAATTGCATCAGCAATTTAGATATCTAAAATATTCCGAGGAGATATTGCATGAACTCAATCGTAAAATTGATGATCGTCAGTGTATTTGTAATCGGTCTTGCGCTCGGCTTTTCAGCTTGCGGCGGAGGCACTACGACGACCGAAAACAAGAAGCCGGCCGATAACAAGGCGACGGAAACGAAACCGGCCGACAACAAAACGACCGAAACCAAACCTGCGGATACGTCGTCGGCTGATTCGGTCGGTGTGCCGGAGTGCGACGAATACATCAAGAAGTATGAAATGTGCTTGAACAGCAAGGTTCCCGAAGCCGCCAAGGCCGCAACGAAGGACGCTCTCGATAAGACCCGCAAGTCGTGGAAGGACATGGCCGCGAACCCGCAAACCAAATCCGGATTGGCAACGGCGTGCAAAACCGCCACTGACGCCGCCAAGAGCTCGATGACGGCTTACGGTTGTGAATGGTAGGTTTACCCCGTATCGTCGGGCGTCTGAACTGATGTTCTCTTACCCCTGATAACCGACGACGACGGTCATCCCGAGCTTTTCCCCTGTCTGCTCGTAGATCGGTTAACCGGACTCGTAACTCGATAACCAATACGATTTTCCGCCAAATGCGAACGTTCGCTTTGGCGGCCTTTTCAGTTTGGGAAGTTGGGGAAGTCTTGGAAGTTTTGGAAGAGTCTCGACCAACTTCCTCAACTTCCCGAACTTCCAAGACTTCCCAACTTTCCTCACTTTCCAAACAGTAAGGTTGACAAAGATTAGAATTAGAATTATTCTAAGTCTAACTTGAGGTGGCGATGAATAGTATTGGAACAATCAAGGAACTGGGTTTGACGAAACAGCGCGAGGTTGTTTTGCAGGTGATCCGCGAGGCGCATGATCATCTGACGGCGAACGAGGTATTCGAGCGCTCGAAGGCGCTTTTGCCGACAATCAGTTTCGCGACCGTTTATAACTCGCTCCGCTTTCTGAAAGACGCCGGCCACATTGCCGAGGTGCAGTTCGGGAACGGCGCGAGCAGGTTCGACAAAACGGTTTCGCGGCACGATCACGCGATCTGCAACAAGTGCGGAAAGCTGGTCGATCTCGAGCTGGATTTTCCGTCCACGCTCGTGCAATCAGCGGCCGCCGCGTCTCAGTTCGAACCGGAATCGTTGGAATTTACGCTTCGGGGCGTTTGCCCGGACTGTAAATAGACCGTACAGGCTCGATATTGCAAAAAAGCAATACTTAATCAAAAACAACAAAGGGAGATAACAACTGTAATTATGTCAACTGCAACTGGAACAGCATATGAAAACAAGAACGTAGTGACCTTCGCGAAGGTCGGACAACCGGCCCCGGACTTCGATCTGCCGTCAACGAAGAACCTCGAAACGCTGAAGGAGAACGTCAAGCTTTCGGATTACAAAGGAAAATGGCTCATCCTGATGTTCTATCCGCTCGATTTCACGTTCGTCTGCCCGACAGAGCTGACCGCGTTCTCGGACCGGCTTGACGAGATCAACGGCGTCGGTGCCGAGGTAATCGGCATCTCGACCGATTCGGTTCATTCGCACCGCGCCTGGATCAAAACCCCGCGTGACCAGAATGGCATCGAGGGACTTCAGTATCCGCTCGCGTCGGACGTCGCCGGACGCCTCGCCGCAAAGTACAACATCCTCGTCGAAGAGGCGAACATCGCGCTCCGCGGCCTGTTCATCATCAATCCGGAGGGAATTCTCCAATACGCGGTCGTTCACGATCTGAACATCGGCCGCTCGGTCGACGAAACGCTCCGCGTTCTTCAGGGTCTCCAAACGGGTGGTCTCTGTGCCGCCAACTGGACGCCGGGACAAGAGAATCTGAAGGTCTGAGGATTTTCGAATTTTGATTTTGGATTTTGGATTTGCAGTGTGATTTTGGACCCAATCCAAAATCGGCAATCCAAAATCCAAAATCGAAGGGAGTGATATATGTCATTACGAATCGGGGATGGTTTGCCGTCTTTTGACGGCGCGACGGAATGGCTCGGCGGCAGTTTTTCAGACGTCGAGGCGATGATCGGCGGCCAGCCGACACTGGTTTATTTCTGGGCAACGAGCTGCGGTATCTGCAAAGACAACATGCCGAAGCTACACGAATTGAAAGCGAAGTATCCGATCTTGCGTTCGGTCGCGATCCATATGCCGCGTTATGAGGCCGACACGAACATCGAAACCGTGAAGGCGACCATCGCGGAACATTCGATCGACGACGTCTGCGCGATCGACAACCTTCATAAGCTGAAAGACGCTTTCCAAAACGAGCAAGGGTGGGTACCGGTCTATTATCTCTTCGACGCCGACGGAAAACTCAAATCGCGAGCTGCGGGTGAGTTCGGCGTCGGAGTGCTGACCGGTGCGCTTGAGAAGATGTTTCCGCAATCGCGGGAAGCATCAGCGTAAACATTCCAGAATTTCAAGATTCCAAGATTCCAACAGTCGATTTGACCTTGGAATCTTGGAATGTTGGAATTTCTGGAATCAGCGCAAATAGCTGGCCGCCGCCTCGCCGGTTTCGATCGCACCTTCCATGAATCCCTGCCAGTCGGCGAGATGCTCGCCCGCAAACAAGACCTTTCCGTGCGGCCGCTGCAGGATCGGCCGGATTCCGAACCACTGACCCGGACGATAAAGCGCATAGGCGCCGTCAGTATAGACGTCGCGTTGCCAGGCATATGAAGAGATCTTCAGTGCCAGCGAGGGCGCGTCCGAATTGAAATCGACAAGATCGCGGGTGATGACGCGCATCCGGCGCTCTTCAGACTGCGACGCCAGCACGTCGGCCTTTTCGCCGATCGCATACGCCGTCAGGATTCCCTGCGTACCTTCCTGATTCTGCGTGCTGTGAAAGTAGTAATGCGAGGTCGTGTCGGTGACCATCGAAAAATCTTCGGGTCCCCAGAAACGCTTGTCGTAAAGAACCGAATTCTTGACGATCCGCGCGTAATTCAGCCGTTCCGCGGCCTGGCGCTGCACCGCCGGAAGATCAGGCAGGAACTCGATCTTGAGCAACGATTGCGTCGGAACGGTGCAGATCACCGCGTCGGCCTTGATCTCTTCTTTGGCAGTCAGGATTTTGACCACGCCCGAGCGCTGATCGATCTTCTTGACCGGTGACGACAACCGGATATTCTCGTTCCCGATCCGTTTCGCGAACTCAAATGCAAGTCGCGAATTTCCGCCGGTCATCTTGTAATCCATCTCGTTCTTCGGACTTGATTCAGCGTATTCGGCAAGCGCGCCGAACGCCGATACGTGACGGATCGACTCGCCGAAATCGGTGCTGTCCATCAGATCGCGGATCAGCAGATCGTCTTCGGTGAAACCGAGCTTCTCAAGATACGTCCACCAATCAAGCGCGTCGATGCGGATCTTCTGCGCCTGCTTCAGTTTCGAATAGCCATTGATGACCTTTTCGAATGCCGTCTTCGCCGCCGGCGAAAAGCCCCATTCTCCGGGCTTGAACACGCGGCCGTCACGCATCAGGTAATCCTCGAACTGATGTTTCTGGAGCGGTATACCGAAATCCTTGCAAAGCGCCTTCAGCCGTTCGTGGCTCTCGCCGACCCATTCGGCGCCGAGCTCACAGATCAGGCCGTTCATCGAATGCGAGAAAACCCGCCCGCCGATCCGGTCTCGCGCTTCGATAACCGTCACGTTCCACCCGGCGTTCTTGAGCTTGTAAGCGGCGGCGAGCCCGGCAAATCCGGCTCCGATGACGACGCACGATTTCTTCCGGCGTTGGGCGAATCCGGTTCCCGTGGCTGCAAGTCCGACCGCGGCCACGCCGACGGTTTTCAGGAATTCACGACGGTTTGACATAGCTTTCAAGATTCGAATGTTCGGAACTCGGGGAACAGACGGGATCGACCCGCTATCTTAGACCTTCCAGATCTTCTTTGCCGACCCGGCGATCGCATGTATTCGTTCCGCCCCACGATGTCACGTCCTTGGTTACGGATTCCACGAAAGATGCCGCGGGCCCTGAGTGCGGTCGCGGGACGATTCCTCGGCCGTTCAGGGTGTCCGCAAAGCAAAAATAAAAATTGAGAAAATCAAATTTTTACTAAAGACGCAAAGTACGCATTTTTGTAAGTATTACAAATCTGAAGATGAAATCATATTCTTGAGGTAAAAAATGAATCTGAGTCGGGAACTGAACACAAGCAATTTCGAGCACAAACTATTGGATCGCTCAAATACGCCGCGAATGAGCAGGTTAGAGCAATTATTGAGAAAACTGCAGGAAGAATTGGCGGCCGTCAACGACGCCGCAAAGGCAGAGTTCCGGGGTAATTATGATTTGCACCAACAGACACGGAATTTCGAGATCGAGATGATCCGGCACGCGCTCTATTTGACCAACAACAATCAGCAGCGGGCGGCGCAGATGCTCGGGATCAAATATACGACGCTGAATGCAAAAGTGAAGCGATTCGGAATCCGTTAAGGGCAGGGCGGTCTGCTTCCACGGAATGTGAAGAACATGGAACTGCAAAATTATTATTACCATCGGCGGTTTCCGCTTCCGCTGAATCCAACCAAAACCAACGGTGAAAATCGGCCTGAAGCGAAACCCGCCAGAGTTGAGGCTTCTTCAACAGATAATGGTGAGGTGGATTTTCCGATTTTGGCGACCGCAACCGATTTGCGGGAGGCAGTCAAGTTTCTGAAACACAAACCGAACGGCGTATCTGTGGCTGAGATTATGAACGCCGAACCGCGTCGCGTTTTTGATGCCCGCAAAATTGCCGCGTATGAATTTTGGGGTGTTTTCGAACGGTTTCAAGAGCGACTGCGGCTGACCGATCTCGGATGGGAGCTCGCGAAAAGCACGGAAACCGAGTGCGCCGTTAGCCGGCAAATCATTCGCTCGATTCCGGCATACTATAACGCTGTAGCATGGATTCATCAGCAAAGACTATCCCTTGCAACATATCGCGACGTTTCTGAATTCTGGCGAAAGTCACTGGCCGGAATAAGGCTGAGTGACTTTAACCAGGATAATATCGAAGCGGTGATTGTCAGCTTTTTCAGCCTTTGTCACGCTGCCGAGATCGGCACCGCAACGCTGGGCAAACGAGGACAGCCTGCACGATTGAACGTCAACCTCAAACAAGTCGACGTGCTTTTGAATTCAACGGTTGAAGCCCGGAATGTCGGAAGAGATTTACCGGAAACCGCTTGCGATTGCTTTGTGCCCCCGAACCCCGAGCCGGCATCTGTTGATCGAGTCTTCATCTCAGGCGGAAATCCAAACTCCGCGGTCGATAATCTATCTGCCGCGCTCGAGCTGGCGGACTTTGCAAACATAATCGACGCCCCTGATCCGCTGCCGCCCGGACTCCTGCCCGTCGCCCGAATACAGTCGATGAAGCAATGTCAGGCTGCGATCTTTATTCTCGATGAGAAAGACTGCACCAAACGCGAGGGCCGATCGGTTTTGAGTTGCGGGCGCATCGCCGACATCAGCGTTGGTCAGGCTCTGTTTGGCGAACGGGTCGTAGTCTTATGGCAAAGCAGCGAATCACCGCCCGATTGCATTCAGCGGTCAGGCATAGACTGTTTTGTCAGCGAGGATCTGGATTGGGAAATCATCATGAAACTTGTTAAGCATTTGAAAGTGCGTTAAAACCTCTTAACCGGCGAGTTAGTCGGACGGATCAACCAGTTCATCGGACGAATCGATGTCTAAAATTGACCCGCCCTGAACAAAAGACGTCAGCAGAATGCTGCCGTCTTTTTTCGTTTGTTGAACAAAACTGTCAGAAAGATCGTCGTATCGGTGTTTTCACGATATCTTGGTACTTTTTCAATTATTTGGATTGAACAATACCGGCTTCGGCGACGTAGCAACTTTTGTCCTGTTTCCATAGGTCCGATTAATGAAACTAGGGTTTAACCACGTGCAGACTTGTTCGTGGTTTATGGGAAAACAACCAGACCGCACTCGTTGCCATCATACTCCGTAATCCCAAGTTTCTTGCTGTATTCGATTGTCTTATGAGTAACCGGATTTCGCGTTTTGAATTCGAGAACTATGCTCTGCTTCCCTCAGAACGCTTACTCATGCACAACGGACAGCCGGTTCCGCTAAAATCGAGAGCTTTTGATACTCTTTTGACCCTGATTCGGCATCGGGGGCAATTGTTATCGAAAGAAGAATTGATGGGCAAGATCTGGGGTGAGAGTTTTGTCGAAGAGGGAAACTTAACCCAGAATATCTTTGTCCTGCGTAAGATTTTCGGAGAAAAGCCTCACGACCATCGATTTATTGTTACAGTCTCCGGCCGGGGATATCAATTCGTCGCGAAAGTTCGGGAGATCGTGGACTCGTCCGATTCGACCCGACATTCTCACAACGGACACTCAAAAAACGGTTACGTCAGGTCGCTTGCCATCTTGCCGCTGAAGTCTTTGCCGGCGAGTGCCCCAGTCGACAATCCGCATCTTGGATTGGCAATCACGGATTCTCTGATCACCCAACTTAACGCGAATCAAGTTGTTTCCGTCCGACCAACCGAGGCCGTTCTCAAATATGCGGAAACGGCGATGGATGTTGTGGCTATTGGCCGGGAACTCGGCGTTGACAGTATCTTGAGCGGAACAATTCAGACGTCGGGCGATAAAGTCCGCGCGAACTTTCAGCTGCACGAAGCGGGAACCGGCGAGACGTTGTGGGCGAGCAAGATCGAAGCCCGGTCGGGCGATGTTTTTGAACTGCAGGACCAAATTTCAAAGCAGGCCGCAACTGAACTGACCGCGAGAATCAACAGTGGCCTGACAGATCGAAGTGCGCCAAAGAACCTTGAGACTTTTCAAACTTACGTCAAGTACCGTTTTTTTTGGGAGACGAGAACCGAAACGGGATTGAGGAAGAGTCTAAGTGGCGCGAAGGAAATTGTTGCTACTGACCCTAGTTTTCCTCTCGGTTACATCGGGCTCGCAGATTCCTACGTTCTGTTAGGCCATCATCTCTTTCTTTCCCCCGCTGAAATTCTTCCGGCTATCCGGCAAGCGGTTGATAGAGCTTTGGAACTTGATCCAAATTTGGCAGAGGCATATGCGACGAAGGCGGATTATTGTTTCATCACCAGAGATTTTGCGCAGGCGGAACACTTTCACCGGATTTCTATCAAACTAAAACCGAATTATGCCTCCGAGCGGCATTGGTTCGGCTGGTTGTTGATGTCATTGGGAAGATTCGACGAATCGCTGGAGCAGATCGAATCGGCCCAAATGCTTGATACGGGATCGCTTTATCTGGCCGTCGTGCGCGGCGTTCCGTTCTTCTACAAACGGCAATTTGATCGTGCTATCAAACAGTTTCAGATGGTTCTTGATGTCGATCCGAACTTCAGCCGCGCCCGTTACTATCTCGGTACGACCTTGTTTCATTCCGGCGAACGGGAAAAGGGAATCGCCGAACTTGAAAAGGTTGTCGCGGCCGAGCCGATTCAGCAAACGATGGCGTTGCTTGGTTACTGCTACGGCGTCACCGGTCAGGAATCGAAGGCCCGGGAAATGCTTCGGAAGATCGACTTGATGGCGGGCGGACGGTATGTTTCGCCGTACATCCGGGCTTATATCCACAATGGACTCGGCGAGACCGACGAGGCCTTAACTCAACTCGAAAAAGCGTTTGAGGAAGATGCGCTGTGGTTGGTTTGGCTGAATATTGATATGAATTTGGCGAATTTGCGCGACGATCCTCGATTCCAACGATTGATTCGAAAGTTGAATTTTCCCGTCTGATCCTTCACCGAGTCTTCAATTGCTTGGCTTTGTCGCGAAATATTTTGATCAGCTTTTCAACCTGCTTTTTGTTTTCGGCGTCCGGTTTTGCCCGCAGATACAATTCAAGTTCGTCTGCGGCTTCCCCGTAGCGATTCAAGTCATGGTAATAAAGCAACGCCAGTTCCCAATGAACATCGGGAAATTTGTCCCTGCTCAGTTTCTTGGCTTTTTTCAGCGCGGTTTCGGCCTTTTCGAATTCTCTGAGGCCCCGATAGATCTGCCCGAGGAATAGAAAGGTTATTGCAGAAGAGGGATTTAGTGCCGTAGCTTCCTCGACCGTGATCGCGGCTTCCGATTTCTTGCCGAGTTTGAACTGCGAGATTCCCAAACCGGATGTCGCCGAAAAGCTCTTTGGATTGACTTCAAGCGCTTTCGTGAAGACGCCTTCCGCTTCGGTGAATCTGTCCGCGGCGATATATTCGTAACCAAGTTTTTCAAGTGCCAGTAAATAGGTGGGAAAAAGCCTGACTGCATTCTCAAGTTCGGCAATCGCATCTTCTGGTCTATTGGCTTTTAGTTGCTTCAGCGCGTTTTCGTACGAAATTTCGGCGTCGCGTGGAACATCCTGCACGAAGATCACTTCGTTGATCGGCGGGTTTGGGTTCTCGTTTCGGCGCTCGACTTCCAAATTGAAATCGATCTGCAGAATTTCAGCACCCGAAACTGCTCCACTCGTGCGGCTGGTACGGTTGCCCTGTCCGATTTGAATTCGTTCCATAACCGGCTTGAAGTTCGTTCCGTCTACCCTGATCTTAACGAAAAATACTCCCGAGCGAAGTCCTTGGAAAAAATACACTCCCGACGTCGATGTTTTCGTGGTTTTGATAAGGCGTTCGAATTCGTCGAGCAGTTCGACATCGATCTTGGCAACGGGTTTCCGGTTATTGTCCAGAACGACGCCGTTGACCGAATTCTGTGCCCACACATTTTCCGCCGCCAGAACGCCGAGGAACATGAGAATCGGAAACACAATTCTCTTCATAAAAGGAAGTAAGAAACCTGCTTCTCAACGAAGCAGGCTCTCAACTGTTTGAAAACCGTACCGGATGCCGGTAATGGACCACGACGGTTTCCAAACAGTTTGATTAACTAGGTCTCGAGTCCATCAATCAATCAGAAGATGAAGCGGAAACCGAAACGAACCGAACGCGGCAACTGAAAATCAGATGGCTGATTGTACCGGGCATCGGTCTTGAATGACGCACAACTGCTCGTGCCGCCTGTGCCGCACGTCGATAGACCGGCGTTTCCTCGTCGGTTCAATTCCTGAACCGTTGAAGACAATCCACCGTTGAAGATCTGACGGATGAATGCCGTCTCATCGGTTACGGTCGGGAAGAACTGTTGAATCGAGCCGGCAGACAAATCTCCCGAAAAGATCGTCGGGAATCGGTTCGTCACAGCGTTTTCGTTGAACAGGTTCAAAACGTCGACATCAAACGCCATGGTAAATCGCGCATCACGACCAAACTTGTACTTGTGGCTGATGGCAAAATCCGTTTGGGTATAGGTATCGGTCCGACCGAGATCGCCGCGTCCGAACAAGAATGTGTTCGCCGAGTAAAAGCTGACCCTTGTTGAGATCGGAGTTCCGCTCTGGCCGAGGAAAAAGGCCTTGAATTCTGTCGTGTTGACCTTGCTCCCTCGCCAGTCGAAGTTGTACCCCGCATTAAGCTTGAAAACGTGCGGCCTGTCGGTCGCCAGTCGTCCGTTGTCGGGGGCACCGTCAGCGGTGAAGCCGAGAAATGGAATGTCAAAAAAGCGATTGACGTTCGGGCTGGATCGTCCGTTTTCGTCAGCGCTTGCCAAACCCGAGTAGTTGCCGAAAAGGCGACTGTACGTATAGCTCGCGTTGAAGAAGTAGTTCTTTGAAAAGCGTTTTGCCAATTTCACTTCAAGCCCGTCGTATACCCGCTCGGCCTTCGGAGTTGCCGGAACGCCGGGGAAAAACGGCTGCGCCGTGATCCCGAAGCCCGGATTGCCGATGAAGAAGAGTTCGTTTTGGTTTGCGTCGAAAACGCCGATGTCTTCGATCGCGCGGTCAACTTGCTTGTGCGTAAAACGAACCCCGAAGATAAATTCGTTTGAGAGTTGCTGCTCAAATCCGATATCGAGCGCGCTCTGGCGGGCGGCTTTCAAGTTCGGATCAATCCGGTTGTCGCTCGGATCGTTTGACGGAACACGCAAATCGACGTCCAGGACCTGATTCGCGAGAATGTAATCCCGGGTGTAAAACGTGTAATCAGGATTCGCGGCCCTGAGCGGGACGTAAATCCGTCTCAGCACATCGCCCCCGAACGATCCCCGCGGCAATTCATATTTGAAACGATCGTAGAACCAACCGTAGCCGCCGTAGAGTTTCGATTTTCCGTTGCCAAAAACGTCCAACGCAAAACCGATGCGCGGCGCGGGCTTGTCGCCCCAACCGAAGACGATCGGGATTCCAGTGGCTGAAAACGAAGGTACATCTTCCTTCTCGATACGGAACCCGGGATTAATGGTCAGGCGTCCCAGCGTCCAGCTATCCTGGACGTAAAGAGACTGACTCTTGCTCGAGGTATTTCCGTTGGTGCCGAAGTATTGAATATAGCCGTAACCAATGTCGCCCGGCGCGCCGCCGACGCCACGTGAGGTCGAGCCGTAGAACAGTCGGATTTCACCCTGACCTCCGATCACCGAATAACCGTTGGAAACATCATTGCTCAAACCATTCAACTGGTAGCCGAACTTCAAACTGTGGCGGCCAAAGCCGTTGAAAATAGTGTTCGCGTCGGCATCGAACGTCGTCCGTTTGGAAATGTCTTTATCGATCCCAAAAACGGTCGGTATATTGGAGAATCCGGCAACACACGTTCCTGCCGGAGTCGTTCCCGGAACAGTCGTGTTCCCATTGATACAGCGAACGCGGTCAATCGTCGGAATGCCATAGCTGCCGAGCTTTTCGTTCAGATAGCTTTGTCCGAAGCGACTGGAAATTATCCAGTTGTTGCTCGGAGTATAGGTCCCGGAAAAGTTGTATATCGAACTCGCCCGCCTTCCGCCCTGGGTGGCGATGAACTCGCTTCCGAAAATGGTTCCGTTGTTCGGCAACGACGTCGCAAGTCCCGTAAAATCAGGCAGGTCTCCGTGAACGCGCAACGGATTGTAGGTATAACTTCCCGATAAATTCAATTTATTGCCAATCTGTCCGTCGAGACGCAAAAACCCATACTCCCGCCGCTCGTTTCGCCGGTAAGACTGGCTTTCAAGACCGCCCGGATAATCAACTTTTCGGGTTACATCGAACTGCTGAATGTTGTAGGTTCCGAAAAACCATAGTTTGTCCTTAAGAATCGGACCGCCAAGCGAAAACGACGGGAAGAAGAACGTGTATTCATCGCCCGGCGGATTGAAGTATCGCAACGTATCTTTATCTTGATTTAGGATCTTGCGCTGAAAGGTATTCGCATTTTCGGTCGCGCTAAGCCCCGAATAATTCGGCGTAAAATTGTCTATGAGAAGACTTCGCGGCTCTAACTTGCTGGTGTTGAACGATGTACCGAAATCGCCGTTGAACTGATTGCCGCCGCGTTTTGTAACCAGCGTGATCACGCCGCCCGTCGCGCCGCCATGTTCGGCTTCGAAGCCGCCCGACTTGATCTGGACCTCCTGAATAAGACCGAACGGCAAATCGTTGTTACTGTTCAATTGTCCGGTGCGAAAGTTGGTAACTTCCTGACCGTCTACAATAAAAGTGTTCTCGGCGCCGCTCGAGCCGTCGATCTGATAACCGGCGCTCTTCGTTTCTTTTCGAACCGATGACGTGGACGCCAAAACGGAAGAAAAGTTCGTGCCCTTTGGCAGTTGATTGATCTTTTCGACACTTAGATTGTCCTGAACCCGGCTCGAAGTTGTGTCGATCACCGCAACATCGCCCGTGACATTGACCGTCGCACTTGTACCCGAAGGCTGCAATGTAAAATCAACCGGTGTTGCGATCCCAAGCACAATAGTTGCTTTGGTCGGCTCGCTGTCCGCAAAGTTGCCCGAACTCGCGGTCACCGTATATTCACCGGGCGGGACCGCAAGAATCCGGTAGAATCCTTCCTCGTTGGAAGTTGTCGTTCGATTAAAGGCATTTCCTTCAATCTTTACGGTTGCGCCGGGAATCCGCGCTCCCGCAGTGTCCTTTACGACACCCTCGATCGAACCGAACCGTTCCTGGCCAAGGCTGAGACCAACCAAACCGAGAATCAACGCGGCAATCGAAATCAGAAACCTAAAATTTCGTAACATCATACTGCTCCTATTCAAATGGATTTTGAATTGGTTGGATCAGCTTTTCCTTCCCGGTCAGGGTTTTCAAAGACTTGATGTCCAACCTATCCATCGTTCATGGAAGCAAGTTGACGACCGCTCGTGGCGGAGCATCGTCGATATAATCTAAGTGTATGTAAATGGGACAGTTAGGAGACGGGGCGTCCGAAAGAATGCTCCCGGCGAATCGTGAAACGAAGGAGCAGAACAAGATTAAATCTTATTTTATTTGATGTTCTGTTCTATTGAACCTCTAACCGTTGGTCTCGCTTGGGGAGTTGAGTGAAGTCTCGAGACAGGGATCGTGGCGAAAGTGTCCGATTTACCCGGCAATCTAGCGATTTACATTTCAGTTCACCGAGGAATCTTGCTGTCCGCCAAACTAAGACCGAAAAGGCCTTTGGCTAACGAACCAAGTCTTTACCCCAAGACTCCCCAGATTCCCGACAGCAGATACGCGATGAGGTAAATACTGACCAGGATCGATCCGATCAGGAGCAGGATCAGGAATCCGATGATCCCGAAAACGAATGCGTAGTCGTGCCACGTTCCGACGTTGTGTCCGGTCGCGCGCTCGCGGATCAGATCCATGTTACGCTTGTTCGATTTCCAGAAAAAATCGAAGAAGTCGCCGACGAAAGGGATCGTGCCAACCAGATAATCGATGCCGATGTTTGTCGCCATGCGCAGCAAAGTGATCTTCGGTACGCCGTAACGGACGCCGGCGAAAAGTATGTAGAACGAAAGCAGCGCGGTGATCGAGTCGCCGGCGTTCGGAATGAGTCCGATCAATGCGTCGAGGCCGAATCTCCAGCCGGTTCCCGGAACGCGGAAAAGCCCGTCCAGATAACGCGAAAGATTCTCGAGGCTTTCCTCGATCTCGACCTGTTTGCGCTCTTCGCGCGACATGATGAGCGTCTGGCGCCGCTCGACAAATTCAACGTTTTCAATAACTTCCATCTTCCTTCTCCTTCAGCCGACGGATCGCCTTGAGCACCTCGTCGCGGTTCTTGGCCGACTTGATCCACTGGGGCAGTTTACTGAAAAACGAATTTCTTCCCTTTTTCGTTCGCTCGCGGAGTTTCGCTCCGACATAATCCTCGATCATCTGCAGATGTTCGCGGTT
>JAKQII010000002.1 GCA_029557535.1 Acidobacteriota bacterium
ATACCGAACATCATCGATCTCGGCGATTACGAGTTCCGGCTGAGGAGCGCCCCCGCCCCGAGGCTTATCTGGATGCGGAGTTTTCACGAGATCTACAATCCGATGATGGCGATCGAAACGTTCGTGAGGGTGAGGGAGAAATATCCGAACGCGACGCTGGTGATGGCCGGACCGGACAAGGGGCTCGAAACGGCGGTCAAGATCGCCGCGCGAGACCTAGGGGTTGAGGGTGCGGTACGGTTTCCGGGTTTTCTCGACTCGCGGGCCAAGTCGGAAGAACTTTCTCAGGCCGACATCTACATCAACACCAATCGCGTCGACAATATGCCGGTCAGCGTTGTCGAAGCCTGTGCTTGCGGACTGCCCGTCGTCGCAACCAATGTTGGTGGGATCGGCCGTCTGCTCACGCATGAGAAGACCGGGCTGCTTGTCGAGAGCGGCGATGCCGTGCAGATGGCCGACGCGGTCATCCGGCTGGTCCGTGACTCCGAACTGGCGGCGCGCCTGTCGTTGAATGGAAGGGAACTCGCCGAACGCTCCGACTGGAACACGGTGCGCGCCAAATGGGACGAGGTATTTGACGATTTGGTTCACGCTCGCAGAAATGCGGACGGGCGGCGCAAACCGGCCACGGGGGTCGGACAGACATCATGAGTTTTCCGCTTAGCCTCTATCATCGCTTGCCGCCCGGAATCAAGAACGCCGTCGCGAGTTTGCGTGGTCACTATCTGAACCGGTTGAGATATGACGGCCGCACCGAACGCCTTGTTGAGGAGGCTTTGGAACGGGAGTCGTGGAGCGAGTCGCGATGGGACGAATGGCGCGGTCAGCGGCTTTCCTATCTCTTGGAACGGGCGGCAACTCGAGTCCCATACTACCGGGATCTATGGGCTGAACGCCGGCGGAAAGGCGACCGGTCGTCCTGGAGTTATCTTGAGAACTGGCCGGTCCTTGAAAAGGTCGAACTTCGCGCGAACCCGCGAATGTTCGTGGCCGATGACCGCAACCTGCGGCGGATGTTCCACGATCATACAAGCGGAACGACGGGAAGCTCTCTCGACCTGTGGATGTCGAAGCATGTGGTTCGGGAATGGTATGCGCTGTGGGAGGCGCGATCGCGCCGTTGGTACGGAGTTTCGAGAAGGGATCGGTGGGCGATCCTCGGTGGTCAGCTCGTGGTTCCCGTTGCGCAAACAAAGCAACCATTTTGGGTCTGGAACGGCGGAATGAACCAACTCTACATGTCGTCGTATCACCTTTCGCCGGCGTTCATCCCCGCGTACCTCGAAGCGCTGCAAAATTACAGGATCAAATACTTGCTCGGCTATCCGTCGGCGATGTACGCCCTGGCGGCCGGGGCGCTCAAATTGAAAAACCGCGAATTGCGGCTTGAAGTTGCGATCGCGAATGCCGAACCGCTTTACGAGCATCAAAAAGAAACGATCAGTGAGGCCTTCGGTTGTCCAGTGCGGGAAACCTACGGCATGGCGGAGATCGTCGCGGCCGGCAGCGAGTGCGAATCGGGTACGATGCACCAATGGCCGGAGGCGGGCTTGATCGAAGCCGCGGCCTCCGGCCCCGATGAGGCTGCCGACATTATTTGCACCGGACTTATCAACGACGACATGCCATTGATACGCTATCGGGTCGGCGACCGGTTGAAGCTTTCCGATGCGGGCTGTTCATGCGGACGGAATTTGCCGTTGATCGCGAAAGTCGAGGGCCGAAGCGACGACGTGCTGTATACCGTTGACGGACGAATGATCGGACGGATGGATCCGGTCTTCAAAGCGGGTTTCGGGATTCTCGAGGCGCAGATCATTCAGGAATCGTTACGCGATCTTGAAGTCCTTTTTGTACCGGACGACGGTTTTCACACCGAGAACCTCGAGCGACTGGCGCACGCGATAAGGCAGCGCGTCGGCGACGTCGAGATCGATTTTCGGCGTGTCGCCGAGATCCCGCGAACAGATCGCGGAAAGTTCCGTGCTGTCGTCTGCCGGATTCCGAAGGCGGAGATCGCCGCTTGGCCGAGCGGGCCGCGAGCGGGGTCGGATCAACCAAATGAGCTCCGACGTGACTAACAATAACAACGCGCTTCCATTCGTTTCGGTGATCATGCCGGTACGGAATGAGGGGATTTTCATCGAACGGAGCCTCAAGGCCGTCCTCGATCAAACCTATCCGGCGAATCTGATGGAGGTCGTCATCGCGGACGGGATGTCGACCGATGATACCCGTGAAAGAATCAAGCGGCTAGCCGGCTCGGGACAATCGGTCGTTAAGATTGTTGACAATGAGAAGCGCATCGCACCGAGCGGCTTGAACCGGGCCCTTGAACAAGCGAAAGGCGAAATAGTCATTCGTGTCGACGGACACTGCGAGATCGACGCGGCCTATGTCGAAAACTGCGTTGCGCTACTCCTGGCCGGAAAAGCGGACGGCGTCGGCGGGCCGATCGAGACGATCGGAGAAACGGCTGTCGCGAGGGCTATCGCGTTGGCGATGAGTTCGAAATTCGGAGTCGGCGGGTCGGCGTTCAGAACTGTCGAAGATCGTGAGATCTATACCGATACGGTTGCATTTCCCGGCTATACGAGAACGATCCTCGACCGGGCGGGACCGTTCAACGAGGAACTTGTCAGGAATCAGGATGACGAGTACAACTTTCGGATCAGGAAGATGGGCGGACGAATCCTGCTTTCTCCGACCATACGGTCGCGCTATTACAGTCGGAGCACTCTCAGGTCGCTTTGGCGGCAATACTATCAATACGGTTATTGGAAGGTTCGCGTATTGCAGCTCCATCCGAAGCAGATGAGCATTCGGCAATTCGTGCCGTTCGCGTTCGTGGTCTCGCTCATCACCTTGGCGATTCTGGGAGTCCTTACAAATTTCGGATGGTTGTTGCTGCTCGCGGTGGCCGCCCTTTACCTGGCGGCGAACATTCTCGCAGCTCTGACAACTGTGAAGCGGAAATTCGTCTTGATCCCAGCGCTCTCGTTCAGCTATTTGATCCTCCACATATCCTACGGGCTCGGCTCATTGGTCGGAATGGTGGCGTTTTCGGGGAATTGGATCCCATGGCTGCGGAGTAAGAGATGATCTGCGGGCCGGACCGAGGGCTAGCATACTGAAATTCGAGCCGGAATCAGTGTCTCTTGAGAATGGCGTCCCTTCAGTGGTTTCAGCAAACCACCGAACCTCGTAATTGCACTTTGGAGAGAAGAACCAATGATTGAAAACCTTAATCACAATGATCCGTCTTCCCGGATCCGATATGCGGCTATTAAGGAACACCTATTTTCGGACATCAACGATGAGGCCGTGGTCCTTAATACAAAGAACGGCAAATACTACGGAATTCGCGGTTCCGGAGTGATCATCTGGCGACTATTGTCCAGTCCCTCTACAATTGACGAGATCAGGTCAAATTTGATTCGCGAGTATGATGTCGACGGCGAAAAATGCAATGACGAAATCCGAAAGTTTCTCGATCAGCTCGTGGGTGAAGGATTGATCGAGGTTCTGGACGATCAGGCGAATTGACCGAGAACTAATGGACATGGCCTCGCTCGTAAAAACATTGCTGACGGTAGTCAGGATCCGGTCGCAGCTGTTCTTCTTTCCGAGAAGTTCGGTCGGGCGCTTGCTCACGCCGACGGATTTGGATGCGGGTGCCGTTGGGAATCCGGACTGGAAACTGATCGAACGGACGGTCCTGTCGGTGAAACGCTGCTGCCGGTACGTTCCGGGGGCAACGTGTCTGACCCAAGCCCTAACGGTGTTCATTTTGCTCCGCAAGAACCGCCAGCCATCCAAGCTTCGAATCGGCGTCGAAAAGGACGCAACGAAGCGCTTCCGTGCTCATGCCTGGGTCGAGATCGACGGGACAGTTGTCATCGGCGATCTGCCCGATTTGAAGCGATACACGATTCTCAAGTCCTCGACCGCGGCCGTATGAGTGCGATTTCGGCGATCTATCGTCTGGACAATTCCCCCGTCAGCGAGTCCGAGATCGAATTCCAACTGGAAGTGATGCGGCATCGAGGCGACGACGGATGCGAACGGACTCTACTCTTCGGGTTATTCCTTGTCAATCAGTACTTTGGAGTTGAATTCCCGGTCAACGTTTTGGACAACGAAAATTCCGACCGCGCGTTCAGATTGTTCGGCGACAAAATCTACGAGCAACTATTTAGCGAATCTCCGATGTTGATGGAAAGTTCTTTCCGCTATTCCTATCACCTTGAACTCAAACCAAAATATTGGGATCGACTTAAACTCAGGTACTTTCGCATGGCGTACCTCGTCAAGGTCATTTTGAGACTCCTCAATCTAAGATAGCGCCATGAGACGCCGGCCCCGAATTAGCTTAAACTCGATTCCAATGCCGTAGACCCCTCCCGGTTGGCTGGTATTGAAAGACGGTTCGCACCGGCGCCGCCACACCGGACGAGGTGGTCACCAACTACCTCAAACCCCCGGATTTCTCCATATTAGAACGGAACTGAAGAATGGGGGAGGGGTACACCCGCCACGAGTCGTGTCCGCAACGACGCATTCGTATCGCGAACATGCCGACTTTCCTTAGCGGGGAACTACGACCATCGCGCAAAACTGCGGGCAAGTCGATGGTGGAGTATATCCGTGACCTATCGGCGTTGCGACCGATTTGGCAGGTCCGATCAAACTGATATTGATGATAGAATTCGACACGCTAAATGATCCGGTTGCGACAACAGGACCAAAATAATCGAAAGCATTCCTAATCTCGTATTCCTGTCCGTTCACGAGGCCTAGTTGGGAAAGGTCAACATTGACCGATGTTGCACCATTTGCATAAACTAGGACGTTACCACGACCTGTTTGATATGAATTCGGTCGCACGACAACCGTGGTTGGCATCGGTGTCGATGTTT
>JAKQII010000006.1 GCA_029557535.1 Acidobacteriota bacterium
TGCGATTTACGATCGCGCTAGAAGGAAAGTCATTTGTTCATGTGTCAGTTGTCCGGTGTTGAGTAGTCGGCCGGGCTAACGCGATCGCAAATTGCAGATCGCAAATCGAAAATGAGCCTACCACTGACCACTGACCACTGACCACTGACCACTGACCACTGAGATTTGACACTAAACCGCCCGAATTAGTATCCTCTTCATTCGCCTTGTGCACCCGTAGCTCAGCTGGATAGAGTGCTTGACTACGAATCAAGAGGTCGCATGTTCGAATCATGCCGGGTGTACCATTTAGAATCAGCGTGTTACGGGCGCCGATCGTGGCGCCCGTTTTGCGTGTCCACCGTTTCGCCCGCTCTTTCGCGACATAGAACCCGCGGGCAGAACCCGCTCATTTGATCGGTAAACCGGAATGTTAACCGATCGCTCAATGTAAGGTGCCTACGGACGCACCGCAGAATCGCGCGGCGTTGTCCGCGAATTCATCAAGCCAATCCCGTGTTAGCGAACGAACGCGGACGGCACGGGTAAATCGTTCCCCAAGCCGAATCCCAGAATGAGCGTTCCGGCGGTCGACCGGTTCAAGTACCAGGTTCCGTCCGATGTTCGGAACACACCGGCGTCGAACTTGCCGTCGCCGTCGTAGTCTCCGGGAACGGAAACGTCCGTCGAAACGCCGAACGGGAACGAGTAGAACGACGCGTCCTCGCTGCGGAGGATGAACCATTCGCCCGTCGTAGGCCGCCAAATGGCGACGTCGGCCTTACCGTCACCCGTGTAGTCCCCTGGCACGTTCCGATCCGAACTGCTCCCAAACGTGTAGACGATAACTCCCGCCGACGACCGGTTCAGCCACCACTGACCGAGACCCGGCCGGTAGATCGCGATGTCCGTCTTGCCGTCGCCGTCGTAATCGGCAGGCACCGGACGGTCGCCGGCGGCACCGAAGCCTTCGATCGTCGTCCCGCCGCTCGATCTCTGAACGTACCAAGTCGAAGTCGACGGACGGAAAACAGCGGCGTCCGCCCGGTCGTCTCCATCGTAATCGCCGGGAACCGGAATATCTCCACTTGTTCCAAACGGGAACGAGTAGAACGTATAATCCTCGGATCTTAGTACGAACCACTCGCCGCCCCGCCAAATCGCGACGTCCGTTTTGCCGTCACCGGTCAGATCCGCGGGGACGATCGTGTCCGTCGCGTTTCCGAAGGTGAAGACGATCAACCCCGCGGTCGTGCGATTCAGCCACCACTGACCGTTCGACGGCCGGTAGATCGAAATGTCCGACTTGCCGTCGCCGTCGAAATCATAGATCGGAGCGCGTCCCGCCGCCGCCGAACCGCCCGCCCAGAATCCGCTTTCGAAGCTGTATTGACCTCCCGTCGAAGTAATCCCGGCAACCGCTTCGCCGATCGTCGAAACGAGTGAGTAATTGGCACTTGTCGATACGCCGCCGCCCGTCGACATAACGCTCTGCTCGACACGCGGTTGGACGATGCCGCCGACGAATTCCGGTGGATTGCCCGGGGAGATCGGTATTTGCGAAAAGGCACCGCTCCCGTTCGCATCGATCGAAAATAGTCCTTTCACTCCACCGATTCGACCGGCGGCGATGACCTTTGAATTGTCCTCGGTCCAGACATATCCAAGCGTCATACAATTTGCACTCGACAGCGAACAGTCAGGATTTGTCGGAAAATTCGTAAGTGCCTGCCGCCCGGAACCGTCAGGCTTGATCTTCACTAAATTCGAGATCCAGTAGGGATAAACCGAAAGATCTGGAAAACTGTTGCTGCAATTTTGAAAGACGGTCCCAATCGCGATGTACTGGTTGTCGTTTGACCAGGACGGATGAAAATCGCGGCAGGTAGTGTTCGGGATCTTCTGGCGAAGGAGTCCGGAACTGTTGAACGTATACAGCCCGCCGAAATCCGGCGTGGTAACGGTGTTGCTGAACGCGACAATTTGATCGCCGCCGCGCCGCACGGCGGGAAACTCGTCGAAACAGTAGTTCGCATTTTCCCACGGAAAGCGGAAACTGCCCGGGCCAGCCCGGTCGAATTTGTAAATGAAACAATCAATGTCCGCAATGATCTCGAAGTTCCCCTGATTGCTTTCGGGCGAAAGTGCAAAACCGGAGTTGTTGTTGTCGAAATTCAGGCTGCGTATCAGGGTTTCCTGGCCGGTCGCAAGCTCGCGGACAAAAAAATCGCCGTAGCCGAACATCGGATTGTAAAGATTGAGGTTTCTGGTGAAACGCAAAAAGACCAAATAGCGCCCGTCGTCCGAAATTCTCGGTTTTGTCCCGTAAGTGATGAACCGGTCGTTCGAACCGTCCTGTCCGACGGCCCAGATCGCCGGCTGATTCGTTCCGGCAGGTGGTTGATTCGGGTCGGTCGGCATGCGACTGTAGACGATCTCGGTCGGCTTGAGCTGTTGTCCGGCCGAAAATCCGAAAAAGACAGGCGCTGACAGCACGAACGCAGCGATGAGTTTTCGACTAGTAAACATAACGTTTCGTACCATCCGATTAATAAACGATGATCATGAAATTGGAGCGCGCCGTATCCGACCGGAGGTCGGTGAAAAAAGTCCATACATCGACACGCGTGGTGGTGACGAACTTGAAATTTGCGCCCTTGTTCTGAGAGGCGCCGTATTCGGCCGTTAGAGAGATGAACCGATTGAAAATGTTAAAGCCAAAATCGATGTTGTAAACGCCCACCGATCCCGGTGCTTCCTGTACCGTAAAACCGCAAGATCCGGTACTCTGGCCCGTGACCCCGTTGTAACAGCTAATCGCAGAGCCGGAACCGTTCACATAGATCATCGCTTTAGGTAACCCAAGCGATGCGGCCGGCTGGGTCGCACGGCCACCTATTTCCAGATTTCCCGTCGCTTTGAGATCGCCCTGATTATCGAAATTCAGCCTTGCATAGCTGCTCGCGGCGTTGCCCCCCAATGCAAGCGCGTTTTCCGCATTCGTCGCATTCGTTGCGACGCCGGCGAATGCGGAGTAGATCGACGTTATGGCATATGGAACACTTAGAATCGCCTGACGCCCGCCGAGGACGACATACGCGTTCGGGCTACCGGCCGGCCGCACTCCGATCTCGATATAACGAGTCACCCCCGATTGAAAGGCATTCGGGCCGTAATCGAGGACGGTACCGAACACGCCGTCGATGAGCTGCACATTCAAACGCTCGTTGTCCGTTGCGACCGTTCCGCCGCCGGCCGGCGCGTCGTACAACCTGAACCGCAAATCGAAACGTCCGTTTGCGGGACTCGAGCCGTCGTTAAGTCGCCCCTGGAAGTTGAAAGCGGTGCTTGTCTGAGCCATTGTCACCGTTGGCACAAGGGCAAGGTAAAGCAAAACGAGTAGTGATTTCTGTTTTATCATTGTTTTTGTTCCCTGCTCGCGTGAATTATTTCTGCAGATGATACGAAGGCCTACCAAATTGATCAAAAAACGAATAAGTGAAATGAGACAGATTGGAGTGTGCCGTTGAATCGAGTATGAATGTCGAGTCGTTGCGGATCGAAGTTTGGCACGACCACGGCGACGTACTCCCCGCCCGCAACGCATCCGGAACAGTCGACGGTCACGCTCCAGAAGCGACTGTTAATTGGAAATGGAAAAAGAAGCTTAAAATTTCCATCGGACATAATGGTGACGGTCATCCCGCAGTTCCCGGTCGAAGCGCCCGACGCGCCGTTGTAGCAGCGCGCGATCGTGCCGTTGGCCGTCACGGCCAACATCGCTTTGACCATGCCGTTTCTTTCAACCGGCTGAACGACATCGCCGTTGTCGTTGAGCTGGAGATCCACCTGAGCCGGCGTCAGCGTCGAGCCGAAGCCGCTGATCGTGCGGAAAAAATACAAGCCTCCATTGGATTGACCGATGCCGAATCGTTGCCCCGAAGCGTTTGCTTCCCAACCGAGAGCCGAAGCATTCTGCATATTCATCGACGCCGTCCACGAATTGGAGGTCCACGGCGCACCGCCGCTCAGTGTGAGGCGAGTGTTAGGGACTATTGGCCCGAACCCGGTGTCGCCGTTGATCCTGAAACTGCCGGAATTCAACGTGTCGAGCCTGGCGTAGTTGGCGGCAGGGATGTTCCCGAGCGCGTTCGCATTGACGGCATTCTGCGCATTCTCGGCATTGAACGAGTTGTCGGCCTGCGTCGCATTCGCCGCCCGAACGGAGAACGGTGCCGCGAGTATTTGTTGCCGCGCACCCAAGACGACGTATGCATTGGGACTCCCGCTGGGGCGAACCGAGATTTCAACAAACCGGTCGCTTCCACCAAAGACCGATCCGCCAAAATCGAGCGTGGTCGAAAAGACCCCGTTGATCAGCAGCAGATTCGGCCTGTCGTTGGTCGTACCGACCTGTGCTCCTCCAACCAGTGCGTCGAACAGCTTGAACTGCAGATCGTACCGCCCGTTCGCTGGATTCGCGCCGTCATTTAGCCGGCCCTGGAAATTGAATGCGGTCGTCTGGGCATAGGACGACGCGGCGATCGCGATGCCAAGGAAGATAGCCGTGAATATCGGAATTGGTTTCATCATTTGTCTCCAAAAGGTGCGACACGCGAACGGCCGACATAATATCTTTCAATACCCGCGAAAATCGTCTACAATCGGGCCAATCGTCGCCAAACGATCTCGATTCCAACCATCGCGTTATGACAGGCCGTTCGCTGTGAATCCCGAATTTAGGTGAGGTCCACACGCGTGTCATTGGAATTAAAATTAAATTATTTTGAAAATAACTTTAAGGTGGATAAATCAAGCAATAACAAGATTTATCGGTTTGAGGAGTTTACGCTCGACGCCGCCCATTTGATGCTCTCGCGTAACGGCGGCGAAATTCCTTTGTTCCCGAAAGCGGTCGAGACCTTGCGCGCGTTGGTGGAACAACGCGGGAAGATCCTTAGCAAAGCCGAGTTGATGGACGCGATCTGGGCCGACTCAGTGGTCGAGGAATCGAACCTCGCCCAGTATCTTCACATACTGCGCAAAACCCTAGGCAATCAGCAAAACGGTCAGCCTTTTATTGAAACGCTCAGACGGCGCGGCTATCGCTTCAACGGCGAGGTCGAAGTTATTGAGATCCGGGGTGCCGATCCTGGTGGGAATGACGGGACCCACCAGGTTGGGTTCCGACCAACCTCGCCACCACCTCGCACGGTCCGGATCGAGCGGCATGGAAACGTTTTGGCCGTTGCCGACTGGAACGAACCGGACCCCGAAACGCAACCCGTCAAGAAACCGAGGTTTGTGGTTCTCGGGATCGTCGTTCTGGCGGCCCTTGCAGTCCTCGCGGTTGTGTTTTCCTATCAGTCCTCGCGTGAGGTGGTCGCGAATGACGCGCCGATCGATTCGTTGGCGATACTGCCGTTCAAGCCATTGGCGAGTGGTGGTGTCGATGATGACGCCTTTCGGCTTGGGCTGGCGGACGCGCTGATCCTCAGGCTCGGCAGTTCCCGACATTTGACGGTCAGGCAACTCGGGGCCGTGAAACGTTTCGACAAGTTGGAAATCGATGCGGCGGAAGTTGGCCGAAAGCTGGGAACGAAAGCCGTACTCGACGGCACCTACCAACGCGTGGGCGACCGTGTACGCTTCAATCTCCGACTGGTTAGTGCAGAAGGCGGCAAGGTCTTGTGGAGCGGCCAGTTCGACGAACGGTCATCGGACACCTTCGCGATGCAGGATTCCATCGCAACGAGAGTAGCCTCGGCACTAGCTTCCGGTCTTTCAAATTCAAGCGAATTGATGCTCGCAAAGCGCGGTACGTCGGACGAAGAGGCCTTCCGTCTGTATCAAAGGGGACGATACCTTTGGAATCAGCGAACGTTTGACGGCGCATCGCGCGCGATCAGATCTTTCGAGGACGCGATTGCGCGCGACCCGCAATTCGCCCGAGCTTATGCCGGTCTCGCAGACGCGCTGATGTTTTCGCCGAGCCCCGAGGGTACGCGCATGGAGTTGACTGAGAAAGCGCGCGAGAAGGCTAATCAAGCAATCAGACTCGATCCGCAACTTGCCGAGCCCCATGCTTCGCTTGGTCTCATAGCGATAAACTCCGATTGGGATTTTGTTGCGGGCGAATCGCATCTTCGCCGCGCGATCGATCTTGATCCGAATTACGCCACCGCGCATCACTGGCTCGGCGACGTTTGCCTCGCGCAGTCGGGCCGCTTTGATGAAGCCCTTGTTGAACTTCATCGAGCACGCGACCTTGATCCGCTTTCGCCGATAATCAACGCCGACATAGGCAAAGCGCTGTATCTTGCACGACGTTACGATGAGGCGATCGGGCAGCTCGGATACTCGCTGGAACTCGACCCGTCGCTCGGCATTGCGCATATGTGGATGGCGCTCTCGTATCTTGCAAAGAGCGATCCCGAAGCTGCCAAAAAGGAAGCGGCGATGACGGATTGGGGCGATCCCTTTCTCAAACAGGTCATGGCCGAGATGATCAATGCTGCCGGCGATAAAAAGTCCGAGGCGCGAACAAATCTCGAAAGGCTGCTGCGAAACGCAGACAAAAAGACCCAAGACAACAACGCCTGCGCCATCGCCTACGTTTACTCGCAGTTGGGCGACAACGAACGGGCGATCGAGTGGCTTGAAAGAGAATTCGCGAACTTCGGAGTGGGCGCCGTCGGACTGAAGACCGTACCGCTTTGGGATCCGATTCGTCAAGACCCGCGATTTCAGCAGTTGCTCAAACGAATCAGATTCAGTTGATACGCCTTGAAAAAACGAATACTGACTACATCACGACGGGGTGTTCGGTGTTACGGAGATCGTCAAATGAGCGATGACCGTCAGGCCGAATATCGGATCTCATCGTGCGTTCAACTGAAAGCATTATCGATCGGTATCAGAGTCCGCGCCGCATTCGCGGCGGAGGGCAAGGGCGCCCGTGAGTCCGCGTTTCGAGAACAAAAGTGTAACAAAAGCGTACGGAGATTACCTCGGGCGGGCCGCGACGCGGAAGCCGTAGATGAAGTAACGAAAGGACGGCGTGAGCCTGAGACGGTTCGCCGACCGCGCATTGATAGCGTTGCTGCCCCAGGAACCGCCACGCAAGACGCGGCCACTAGAATCCCCGACGCTCAGGTTCGCGCTGCCGTCCGTGGGCAACCCGCTGTAGCTCGAATTGTAAATGTCCTGCACCCACTCCCAGACGTTCCCGTGCATATCGTAGAGTCCCCACGCGTTCGGCCGGTAACTTCCCACCGTCACCGTCTTGCCGAGGCTCGTTCCCTTCGACGAGGCATACGGGTAATCTCCGTTGAAGTTCGCCTGGCTCGAATTGAGGTTCTCGCCAAACGCGAACGCCGTCGTCGTCCCGGCCCGCGCGGCGTATTCCCATTGCGCCTCGGACGGGAGCGAGTATTCAAACTGGGAATCTTTCGCATTGAGCCGTTTGAGAAAGACCTGAATGTCATCCCAGCTGACCTTTTCGACCGGGCAACGCCCCCCGCAGTCCTTGAAATAGCTCGGGTTGTCTCCCATCACCGACTGCCATTCGCCCTGCGTCACCTCGAACTTGCCCATCCAGAAACCTTCCCTGATCGTCACCTTCCGCTTCGGTGTTTCCGGCGTGAAATACTCGCGCTTGCACTCATTGTCGTATTTCTTGCATTCATAAAGAGCCTCGTCGACCTCGGCGTCGGTCGACCCCATCATGAACTCACCCGGCGCTATCCAGGCAAGTTCGATCCCGAGCGCACTTTTTCGCGTCTGGCCCTTCACGGCTTCGGTCCTGGTTGACGTTGAGGGGTTCGTCACGGTCGCGGCGGCCTCAAGCTGCCGCAGCCTGATCCGCGCCGCCGCGGCGTTCGCGCCGCTCGGGAATTCATCAAGATAGGCCTTGACCTTCTCCTTCGTGTCGGCCGCCTTCGCCGACTGCCAGACCAGTTCCTCGAGCCTGATATTCGCCTTGGCGGAATTCACTCCCGAAGGAAACTCCGTGAGGAACAGCCTCAGGTCGCCGGCGTCATTCGAGTTCTTCACAAGGTCCCAAGCCTGCTGCTCCTGCTGCGCCTCCGTCTTGGCGGTGACGACCGGGTCGGAACTCGGCTTCGATAATCCGCCCTGTCCGGAGAAGTAGAAAACCTGCAGCGCGTTGCCTTCCTTCCACGGAAGTTGCTGTTTTCCCGACCGTTCCCAGACGTCGGTCGACAGTGCCCTGACCATCTGGTCGTATTCGAGCCCCGGCGTCTCGATCTGTTTCAGTAAAGATTCTGTGAAAAGCCCGTTGCGGCCCGTGCCGTCGGAGGCGACCTTGCCGGGTTCGGTTGCGTAGAGCACGAGCGTCCCGGTCGGCGGCGAGATCTTTGCCAGACCGTCCGAGTTTCCGCCGTCCCTGAACCCGCGCCACGAGCGCGCGAACGGATTGTTGCGGCAGGCGTCGAGGATAACGATGTTGAGATCGTTCTTCGCCGACGACATCTTCGTCAGCACCAGTGAGATCGGCACTGCCGAATAAGCGACCTCGTCCTCTTCCGGGATGTCGGCGTCGACCGGGACGAGGTAGTTCTCGCCGCCGACCTGGATACCGTGACCGGCGTAGTAGAAAAGCCCGACGCCGCCAGACGCCGCGAGTTTTGTCCCGAAATCGCGGATCAGCGCC
>JAKQII010000007.1 GCA_029557535.1 Acidobacteriota bacterium
TCGGTCGTCTCGCCCGGCTTGATGCTCAGTCTGTTGCAGATATGCTCCGTGATATCGGGCTCGCCCATGATCCGGCACGACAGCGTCTTGCAGATCTGAATATGGTGCCTGCCGACCGGACGAAGGTTGAACATCGAGTAAAACGTTGCCGTCTCCCAAATGTCCGAGACCTCAAGTCCGAGGAACTTCGCGAGGAAGTTGACGCCCGGATTGTCGATCCACCCGCGCTCGCGCTGGACAACGAAGAGCAACGGGATCAGCGCCGACCGGCTCCGTCCCTCCGGGTACTTCTTCAGGTGCGACTGCATCTCGGCGACGACCGCCGGCGAAAACTCCGCCACCTCGTCGGTGTAATTGATCTGATTCGTATAGTCAGTTGCTACTGATGCCATTTCTTTTGCCTTTCTACGGTTGAAAGTTGTAAACGATGATTCCGGTGACCTTTACGGGATAGCCTCCAAGCATCGTTGTTGCGAACTTTGACTCGCGTGCGGCCTTTACCGCGGCCGCGCGGAGCAACGGATGGCCACTCACGGCCGCAGCCTTGACGACATAACCAAGTTCGTCGATCGTCACTTGCACGTTTACGGCGCCGGAAGCCCGGACCGCACGCGCGGCGGCAGGGTATTCGGGCTTGACGAGGCGCTCGGCCTTTCCGTTAACGACGCCACCGGAGATCACCCTCGCGCCCGGTTGGACTGGCGATCCGGCACTTCTCGCAATACTTATCTGGTCGGACAAGCCGGTCGTCTCGGCGTCGACCGCTTCACCTTTTTTCGGAGCGTTTTTGCTGCCTGATTCCGAAACTGCCGTGCTCATTGTCATCCGTTGACTCGTGGTTTCGCCCTTGGACAATTCAACTTTGCCCGACCCCTTCAACGGTTGTTTGAACTGTTTCGGATCGCCAGCCCAGATAAAGAAGATCGGGGAAACGGGTTCGGCGGTCTCATCCGCATAACACTCGACAGTGTCCTTCGTCGTCATGAATCCCGGCTTTCCGATCTCGATGGCGTATCCAACGCCGGAATTCAAGGTCGCGACCAACTGACCATCCTTCAATTTCGGGCGAATCGGCTTCTCTTGACCTTCTTTGAAGATCGCGACGTCGGCATCGGTGACCGGGAAGTTCTCGGTTGACCCGTCTTCTTTGAATTCAAAGATCCTGAGCGTAACCTCGCAGCGCGTCCGGGCCGCCGCTGCAGCAGCCAACAGCAGTATCATCGCCAAGATCGCGAGGAAACCTGATTTGTGGCCTTTCAATCGTTTCATTGGAAGATCATCGACATGCCTGTCGGCGGGCTCAAATTTGCAAGTGCCCGGACCTAATTGACACGCCCCTCCGATTCTCGCTCGAGCTTATCGATCCGGCGACCGTGGTCGGCAACTTCCAGGGCGATCGCGTCGGTCTTCGTCTCGAGTCTTTTAAGTGCAATTCCATGATCGGCCTGTACATTCCTGATGTCGACAATGTCGGCCCGGATCTCAACGATGTCGGCCTTGATCTCAACGATATCGGCCTTGATCTCGACGATGTCGGCCTTTATCTCGACAATGTCGGCCTTGATCTCGACGATGTCTTCGCGGATCCCGTTGACGCTCGCCACCAAATTATTGAGGATCTTGAAAACCTGCTTTTCCTGATTTTCAGTCATTGTGTGAGTCTCCTTTCTGTTTTGTGAGTTTGAATTTCCCCGTATCAGCATTACCGATCGATCTCCCCAAGAACGATGTCGAGCGATCCGATGATCGCGACCACGTCGGCGACCATTTCCCCTTCGCTCATCACGGGTAACGCCTGCAAATTGACGAAGCTCGGTCCGCGGAAATGCACGCGCTCCGGTTTCGGGCCGCCGTTTGATTTCATGTAAACGCCGAGTTCACCCTTCGACGCCTCGATCGCGTGGTAAACCTCGCCCGGAGGAACGTTGAACCCTTCGGCGACGATAAGGAAGTGATGGATCAGCGAATCCATGTGCTTGCGCATGTCGTCACGGTCGGGAAGCACGACCTTCGGCGCATCGGCCTTGATCGGACCCGGCTTGAGCCGGTCGAGCGCCTGACGGACGATCTTGTGCGACTCGTAACATTCGCGCATCCGGACCTTGAAGCGTGCCCAGACGTCGCAGTCGTGCTCGACGCAAACGTCGTAGTCGTATGTTTCGTAGCCCGTGTACGGATTGTCTCGGCGCAGATCGACGTCGACGCCGCTCCCGCGCAGGCACGGGCCGGTCAGTCCGTAGTCGATCGCGTCCTCGCCCGAGATGATCCCGATCTCCTTCGTCCGAGCCTGCCAGATCGTGTTACCGGTGACGAGAGTCTCGAACGTGTTCATCGCGTCCAGGAAGTTATCGAGGAACTGGCGCACGCGGTTCTCGAAACCCGCCGGGAGGTCCATCATCAGGCCGCCGATCCGGAAATAGCTCGGCGTCAGGCGTCCGCCCGATGCCGACTCGATCATGTTGAGGATCTTCTCGCGTTCCTTGAAACAGAAGAAGAAAACGCTCATCGCGCCGATGTCGAGACAGTGCGTGCCGAGCCACACCATGTGCGACGCGATGCGCTGAAGTTCGCACATCAGGACTCGAATGACTTGCGCCCGCTCAGGGATCTCGAGCTCAAGGAGCTTCTCGGCGGCCATCACGTAGGCGAGGTTGTTCCCGAGCGGATTCAGATAATCCATCCGGTCGGTGATGACGATTCCTTGTTGATACTTCTTGTATTCAAAAAGCTTCTCCATGCCGGTGTGGAGATAGCCGATATCGGGAACCGCCTTGACGATGAGCTCGCCGTCGAGGCGCAGATCGAGGCGGAGCACCCCGTGCGTCGACGGATGCTGCGGCCCCATCGAAAGGGTCATCTGCGATTCGAGCGGTTGATCGAGAAACTCAACTTCTTCCGTAATGTTTTCCAAGCCCATATGATTGACGGAACGTCGGACTTCGGACGAATCCAAATCCAAAATCAAAATCCAAAATCAGGTCAACGAATACGGTTCATAACCCCGCAGCGGATAATCCTTTCTGAGCGCGTGGCCGTCGAAATCCGAAGGCAGCAGGATGCGGCGCAGATCAGGGTGATTGTCGAAGATCACTCCGACAAGATCGTAAGTCTCACGTTCATGCCAGTTAGCGGTTTTCCAGACGCCCGAAACAGTGTTCACGTGCGGGTCATCCTCGCTCAGAATCACCTTCAGACGAAGGCGCGAATGATGCTTCGTCGAGAACAGATGGTAGTTGACCTCGAACCTCGGGTCTTCCTCGGGCCCGCGGTCGGCGCCGCAAAGATCGGCGAGCATGTCAAAACCGTGATTTGTCTTCAGCGAGGCGCACACTTCGACGATCGCCTCGCGCGGAACCGTGATCGTGGTCTCGCCCAGCGCTTCCTTCACTTCGCTTACCCAGTCGGCGTTCTCGGCTTTGAGTTCTTTGGCAAATTCGTTCATGACAATTTTCGGCTTACGACGACCGCCGCCGTTCATGCTTCGACGGAACGGTGTACGGTCGCGGTGCCTTGTTCTGCGCGACCTCTTCTTCGATCTCCCGCTCAAGGGCGGTGCCTTCAGTTACGGGCAGCGTTCCCGGCACGACCGAATGGCGCGACTCTTCTTCGAACGTGTCTTTGCGGTCCTTGACCGACTCGCTCATGATCTTTTCCTGAAGCATCGTGATCGCGTGGACGAGCATTTCAGGCCGCGGCGGGCAACCCGGGATATAAATGTCGACCGGGACGATCTTGTCGACGCCCTGGACGATCGCGTAATTGTCGAAAACGCCGCCGGAGGTCGCGCACGCACCCATCGAGATGACCCACTTCGGTTCGGGCATCTGATCGTAAATACGGCGGAGAACAGGCGCCATCTTTCGCGAAACGCGTCCCGAAACGATCATCACGTCAGCTTGTCGCGGACTCGCGCGGAATGTCTCCGCGCCGAATCTCGAAAGATCGTTGCGCGCCGAGACGCTGTTCATCATCTCGATCGCGCAGCAGGCAAGCCCGAACGTCGCCGGCCAGATGGATGACTTGCGGGCCCAGTTGATGACCGCGTCAAGCTTGACCGTAATGACGTCGGGAAGCGATTCCCAGATATTGTTTTCTAAACCCATCTTTCTATTTTCGATTTTCGATTGCCGATTTGCGATTTGGGGCGGATCCTGGCGTTCAAATGCGTCCCTGCCTTTTCAACCGATTCCGACTGCCTGCAATCCAAACTCCAAAATCCAAAATCCAAAATTGCTACGCTGCTTTCCTCAGTTCCGCCAGTTCGGCTTTCTTCGCGGCGACCATCGCGCGAGCTTCCGCGCGGGCCTCGGCCCGGGCCTGGAGTCCCCAGTCGAAGGTTCCTTTCTTCCAGACGTAGATATAGCCGACGACCAGCGTCGCGATGAAAACGAGAATTTCGACGAACGCGATCGTGCCGTACGATATGCTTGTAACTTGCTGCATTTGAAGCAGTTTCTTGAACGCGACGGCGAACGGGACCATGAACAGGACTTCGATATCGAACAATAGGAAGATAACGGCCACGGTGTAGAACTTGATCGAGAAGCGATCACGGGCCGAACCCACCGGGTCCTTTCCGCATTCATACGGCATCAGCTTTGTCGCCGTCCGTTTACGTGGCCCGATCAATTGGGTGACCATGATCTGACTTACGGCGAAGCCGATCGCGACCAGAAACATGACTCCGATCGGCGCGTAGTCCATTATGTTGAAGTTATCCATTGAGCCCCTTTAATTTCTTGATTTCAGACCGCGAAATTATCGAGAAATTGTTTGTTGCGAACTTGAGAATTATTGCACAAATCAAATCGTAAGTTAAGGACCATTGAGTGTCAAGGAGTGCAAAATCTGGGTACAAACCACGCGTTCGCGATCGGCGAACCACGGCGTCTTCGATGCCCGAATCGGACGATTTGAACGCGCAATTTGGGGCAATCGGCGGAATTATTTTCGTTGACCCTGATTTAAGCCGTATGCTAATTTTTAATGTGGCGCGACCGTCGCCGCGACCGCTTAACACACCGCACTCCGAGCCAATTTGTGATTACTGGATTCAACACAGATATCGAGCACGATGGCGTCGTCTATCATGTTCAGACCGAAGATAAAGGACTCGAAACACCGCTTATCCTGTCATTGGTCTATGACCGCGGAACGATACTCGCCAGCAAGCGCTCGCCTTACGACGATCTGATCAAATCCGGTTTCGACGAAAAAGTGCTCGCCGAGCGGCTTCAGAAACAGCACAAACTCATTTGCGCCGCGGTGCGCGCCGGCCGTATTGAAGACCTGAAAAAGATGACGGCGAAAGAGTCGGCGGCGAAGCGCGCGGGCGTCGCGACGAAACCGTCTGAGAAAATCGCCGCGCCGAGTCCGAAAAATACGGAACCGGTGCCGGTCATTATCCCGAGCCCGGCTCCCGTCGCAAGACCGATCGAGGCTCCGGTCGCGACCGTCGTTCCGGTCGCGGTTTCGGCCGTCAGCCTGAACGCGGATACCCGTCGGCCGGTTGCGTTCAACGCGCCGATCCCGCAACCGGATGAAGAACTCGTTTGGGAATTGCCGATGAAGATCATCGACGACGAGATCGTCGTCGAGCCGGACAGCGTAGTCACGTCGGAGGCCATCGGCGACACCATCGTGCTTGATGATGCGATCAAGTATGTCGAGCCGATCCCGACCTTCAACGGCAAACTCGAGATCGAATTTGCCGCCGAGACGACATTCAGGGCCGGCGAGCGCAAGACTTTGCAGATTTATGTCCATCGCGGCGATCCGACGAATCGCCTCGTCGGCGTGCCGATCGTCGTCAAGGTGCTCGGTTCGAGCTTCAGGCCTCTGATTTTTCATGCCAAGACAGAATCTTCGGGCGTCGCCACCATTCATCTCCAGCTTCCGCAATTCCGCTCAGGCCGGGCGGCACTCCTCGTACGCGCGCTCGACAACGGCGAAGAAGCGGAACTCAGACAGATCGTTCGTCAAAGCTGAGACCATTTTGATAAAATCCGGTTCATGAAGATCACGGTCAACGGCGAACCGCGGGAGCTGACGGGCGAAGTGTCCTTGTTTGAGCTGCTCGGGCGGCTCGATCTCCCGACCGAACGGATCGCGATCGAGCTGAACCGCGAGGTCGTCCGCCGGAAAGACTGGCCTAATATTAATGTAAGCGACACCGACCGCATCGAGATCGTACATTTCGTCGACGGAGGCTAGACCATTGCGATTTGCGATTTTCATTTGCGATTTGCGATTGGTCGATCGCTGTTAGTCCTTTGATATTTGTCCGTTGTCCGTTGTCCTTTGTCCTTTGTCCGTTGTCCTTTGTCCTTTGTCCGTTGTCCTATGTCCTTTGTCCTTTGACGCCGGCGCGCCGG
>JAKQII010000035.1 GCA_029557535.1 Acidobacteriota bacterium
AACGACCGGCGACGTGCCAACGGCCGGGGATTATGACGGCGACGGGAAGATCGATGCCGCCGTTTTCAGATCGTCGAACACCAACTGGTATATCCTCGGTTCGACCGCGGGCAGCCAGGTGATCACGTTCGGCGCGGCGGGTGACAAACCGGTTCCGAACGCCTTTGTGCCCTGACGTCAGACCGATCTGATCGGAGCACGGTTTCGGCCGTGCTCCGGAAAGGTTCAGCACCGGCCCAGACCCTGGCCGGTGTTTTTTTGTGATACGATTCAGCAGAACTCACAAATTTTGTGTAATTTCCGGCGATCTGCCGAAAATCGGGGTGATCTTCTTCCCTTTGCCGGGATCGATACTAGCGGTTTTTCCATTGACGAAAAATCGGAATTCTGTTACAAAGTATTCAACTCTATATTCGTTCTTTATTTTTTCCGTCATACAGCGCCGGCAAAACGGCGACAGTGTTTATATCGAATCGCCCCTCACAGTTGCGTCATCGATCTTGAAAGCGGCGAATTTTTAACTTTCATACCCCGTAATATTGGACTTATTTTCCGATTTGTCACTTGCTTGAGCTGCATTATTGCGGCTAGTTCTTTTCTCTTTTCAAAGCTTTAGGAGGGCTTTTAAATGCAACACAGTACGCGAACAGAGACTCGTGGAAGTCTGCTGTTAAGTCTATTCGTACTGGCGCTGGTCACGACATTTTTCGTGTTGCCGACACAGCTTCAGTGGGAAGTCAATAGCCAAGGCCGGGGTATTATTCAGAAGACCACGAGCCATGAAGAAGGTATCGAAAATTACGATATTCGCAATCAAAAAGGCGAAGAGATCGATAATCTTTTTCAGAAGATGCGCAATACGGTCGGGAAGGATGCCGCCGCAATTGCTGACATTCGGCAGAAATTCGTGACGGGCGAAGAATCCCTGAGAACTCGCGTCCCGTCTCTGAAGATCGAATACAACACCGACATCAACATCCCGGAAGTGATCACTCCTGATGTTTACCGACACGAGATCGAAAGGCTTTCAGGCCCGACGACGGTAAAACGTTCGGAAGCCCTTCGGAACTTTGCAAAACAGAACAACCAATTGATCGGAATGGAGATCGATCAGCTCGACCAGCTCAAGGTCATCGCTGACTACGTGAACCCCCGTGGCAACATGGCGTTCGCTCACCTCGAGCAGCAGATCAATGGTGTGCCGGTTTTCCGCGGCGAGATCAAGGCAGGCTTTACGACCTCGGGCGAGATCATCCGTGTGATCAATAACCTCGCCCCCGGCCTCGACTACAACAGCCTGTCGACCGACTTCCGTGACCCTGCCGACGCAGTTCGCGCAGCTGCCCGTTACATAAACAGCGACGCATCGAAGCTCGATATGTCGCGTGACGATTCGGCCTCGACCGAAAATCGCGTGGTCTTCGGACGCGGCGATTCGGCTACTACGGCAGAAAGAATGTACTTCCCGCTCGAACCGGGCGTTGCCGTTCCGGCATGGCGTGTACTTATCTGGCAGCCGGTAAACGCGTATTACATCATCGTCGATGCCGAGACAGGTGCGATGCTTTGGCGAAAGAACACGACCGAAGATCAGACCACAGCGGCGACGTACAACGTTTACAACAATGCGAATGCCTACATGAAGGCAGCTGATTCGCCGGCCCCGCTCTCACCCGGACCGGTCGATCCGACGACGGGACAGCAGGGTGCCATCATTTCCCGGTCGAACATTACGTTGATCGGCAATGAAGCACCGAACACGTTCAACAACAACGGCTGGATCACCGACGGAGCCAATGTTACCGACGGTAACGCCGTTGAAGCCGGTTTGGATCGCGTCGCCCCGGATGGCGTTGACGCACCAGCGCCCGGCGACACAGCTTGCCCCGGCGCAGGCTGCCGTGTTTTCTCATCCGCGACGTGGAATCCTCCTCCGGGAAACCCGACGCCCGGTGACGATCCGCTTACGGCCCAGGCCCAGCGCGGTGCGGTCATTCAGATGTTTTACGTGATGAACCGATATCACGACGTCATGTACCAGCTTGGCTGGACCGAACAGGCGTTCAACTTCCAGACCGATAACTTCGGCCGCGGCGGTACGGGCAACGACCGGCTCAGAGCCGAAGGCCAGGATTCAAGCGGAACGAACAATGCGAATATGTCGACCCAGGCCGATGGAACCAGGCCGAGGATGCAGATGTTCCTCTGGACGGGTCCTACACCCGACTATGACGGTACAGTCGATTCCGAAGTGCTGATCCACGAGGTCACACACGGCCTTTCGAACCGTCTGCACGGCAACGCCAGCGGTCTTTCGACCAATATGGCTCGCGGTATGGGTGAAGGATGGTCCGATTGGTACGCGTACACGCTGCTTGCCGAACCGACCGATCCGATCGACGGTATTTACACAACCGGCGGCTACGCTACCTTGTTGGTCGCTACCGGATTCACCGGCAACTACTATTACGGCATCCGCCGCTTTCCGCGGGCGCCGATCACCTTCCTCGGACCGAACGGCAAACCCCACAACCCGTATACGTTCCGTTACATAAACTCGGATTGCAATACGCTCATCGGTACGACGACCTCGAATCCGCCGCCTAACAGCGCGTTTCCGCGAGGCCCGATCGGCGTTACTACCTGCGACCAGGTCCACAATATTGGCGAGATCTGGAGCTCGATGCTTTGGGAAGTTCGTAACCGCATGGTCACACGTCTCGGCTTCAACGCCGGAACAACCCGTGCACTTCAGGTGGTCACGGACGGAATGAAGCTTGCACCGATCGGCCCGACGATCCTCCAGGAACGCGATGCTATCATCGCTGCCGCTTCGGCATTGCCGGCGGCACCTGAAGCTGCGGCTGACGTATTGGACGTCCGTGAAGGATTCCGCGTTCGCGGTGCGGGCTTTAGCGCCGCCATCTCGAGTGCCGGAACCGGCGCGAATAACACCGTCGTAACGGAAGCTTTTGACGTTCCGAACGCGATCTTCACCAATCCGGTGAGCGTCAGCGATTCGAGCGGCGACAACGACGGGTTCCCGGAACCTGGCGAAAGCGTCCTGGTAAGTATCCCGGTGACGAATAATTCGGGTGGCGGAACGATCAACAACGTGAACATTAGTGTCACCGGCGGCGGCACTGTCAATTATGGCAACATCGCTGATGGTGCGACAGTTACGCAGCAGGTTCCGTACACGGTTCCCGGCGGCGCAGCTTGTGGAAGCATGCACCAGATCACGATCACGGGAACGTCCGCACTCGGTGCAATGAACCCGCAGAACTTCTCGTTCCGTCTCGGCGCACCGGTCGGCGGGGCTCCGGTTGCGTTCACAAATTCGACCCTGATCAATTTGCCGAACGGACAGCCGACGACCACGTCTGGACCGGCATCGCCTTACCCGTCGACGATCAATGTGACGGGCCTGACGGGACAGAAGAACATCCGACTGACGCTCAACGGCTTCAGGCACGAATGGTATAACGACATGGACTTCCTCTTGGTCGGCCCGGGCGGTCAGAAGTTCATCTTTATGTCAGACAACGGCAACAATGCGACCGAGGCTCTTCCGCCGATCACATTCTCGATCACGGACACGGCTGCAGCATTGCTTCCTGGCACGAACGCAGGCGTCATTGCTGACGGCGGCGAATATAGGCCGTCAAATGTCGGGGCGACAGATACGTTTGTTGCACCTGCACCCACAGCTCCGTACGAGAGTGCGGCTCCGGGCGGTACGGCGACCTTTGCCTCCGTTTTTGGAACTGACGGCACTGCAATGAACGGCACATGGTCGCTTTACGCCGTTGACGATGCCGGATCGGATCCGGGCACGATCAATGGTGGATGGACGCTCACGTTCGAAGCCAACGACTATGCCTGCTCGGTTACCCCACAAACGGGCAACGGGCGTGCTGACTTTGACGGCGACGGAAGGACCGATGTATCGGTTTACCGCGGCAGCCAAGGCACATGGTACCTGAACCAGAGCACAGCCGGATTCGGAGCAATTGGTTGGGGCATCGCAACCGACGTTCCGGTTCCTGCTGACTACGATAACGACGGCAAGACCGATACGGCGATCTTCAGGGCCGCAGCAGATCCGGCATTCCCGGACTTCTACGTCCTGAACAGCAACGGCTTTACCGTTTCGGGCGTCTCTTGGGGAATCCCGGGCGACGTACCGACCGTGTCCGATTACGATGGCGACGGAAAGGCAGACTTTGCCATTTATCGCCAGTCAGACGGAACGTGGTATATCCTGCTCAGCAGCAACGGCGGAAACGCCATCGTCAATAACCCCGGAACGACACCCGTACCGGCGGATTACGACGGTGACGGCCGTTCGGACGGCGTGATATTCACGAACGGCAGCTGGGTCGGAACAGCATCGGGCGGCGGATCGATAAACATATCGTTCGGCTCGGCCGGTGACATCCCCGTACCCGGAAACTACGACGGCGATAACAAGGTCGACCAGGCCGTGTTCCGCCCGAGCACCGGAACGTGGTATATCCTCCGCAGCAGCAATGCCCAGGTAGATATCATCACCTTCGGTACGACCGGTGACGTCCCGGCTCCGGGCGATTACGATGGCGACGGCAAGGATGACCTTGCCATCTTCCGTAACGGCACCTGGTGGATCAATGCGTCAACGGCCGGTGTATCGGTACAGAACTTCGGTTTGGCTACCGACCTTCCGATCGTTTCGGCGGCTCGTCCGTAGTCATAGGACACAGGGTCGCCTTGGCGATCTTGTGATGCAGTAAGAACGGCTGCCGGCAGATGACCTCTGCCGGCAGTCTTTTTTGTTGACTTTTAACACCCCGAAGCCTACCTTTGTTTTAGGCCCATTACTCAGACTTTCGCTTCGATTCGAACGTCAAATCTCCAGACATTACTTTCAGCAAGAGGAGTCTAGTGTTGTATGAAGTTCTCTTTTCGCTCGCGTAGCGGGTTTAAGTTCATCGCCCTATCTGCGGTCGCGGCCGTCGGCATCGTCGGCTATATCGGCCTCGGCCCCGAGATCGACAAAGCGGCCGCATCGGCCTCTGGCCCGTCGCCGTCCCATACCGCCGCGCCGGGCGAGATCAGCTGCACCGCGTGTCATGCCGATTTTGAGGTAAATACCGGGACCGGCAATGTGACCATCACGGGCATTCCTGCCTATTACACGCCGAACCAGCAGGTGCCGGTGACGGTGACGGTAAATCAGGCCGATGGCGTGATATTCGGATTTCAATTGACCGCCGTCACCTCGACCGGCCAGCAGGTCGGCACGTTTACGCTGCCCTCGGGAATGCCGCCGACCATGCAGCAAAATACGGGCTTTGTGAACAACGTTGAAAGACGCTATGTCTCGCATACGATCGACGGCGTCACGCCGACGACATTCGGCACCAAATCGTGGACGTTCACCTGGACTGCTCCGTCGCAGCGCGTCGGAAAGGTGAGGTTTTACACCTCAGGTAATGCCGCGAACAGCGATGGTGGGCCCGGCGGCGACTACATCTATACCCGTAACCGAGGAACCCTTTCGGGCGAGATCATCTCCAATTTCGATACCGATAGTCTGACGGACGTAGCGGTCTTCAGGCCATCGACCAATGCGTGGTACGCCCTCAACAGCACGAACGGCGGCTTTCAGGCGGTCGAGTTCGGCATCGCTGGCGATCAGATCGCACCAGCGGATTTTGACGGGGACGGCATTACCGACCGGGCTGTTTTCAGGCCCTCGACCGGTGTCTGGTTCGTGGAGAAGAGCACTGGCGGTTATCTCATCACCCAGTTCGGCGCGGCAGGCGATATTCCCGTGCCAGGCGACTACGATGGCGATCTGAAAGCCGACCTCGCGATCTTCAGGCCGTCGACGGGAGTTTGGTACATTTTCCGCAGCTCCGATTCGGCATACGACATAAGGCAGTTCGGCATCGGGACGGATAAGGTCGTTCCGGGCGATTACGACGGCGACGGCAAGACCGACATCGCTGTCTGGCGCCCATCGACCGGCGTTTGGTACATCTTCAGAAGCTCCGATCTCGGCTATTCGA
>JAKQII010000061.1 GCA_029557535.1 Acidobacteriota bacterium
GAGGAGCAGATCTTCATTCACGCCGAAAAGGATCAGGACATCCGCGTCAAGAACGATGCGAAAGAGATCATCCTGCACGACCGCCATCTTATCGTCCAGAACAATCAGCACGAGAAGGTCACGAAGGACAAGCATCTCAAGGTCGGCGGCGATCACAACGAGAAGGTCGACGGAACGATCTCGGTCAACGCCGGAGGGGATTTTCTCGAGAAGGCGTCAACGAAGTTCGCGGTCGACGCCGGAACGGAAATTCACCTGAAGTCAGGTACGACGCTGACGATCGAGACCGGCACGAACCTGACGCTGAAGGTCGGGGGCAATTTCATCAACATCAACCCCAGCGGGATCTTCATCAAGGGGACGATGGTGATGCTCAACAGCGGCGGGGCGGCAGGTTCCGGATCCGGTTCAAACCCGACGGCGCCGACCGAGCCGCAGGAAGCGACCAACGCCGATCCGGGACAAAACGTGACCCTGAGACCGCCGTCTCCGCCACCGGCGCCGGTCTTTACGACGCTGCAGGCCCTGGTGCTGAGTCGGGCGGCGGAAGCGGGTGCCGCCTTCTGCGACATATGACCGTCCTGATCGCCGGCGGCCCGTGCGGCAGCCAATGACCAAGGGAAGAAAGAATCAGTAAACGATGGAGCAGTACCTGAAAAAATATCTGTTTCGGAACGACGCGCACACCTACGCGGTGCTCGACGGCGCCTCCGTCCCGAACCTGCCGATCCGGATGCACGAAACGGAAGCAGTGAACGCGTGCCTGATGACCGGCGAGCTTCCGGACGATCTTGTTTATGCCGCGCCTTATCTCGTCTATCTCGAACCCGGAGATGCGTTCACGGAATGGGTCCTTGCCGAATGTTGGGGCAAGCATTGGGGCATTTTTGCGCAAAGCCCCGTGTCTTTCACGGGAATTCGAAAGAAGTTGCGGTCGCTCCTGATCGTCAATCGGGAGGACGGAAATCCGAAGATCTTTCGGTTCTATGATCCGCGCGTTATCTCGCCCTTCCTGATGACCTGCGCGACGGACGAACTCGAGCTCATTTTCGAAGACGTGTCGTATTTTTTTGCTGAAAACACTGAAACGAACGAACTGCTGCGGTTCAATCTGAAAAAGAACAAACTGGTTGAAACAAAACTCCGGATGCAAGAAGAGCCGGAGACGGTCGGGGTGCGGAAATGAGGCTAACGGTTCGGGACGAACAGATCGCGGTGCTTGAGGAACTGGCGTCCGAGCGTTTCGTTCGCAAGATCGCCGCGGAGTTGAACGCGAACTACGCTGACGATCCGGTGAAATTGCCGAGCGGCGAGAGCATGACTGTCAGCGCGCTGCCTCCCGACAAGCTCGATTCACTGATCAAGGTCGGAATCGGGAAGGCTAAGCGTTATGAGATGAAGGCCGAATCGGCGATCGCCGGCTTCGTTTTCGTGATGTTCGACGTCTCGCCGAATTTCGATCAGCACAGGTTGAGCCAGGTCCTGCTCAACGACGAAGAGACGGCTCCCGATCAACGGATGACCGAACTTCTCGGGGTTTTGAGCGACGACAACTGGGAGTCTATCCGCAAGGACTACGATCCGCTTGCCTGGGAACCGGAACCCGAACCTGAAGCGGAATCGGAGGAATCGGTCGAACAGCCTGAACCGGCCGCGAACGGCGCGACCGACGTCGAAAAGACCGCCCGGCCCGAACCGGCGAAACAGCCCGGTCCGGAGTTGGACCCGAACATGCAGGCAACGATCCTTGTCGATTTCAAGAATTAAAGGGATATGCCGTCGAATACTTCACAGAACATCAGTAATTCGCAGGCCGGCTTTTCGAACCAGCCGACCGGCGCGAACGCGAATTGTCCCGAACCGGCGCCCGTCCCTGAATCGCGTCCGCCGGTGCAGCTCGAGCAGACGTTCACGATGACGCGGCAGATCATGCGGACGCTCGGCAACAAGCCGCCGGAGAAGAAGTCCGAGAAGAAACACTGGATCGAGATCATTCTTGTAGACAATGAAGGTAAACCGATGCCGGGCGTGAAGTACCGCATCACGCCGCCCGGCGGCAATCCCGTCGAGGGAAGACTGAACGAGCACGGCCAGGCCGGGCTCTACAACATCGATCCGGGCAATTGCAAGATCACCTTCCCGGATCTCGATCAGGACGCGTGGGAGTAAAAAATGCCGATCAACTATCAGGTCAAACAGGGAGACTGCATTTCGAGCATCGCGTACGAACACGGATTCTCGCCGGAGACGCTGTGGAACGAACCGAACAACTCCGAACTGCGCACGAAGCGCATGGACCGGAACATACTATTTCCGGGCGACGTAGTTTTCGTCCCCGACAAACGGATCAAGGAGGTCCGCGAGGCGACCGATCAGGTCTACAAATACAAGCTCAAGAACACGCCGGAAAAACTGAGGCTTCAACTTTTGAAAGAGGGCGAGCCGCGACGGTCGGAAGCTTATGAACTTGAGATCGACGACCTCCGCTTCAACGGTTCGACGGACGGGGAAGGACGAATCGAACATTCAGTTCCGCCCGATTCGAAATCGGGAAAACTCAAGCTCCGACAAGGTGAAGAGGTTTACGATCTGTCGATAGGACATCTCGATCCGCTGAACGAGATCAGCGGCGCGCAAGGACGACTTCGGCATCTTGGCTATTATTTCGGGCCGATCGATGGGGCCGATTCAGCTGAGTTCGAACACGCGGTGCAGCTTTTTCAGGCGGCGAAAGGGTTTGAGCCAAGCGGCGATCTCGACGCGCGGACGCAAGATGCGCTGCACGAGGGTTACGGACGGTGACGCGGGAGTAAATCATGCATTGGGGACTGGTTGAGATCGAAGGGCTCGACGGGAAACTGCGAAAGGGCGCGGCGGCGATGGATTTCGTGCTTGAGAAGATCGACGGCTCGGTGATCGTGAAACCCTTTGCCAACGAAAGGTTCGCGTTGATGTTGAACGGCGTCAACCACGTCTCTGCGGACGACGTCTTTCGGTTGCTCTCGGACAAGCTCGCCGGAAAATGCCGTTCCGTCTCGGTCGAAAAGGTCGGTGGCCCGCTCCGTTCGCGTTTCGTGCCAAACGTCGCGATCCCGAATCCGGTGAACGTGATCGCGGAATACATCCTGACGCTCGAGATCGGCGATATCGACGCGCTTTTCGATCCGGTCGCCGGAACCCCCGAACCGTGGAAAGAAAAGGGCGTACAGCAGCGTCTTCAGGTGCTCGGCTATCTTTACACGCCGCTTCGTCATCCCGGAAACAATGGGCCGGCGAAGCATGCCAAAGCCTGCTGGGAATACTTCAAACGGGTGCACAAGGTGGCCGACGATCCTACGGCGATTCGCAAATTATCTGAAGAGATCAATGCCAACATTCTCGCGTCGGGATTTCCGGGCAGCGGCGAGATCCTCCCGAAAAGCGTCCTTCCGGCGCCCGGACAGTTTGCGGCGATCAGATTTCCGGGCGGTTACTGCATCAACAAGAACCCGCTCCCGGCCGTTCAACCAGGGCAAGGCGACTTCTTCTTCAACGACAACCGCAAAAGCGCCGTCGATCCGAAATACGTTTTCGACCTGGGCGTTCCGCGGGACAAGATCGAACAGGTCGTGTTCGACGAGAATCCGTTGATGGGGAAGTTGCCTTTGATCGCGAAGGTAACCGCCAAGTGGTCCGACGGAACACTTACGCCAGTTCCCGACGTGCCGGTCCTTTTTCAGCTGGCGATGCCGGACGCCGTGACGGAAGCGTCCGGTTTTCGCGCGGCGGAACTACCCGACAAGACGATGAACTACAGCGTCGACGGGAGCTTCTGGCCGTCGGACGCATTTCCGCATCATAAGGTCGAGGTGGCCGAAGGGCTGACCGAAGCTGAATGGAAGGCGGTCCACCGACTGACGACGGCCGCTTACGCCCGCGACAACGCGAACGCCGCGACGGTCGCGAAGGCTTGGATCGACAACTGGGTCGCAGTATCTATCGACCATACGGCGATGACGAATTGGTGGGGCGGCGACGCGAACAAGCCGGTCAAGCTCGCGATGTCCGCGGCGGACTTGAAGAAGAAGGTGCCGTCGGTGATCTACGACACGCCGGCGGCGAATCCGCCGAAACTGAACCCGCCGATTGCCCTTTCTAATTGGAACGCATTCCTTCTGCTTGCACGCAAGGCGAAGGAGCGGAATCCCGACGATCCGGCGGCGGCGAAAGCCCTTGCAGGGACTTGGATCGATACTTGGTCACAGGACAGTCCGGTGACGTGGAACAATATCGACAACTGGTGGACCGCCGCTGCCGACCAGCCTTATCCGGAGCCTCTCACCCACGCCGCGACTTTCAAATCAAAGCTCGACAACGCGCTTTGTCTTCCACCGCCAGCCGATCCGGCAAGCGTCCGGAAAACCCCGCAGGGAATCTGGGACAAGCTGGTCATGATCGCGAACAAGGCGCTTGAGGACGGCGCCGGGGACGTCACGGCGGCCCGGGCACTGGCCGAGACCTGGATCCAGGAATGGGAAGATGCCGCGGGTGTCGGTTGGAGAAACGTGCGCGACTGGTGGGGAAATCAAGCGGATACGCCGTACACCGCGCTCGACCCGGCGCGCACCCAAGACGCCAAGCGCGTGGTCGATTTTCTCCTTGACGACCGGACTAAGGCCTCGCCGCCTGAAAACACTGGGGTCGGTCAGCGCAAGTTCATCAACGACCTGATGACCCGGATCATCGCGGCCGCGCCTGCCGACGATCCGCAAAAGGCGAACGCACCGGAAGCGACCTATGGAGGTAAGGCCGGCGCCGGGATCAAGGCAGTATTCGATGAACCGTCGGCGGCAATGGACGGATTTCACGTAAAGCGCCCGACGCAGACTTCGGATTACGGAGCATTGCGTCTGGCGACACTGCCCGGGGACGCGGCGAAAAACCCGCATGCGATGGAATGCAAGTCGAACGACCGCGGTATCGCCGGCGTTATCTTCAAACCTTCGCGATGCGGCGGCGACACTTATAAACTGCGCGCCTACATCGATCCGGACTGGCTCGCCGCGAGATCGCCCGGCGCGCCGCACAGGTCGGTCGTCGAAACCGGTACCATGGTCGTTTGGCGAAACATTCGCCTCAACCGATATCTGCAGTTCCGCCGTCACTTCAGGAGCATCGCGGATATCAGCCCGGCGATGCTTGAACTGTTCAGGGAAGGCGGCGTCGACCCGGCCGTCGGCCGCGAATTCGGCTTGATGCATCTTACCTCGCCGGTCACGAAACTTCTGCTTGTTCCGGGTGACGACGGCGCGACCGCGGGCACCAACGCGGAAGGCGTTTACCCGCCGCTCTCGATCGCTTATTTGATGAGGGAAGCCGGAGGGCTCGATTCGATCGCCTTCCGCAACCAAATGCTGAAATACCGCCCGCTTCCGGTGACTGCCGTACCATTCCAAACGCAGTTCAAACGCGCGTACTGCGAGTGGATCGCCGATTGCGACGGCGCCGAGGCAATCAGCGACAGTGAGTATGCCGAAGCGCTGAACCGGGGAAAAGCCGGATTTGAAGCTTATCCAAGCCGTGCCGTCAACCTGAATTGGAACAAACTTTTGATCAACGACGCGGGATCGCCTTTCTTTCTGAACATGCGCGGTAAAGCCCACTACAACCGTCTGCTTACGCCGGCTGAAAAGGGTACCGCGCTGATAAACGACGAGCCCGCCACCGGAGATTCGTTCATCTACGGAATGGAGTATTTCTGGTCGGCCGTCGCGGAGTATTTCGCGGGCGGCGGCGTTTTGCCGGGGCTGACGGTGATCCAATTCGGCCGTGCCGACACGTGGGACGGATACTGTCTCAGCGACGGCGCCTCAAACTCCTGCATCACGAGCGGTTATGCGACCGCCAGCCGGGCGATATTTCTCAGTTGGACGGACGCGAAGTACAAGACCAGTTTCATTTATTCGGCGACCGCAAATTGTCTGCACGAGATCGGTCACACGCTCGGGATCGCTCATCAGTTCGCCGGCGGCGGCAACGTGGATGAGTCGCATCAGGACGCGTTGCGGACACAGTTTACAAACCCGACCAACAACGAATGCGTTTGCGTAATGAGCTATACGGGCTGTTACGGCGATTTTTGCGGCAAGTGCATTCTGTCGCTGCGCGGATGGAGGACGCATGTCTGAAGGCGATGAACATCGAAGCCACGATAGAACTCAGCGAACATAGCCTGGTCTGGCCGCAGACGGCCACTTGCCGCGCGGTGCTTTTCAACGATGGCGACGAGATGCTCGAAAGCGTCAATCGGCGGAATAGAAACGCCCAGCCGTCGATCGTTTGCCGCGATACGGCGACCGGCAAGGTAACGGTGCACGCCGATACTCTTCCAGTCGATTACGAATCTCCGCCAACGAGCCTTGCTCCTGGCAAATCACTTGCCGTCGTTTTTCCGCTTAGCCGCGTTCTGCGTTTCCCGTGTTGCGGCTTTTTCGAGGTCACGGCGCGTTACGATACGGCCCTTGGGCCGATCGATTCAGTGCCGGTCACGGTCGAGGTAGTTCCCGCCGTCGTCGGAGAGGTCACATTCGCAACCACGCGTGGAAGCCTTTCGGGCGACATATATGCCGCTTGGGTCGATGACGATCCGCGCGGCCGGTCGCTTTGGCTGACGACGATCGGAACCAACGGTGAGGGTGAGTTCTACGGTTCGCGACGAATATGCGCTGTTGACGGTGCGGTCCGCGCCAAGCTTTCGGTTCCCGCGAACACGATCCCGACGCACCGTTTCGCGGCGTGGATCGAAGGAAAGAGACTGCGTTTCGTGCGTAATCCAGGCGAGGAACCGGCGGTGGTCGATCTCGAGGCGGACGGTTGCGAAATCGTGGCGCCCCTGTTCGAGGATCCTTGGGCCGACGGTAAGCCGCAGTTTGCTGAGGCTTTGCTGATTGAAAAGGGAAGCGATGCGTGGCGTGTCCGGATCGCGGTCCTCTCCGGCCGGCCATTCGTGAGCAAGCCGCGCGATTACAAGGGAGCTGCGCCTCAGTGGTGCGCGTCCGTCTATCGCAGCGGCGGCGAGCGATATACGTTTTTCGTGACGGAACCGACGGACGGCGCCGGAACTTCGATCCGACTCGGGGTCTTTTCTTCGAGGCTCCGCTCGATTCCGGGAGAACCGGTCTTCCCGACCGAATGGCGCGGGCGGATGATCGCCGCGGATGTCGCGCTGACCGCGGACGATCGCGTTGTCGGAGCCGTTCTCGTCGAGCGTGAAGTAGCGGGACGACGCGAATTTGCGATCCATAATTGGTATCTTGACCGTGCGAACGAGTTTGACCAGGTGTCAGTTCGTTTGTCTTGGAATCCCGAATGGCCGATGAGTGGCGCCGTCGTTCGCGTGAACGACAATTCGCACGCGTACGCACTGATCAACGGCGGCCCGGGCGCCGGTTGGTTCCTCGGCGACGCGCACGGAGCCGTCACGGGGCTCGGCGCCGTTGCAGAACGGATCGGGCGGCCTGCCGACATCATCTTTATCGGCGGCGTCGAACCCGCGGTTATTTTTTCCGAGCCCGGGACCGGTCTTCGAATCCATTATCTTGGCGCCCCGCGGGTCGAACGTCCGCGCGGATGACACGATCGCCGCGGTGCTGGCATTTGACAACAATTCTTTGCTGTTGGTATTCTTGCGATTCGCATTCGGCATGAAAGCCGAAGATTGGTTGTTCAAGAGGTGTTGGCGGCGGATCCCGCAGGCATTGCTTTCCAGCGAAAACGGTTCACGGTCGGTTCGTCTAGGGGTCTAGGACACCGCCCTTTCACGGCGGCGACACGGGTTCAAATCCCGTACCGACTACCATCTTATTCAGCAATTTTTGCATCCATAATAATGATTCGCTCTCGCTCGGGCGAATCTTTTTTATTTTGCGCGGAAACGGAATTGAAGCCGCGCGCGTATGATTTTGAGAATGATGTTTAGAAATCTCTTGTTTGGATTCATATTTACAGTCTTCGCCGCGGTCGCTAGTTTCGCACAGTCGACGCAGGGCGACACCGTGCTCGTGCTCCCGTTTGAGAATTCAAATGGCAACAATGAATTTGCGTGGGTCGGAGAGAGCTTTGCGTCCTCGTTGTCCGATCTGCTGAAAGTCCCGGGGCTAAACGTTGTCGCGAACGAGGAACGCAAGATAATCCAGCAGCGCCTGCGTGTACCGCTGACCGTGCTGCCTTCTTTGGCGACGTCGCTCAAACTCGCGCGCGAGTCGCGGGCTACGCTTCTCGTCTTCGGGCGTTATACGATCTCGCCGGCGCAGGGCGAAACTCCGGCGCTCGTCAACGTCACGGCGCGGATCGTCCGCGTCAACGAGGGTCGCTTCCTGAGCGAGGAGTTCCCCGACGGCCGTAAGGTCACCCGCGACATCACGCTTACCGACGCGCTTCTGAACCTGCAGACGGTCGAGGGGCAGATGGCCTACAAGATCCTTTATCAGCGCGATTCGGCATTGTCGTTCAGCCTGAACGAGATCGTCGAGACCGCGAACAAAGTTCCGGCGCGTGCTTTTGAAGCGTATATCAAGGGTTTGCTGACGCCGGATTCGGACGCGACGTCGCGCGAAGGTTACCTGAAGAACGCGATGCGGATCTACGCCGAGGATGACAAGACGAAGGGCGGGATCTATTCGGATGCGGCGCTTGAGCTCGGACATTTTTATCGCGGACAGCAGAAGTTCGCGGAGGCCATCGAATTCTTTTCGAAGATCCCCTCCGACGCGCCTCAGTACGCCGAAGCCGCTTTCTACACGGGCCTTATCCACTGGCAACAGCAGAACTTCGAGCAGGCGCTGGCGGTTCTCAGGCCGCTTGCCGACGATCTTCAGCTGACGAGCGTTTACAACACGCTTGGCGCGATCGCCGTTCAGGCGTCGCGTGCTGAGAAGAAGAACAAGGCCAAGTCTGCGGCGCTGCTTGCAGAGGGCGTCGAACTCCTTAAGAAGGCGATCAACTCGGCCCCGGAAGCGCTCGATGTGCGGTTTAATTATGGCTTGGCGCTGTTCATATCGGACAACTTTCAGGAATCCGCGGCGCAGCTGCGGCCGGTGCTCGCGGGTGCCCCAAAAGACGGCGAGGCCTACTTTCTCCTCGCGAAATCAGCCGAGATACTCAACGAACCGAACGCCGCCGACTTTGACGAAATGGCGAGAAAGAACGGCGCCCGCTACGCCCAGTTCCAAGTCGAATGGACGAGGTCCAAGACGGTCGACGGGATCGGTCTGCGGGTCGTTCAGCCGCCTCGAAAGGACTTTGTCAGCGTCATCATGATCAAGCGCCGGGCGACTCCGACGCAAACACCGCTCAACGAAACGGAAGCATTGCTCGTCAAGGCCCGCGGATTCTATCGCGAAGGGCGTGACGACGAGGCGATGGAAGTTCTGCGCCGGGTACTTGTCAGCGAGCCGATGAGCGCCGAATCCTACTATCTGATCGGTATGATCCATTTGCGCCGCGGTGACCTTGATCAGTCGGTGAGTTCGCTCAAGACCGCTCTTTTCTGGGACAACCGTTTGTCGAATGCGTACGTCGCGTTGGTGAAGATCTACGTCGACCGCAAGGACTGTTTGCCGGCGCAGAACTATTTGCGTTCGGTACAGGAGATCGATCCTGAAAATTCCGACGTGCAAGGGCTCCAACGGATGGTCGAGCGTTGCTCGAACAAGTAATTCGATCGATCGGCCGGGCGCTGGAATCGCCCGAATCATTGCCCCCGCAGGTTCGTCCTGTGACCTTTCTACCAAATAGTGTAAGTCGGGATGGCTGGGACGCGTCGGAATTGGAAATCCAATGAGATGGCCATTACCTGTTGCGAATCCGTAAATCCTTGAAATAAAAGATCTTCTCGCAATTTCGTCAATCCCCGATCCCCAATCGGAAATCCAAAACGGCTTTGGCACGCCATGTGCATTAGGTAAAAACGGCCAGCTTGATGAAATTCATTCAAGACCCCGCCGCCAACACTTCTCCGAGCGCGGTTTGCCACTGTGCTTGACCACCTTCCGAGCGTTCCTTCAGTTGTCCTTCCTAATGTGAGCCCGATTCGAAAGAGTCGGGCTCTCCCGCTTTAAACCGCTGGAAACACGTGGTTTCACGCAATACACCAATTCGTACACCAAGCGTCAGCTTCCGTATGCGTCAAGAGGCGGCGAAATATCAAATTGACAGAAAATCGATCATTCCCCGAGCACGTGCTGACAAAATTCGGCAATGTCGCATGACAAAAATTGTTGAGTCGTCAATGTGACCGAATCAAGTTGAACGAACAGCGGTCAAATTGAAAGATTCCCGTTCTCCGGCGATGTCACGACGGGCCGGCGTTCTGTTAGAATCTTTCAACGATGCGCCTTATCCTAAAATTGCGGGGGTTCGTTCCGCGTGAATTGAACGCGGCATTGGCTGTATTATCCGCAATCCTGCTCATCCTCGGCTTTCCTGATTTTGAAGTCTGGCGCCTGGCATTCGTCGCGCTGGTCCCATTGCTTCTTGCCGTCGACGGCGAGTACGAATCGCCGAGGTCCTCGTTCACTGTCGGGTGGATCTTCGGCACCGTGTTCTTCTTCGGCTCGTGTTGGTGGCTCACGTTCGCGCCGATCACATACGCCGGGCTTCCGTGGCCGCCGGTCTATTTTCTGATGCTTTGCGCGGCCATCGGGGCGGGCATATTTCCGGCTGTCTTCACGATGATGCTGGCAATCCTCCGCCGGCGATTCGGATGGTTCGCGATCGCGCTGGCACCGGTGGTTTGGGTTTTCTCGGAATTCTTCCGGATGTGGGTATCCGGCAACAACTGGAACGCGCTCGGGTATTCGGTTGCGTTCTCCCTGCCGCCCGCGATCTCCGCTGCCCGCGTCGGCGGCGTTTACGCCGTCAGTTTCATCATCGTCGCGATCAACGTGTTGGTTTACCTGATCGTATCCGGACGGCGGACACTGCGTCTGATCACGACCCGGAAACCGATGGAGGCGCGGAATGCGCCGCTGCTTGGATCAGTGATCGTGTTGACCGGGTTTCTCGTCGTGGCGGCGGTTTATCTGTCGCTGGATCGAAGTCAGTCGACGAAGCCGGACACCTCAGGCGATACGGTCATTGTCGCGGTCCAGCCGAACGTCCCGATGGACGGTCTGACACTCGAAGAGTACCGGGCACTGCTGAATCGGCATGTTGAACTCGCCGAAGTCGAACTCGCGAAGCGCCCGGCCGGGGACAGGAGGCCGGCTCTCGTGGTCTTCCCCGAGTCGCCGATGATGTTCGAGTACGGGCGCGACGCGGATCTCCGCGATTTCCTGCGGCGATTCGCCGAGCGTAACCGCGCGGCGGTCCTGATCAACTCGGCGGAGATGAGCGACGACGGAAAACAGATCCTGAACTCGGCTGTGATGATCAACGAGTCGGGCGCAAAAGTCGGACAATACGACAAGATCTTTCTTTTGCCGTTCGGCGAGTACATTCCGTTTCCCGAGCCCGTCGCGAGCTGGATGCCGGCCTTCGTCGGAAATTTCAAGAAAGGAACCGAATATGACCTCTTGCCGGTCGGCGAAGCCAAAGCCGGGATCATGATCTGCTTCGAGTCGCATTTCGGCGGCCTTTCGGCCGAGTATGCGCGCGACGGTGCGAATCTCCTGATCGAAATGACCAACGACGGCTACCTCGGCCGCACGCCGGTTCTCCGCCAGCACCTCGCGAACGCCGTTTTTCGCGCGATCGAGACCGGCCGGCCGGTGATCCGCGTGACGAATGTCGGGATCACGGGGTATATCGATCCGGACGGACACGTCAGCGATTCCCCTGAACCGTACACGGAGGCCTCCCGCAGTTGGGCCGTGAACGGAAGATTGGTCAGCGGCGTGTCGTTCTATTCCCGTTTCGGCGATCTTTTCGCGATCTTGCTTTCGATCGCCACCGTCGGGCTCACCGGAGCCGCTCTTCTGGGCCGCCGCTCCGTTTGAGCCGCGTGAGCACTCCTCGCCGCTTAAGCGGTTTATGGTATAAATTAATAACTGAATTTTTAGAGAATCATGGAATTATCCGAACTTCAATCCAAATACGAATCGTTAAGAGTTAAGGTCGAACAACTCGGGAGGTTTCTTTGACGCCCCTCGCAAACGAAACGAACTCGAACAACTTGAAAACCAGATAGCCGCGCCCGATTTTTGGAACGATCAGGAAAAGGCGCAAAAGGTCGTGCAGCAGCGATCGCGGATCGAGCGTGAACTCGACCGACAGGAACAATTCGAGTCCTCGCTCTCCGACGCCGAAGTGCTGATCGAATTCGCCGAATCGGATCCGGCATCACAAACGGAACTCGAATCGCTCGTCGATCGTTTGGAAAACGAGGTGACGGAGGCGGAAACACGGAGCCTTCTGTCCGGCGAAACCGATTCGAACAACGCGATCTGCTCGATTCAGGCCGGCGCCGGCGGCACCGATGCCCAGGACTGGGCGCAGATGCTGCTTCGGATGTACCTTCGCTGGGCCGAACGCAAAGGGTTCAAGGTCGAAATCCTTGACGAGCAGACGGGAAGCGAAGCCGGCATCAAAAGCGCGACGTTCCGCGTCGAAGGCGACTACGCCTACGGGCTGCTGTCTAACGAGGCCGGCGTCCACCGCTTGGTCAGGATCTCACCGTTCAATTCGGGCGGGAGCCGCGAGACGAGTTTCGCGTCGTTGTTCGTTTCGCCCGAGATCGACGAGAACATCGAGGTCGATATTCAGGAAAAGGACCTGAGGGTCGATACTTACCGTTCGTCGGGGGCCGGCGGACAGCACGTCAACGTGACCGACTCGGCGGTTCGGATAACGCATTTGCCAACCGGGATCGTCGTGACCTGTCAGAACCAACGGTCGCAGATCCAGAACCGTGCCGTCGCGATGCAGGTTCTGCGTTCGAAACTTTACGAACTCGAGCTCGAGAAGCGGCGCGCGGACGCGGCTGAACTCGAAGCGAACAAACAGGATATTTCCTTCGGTTCACAGATCCGGAACTACGTCCTTCACCCGTACCGTCTGGTGAAGGACACCCGGACGAAGTATGAGGTCAATGACGTTGATGCGGTACTCGACGGCAAAATTGACGAATTCATCAAGGAATTTCTGATCTTCAGGAAGGGCGCGTGAGATGGCGACGGCAGTACGAAAAAAGACGGAGACGAAAAAGAAACATGCGCTGACGAACGAGATCATCGCCGTGATCCTCGCCGTGCTCGCGGTTCTGATCTTTCTGTGCCTCGTTTCGTACAATGGCGCCGATCCGACCTTCAACACCTCGTCGGTGCAGAAAACGCAAAACTGGATCGGAGTTCTGGGTTCATACTTCGCGGAGATCCTTTTTTCCGCAGTCGGTATCATTTCGTATCTTCTGCCGGCGCTTGTCGCCTTGATGTCGTGGCGCGTCTTCCGCGCTAAGGACCTGAGACTCTCGCTTACGCACATCGCCGGTTACGCCGTGTTCATTTCGGCGCTCGCGGCACTGGCGAAGATGCTCGATTTCGAAGGCGGGATCGTCGGGGCGTTCTTCAAACGCATCTTCTTCAGTCTGCTGGGCGAGATCGGAACGATCGTCCTCATGACCGGACTCGCATTGGCGGCGCTGATCCTGATCACGAACGTATCTCTCGGATCGTTCTTTGCAGGCATTGGGTTTGCGCTCGAGAATTTCGGCATCCGAATTGCAGAATGGCGCACGAAACGCCGAGGCCGCGAGGTTGCGTTTCAGGCATCAAAAGAGACGCTCACGCCGACCAAAGAAAAGCCCTCGATCTCGACCGGCGATTCTGTCCCGTTTCCGACGAAGGGTGTGCAGATCCGTGAATCCGTCGCGGCGATCTTCGAAGAGAACAGGGTGCCGGAACCGGAGCCGGGAAATGATGTCGCGTCCGAAGAGCCCGAGATGGAATTGGAGCCGCCGACGATCTCGGGTGCCGAACTTCCGGTGATCAGCGACGAGGCGCCGCCGTTCGACGATCTGGTTGCCGAAGGTGAAAAGATCCCGATCTCGCCGGTCAGGCATACCGGCGATCTCGAGTCGGAGACGTTGGGATTCGACGATGAGGATTTTGATGAGGAGCCGCCGGCCCAAAAACGACAGACGTTCGAGGACTACCTCCTTCCCGAGTCAAAGTTCCTGAATCCTTCCGCGCCGCGGATCGAGCAAAAAGACGAAGAACTGCTCGCGATCGCGCAGGAACTGCAGGAAAAGACGAAAGAGTTCAACGTCAATGGCCGCGTTATGCATATTTGCCAGGGACCGGTGGTGACGACCTACGAATTCAAACCCGATCCAGGCGTCAAGTACTCGCGAGTGACCGCTTTGTCGGACGATCTCTGCCTGGCGCTCAAGGCCGAGTCGATCCGCATCGACCGCATTCCGGGAAAGGCGTATGTCGGGATCGAAGTTCCTAACCGCGATCGCGAGACGATCCATCTGCGCGAAGTCATCGAATCGAAGAAGTTCAAGGAGTCCTCGTCGCTATTGACGGTCGCGCTTGGAAAGACCATCGACGGGCTGAACTACGTCACGGACCTCGCGAAGATGCCGCATCTGCTGATCGCCGGCGCGACCGGCGCGGGAAAATCGGTGGGCGTCAATTCGCTTGTCGTTTCGATCCTGTACAAGGCGAAGCCGGACGAAGTGAAGTTCATCATGGTCGATCCGAAGCGACTCGAGCTCGGTGTTTACGCTGATATTCCGCATCTCGCGACGCCGATCATCACCGATCCGAAGCGGGCGGCGATCTCGCTGCGGTGGGCCGTCTCGGAGATGGAGCGGCGCTATAAGTTTCTGGCGTCGTGGGGCGTGCGGAACATCGACGGCTACAATGCCGAGGCGAAGCGAAAGAACTTGGAAGGAGATGTCGACGACGACGGGAACCCGTGGCCGACTCTGCCTTACATCGTCATCATTATCGACGAGCTTGCGGACCTGATGATGGTCTCCGGAAAAGAGGTCGAAGAATCGATCACGCGCCTGGCGCAAATGGCGCGCGCCGTCGGGATCCACCTCGTGCTCGCGACCCAGCGTCCGTCGGTCGACGTCATCACCGGACTTATCAAAGCGAATTTTCCGGCGCGCATCAGCTTCCGTGTTTCGTCGAAGGTCGACTCGCGGACGATCATCGACGCCAACGGCGCCGAGCGGCTTCTCGGGCGCGGGGACATGCTTTTCCTGCCGCCGGCGACTTCGCAGCTCATCCGCGTGCATGGAGCGTTCGTCGAAGAGAAAGAGATCCACAAGATCGTCGAACATATCAAGGGCCAAGCGAATCCCGAGTATGACACCACGATCACGAAGACCGACGAGGAGCTTGATGACTCGGGCGACCTTCCCGGCCGCAAGGATCCGCTTTTCTGGGATGCGGTGCGGAGCGTGGTCGGCGCGAAGCGTGCCTCTACATCGCTTTTGCAGCGTCATTTGCGCATCGGATACGGACGTGCAGCGGCAATTCTCGACGCCATGGTACGTGAAGGGTACATCGGCGAAATGGACGGCTCGACGCGCGCTCGACCGATTCTTCAAAAGGCCTTCGACGACCTCAACGACGTCGACGAAATGGAAAATTAGTCCGGTTTTCCAAGAAGTTCTTTTCCACAGAATTCTGTGGAAAATCCTGTGGAAAATGTCTTTTCCACACCTGTAATTGTTGCAATGTAATGAACTTTTAACATTTTGCACACACGGCTTGCAGAAAACTCATGAAGCCTCATAAATCTAATTGTTTCAACGTTTACAATTTGACTTCTAAGATTGTTCCTGCGCTGGTTGTGACGCTTTTGCTGAACGCAAACTGCAAAAATGCCCCACAACACGGTTTAATTGTTGATTCGACAGAAATAGCTGTCGGAGAGACGCTCAACATCAACGCCGCGACGGCGCCCCAGATCGAAAAACTGCCGGGAATCGGACCGACCCTCGCTGCGAGGATAGTCGAATTTCGCGACCAGAATGGCCCGTTCAGTCGGTGCGAGCACATGATCCTCGTCCGCGGTATGAGCGATTCAAAGTTTCGAAAGATCCGGCCGCTCGTTTCTGTCAGATAACTGGATAAAGTTCGTCCCCCGACCTCAGCCTCATGCTCCGACAAGATGCCGGAAGATCGTTCTCGCGGCGTCCGCTCGTTCCCCTCACGGCCGCTTTTAGCGCCGGGATCGTCATTGGATATTGCATCGAAATTCCGATCGGGATCTGCCTTCCGACGATCGCTGTTCTCTTGTTCGGCGCGATCACCGTCAGGAGGCGGCCGGCCGCTGCCGTCCTCTGCGCCGCGTTCGTATGTCTCGGAGCGCTCTCGGCTGAACTCCGGAAGCCGGCCGAGACGCGCCTGCGCTCGCTGATCGACGCCGGCGTGATCGGTCCGGACGATCCGGTCGAGCTTCGCGGGACGATCCATGCCGGGCCGGAACCGTCGGTTGACGGATTCCATGTCGATCTTTCGCTCAACTCGGTCATCATCGGCGGAGCAGATCGTCCGGCAACGGGTATGGTTCGACTTTATGCTCCGGGCGGAAACGAAGCGATCGATCACGACTATGCCTCGCTCGCTTTGGGATTCGGTGATGCCGTTTCGGTAGCGTGTTTCGTGGACCGCGAAGAAACCTTTCGCAACGAAGGCACCGAGACAAGGGTCGCGCGTCTCGACGCGCAGGCGCTCGACGCCGTCGGAACCATCAAGAGTCCGCTGCTTATCCGCGTCGCCGAACGGCGACAGGGATTTCTCAGAACGATATTCGATCTTCGGCGAGAGACGATCGAACGGTTTCGCGTCCGGTTCGATCCGCAGACGGCAGGTGTGCTCATCGCGTCGATGCTCGGGAACAGGGAATTTCTCGACCGTCGGACGGCGGAGCTCTTTCGCGACGGCGGGACGTTTCACGTTCTCGTGATCTCCGGGCTGCATATTACGTTCATCGGCGGGATAGTTGTCTTTTTCCTTTCGGCGCTCGGATATAGCCGGCGACCGCAGCTGCTGATCGGCTCAGCGATCCTCTGGACATACGCCCTCGCGGTGGGGGCCGACCTGCCCGTGGTCCGGGCGGCGTTGATGTTTACGGCAATATTGGTCGCGCGCGCGATCTTTCGTTCCGCCGATCTTCTTAACACGCTCGCGATCACCGCTTTCGCGCTGCTTGCCTGGCGGCCGATGGACCTGTTTTCTCCGTCGTTCCAGTTGACGTTTGTGAGCGTTGCGGCGATCGCCGGGATAGCGTTTCCGCTGATTGAGAAACTCCGCGCGATCGGTTCGTGGCGGCTCACCGCCGAGACGCCGTTCCCACCCGTCGCCAACGTTTTCCTGACGCGTTTTTGCGAGGCGCTTTACTGGAATCCCGCGATGTGGCGGGTTGAGGTCGCGCGGAACGTCTGGTCGGCCCGGATCGGCAAACCGCAGCGTCCAATCTTCCCCGATCTCGCGCGCCGCGTGATCGTGACGCTATTCGAGGGCGTCATTGTCTCGCTGATCGCGCAAATGAGCCTTCTTCCGCTTTCGATTTGGTACTTTAACCGGATCGCGGTGGGGTCGGTGATCTTGAATCTCTGGGTCGGAATCTGGCTCGCGGCAGAATGCTTCGCGGCCACGCTGACGATGCTCGTTTCGACATTCAGCGACGAACTCGCAGCTCCTTTCGCGGTGCTCACGGGACTCGTCAACGCGCTCCTTCTTGGACTTCCGCAGATATTCGAAGCAGTTGGTCCGCACGTTTCCCGCGTCGCAATCTACAGCGGGGGCGGTTCGATTCTCTATTTCGTCTATTTCATCCCGGTCGTCTTCATCGGGTATCTCGCGATGACCTGGGATCCGTTCGTGCCGTCGGGCCGGCGCCGGAGAAGCATCGTGCCCGTGATGGCGTTGACGATCCTTCTCGCATCGGCGCTCGCGCTGCATCCGTTCAGCGCCCCGCCGGCTGACGGCCGACTGAGAATCGATTTTCTCGACGTTGGTCAGGGCGACTCGACGCTGATCACGTTCCCGAACGGCGAGACAATGCTTGTTGACGGCGGCGGGCGGCCGCGCCGCGGACCGGAGCAGGACGGTAACGATGATTTCGAACCGGACCGAACAACGATCGGCGAGGCCGTTGTTTCGCGGTTCCTATGGCACCGGGGACTATACCGGATCGACTACCTCGTTGCGACCCATGCCGATGCCGATCACGTTCAGGGGCTTGTCGACGTCGCGCGGAACTTCGAGATCGGACGGGCATTCTACGGACGGCACGCGCCGGACGATTCCGACTTCGCGCAACTCAAGGACGTGATCCACGATCGCCGGATCAGATTCACACCGCTCGGGTCCCGAGACTCACTCGACATCGGCGGCGTTCGGATCGATATCCTGAATCCCGTTCCCGACGCGCCGCGCGGCTCGGCAAACAACGATTCGCTCGTCCTTCGGATCAGTTTCGGCCGACGAACGGTGCTGCTAACCGCCGATATCGAAGCGCCCGTCGAGTCCCGTCTGATCGCGGGCGGGGAAATCCGGGAGGCCGACGTCGTTCGGACCGCTCATCACGGAAGCCGGACGTCTTCGACAGCGGCCTTCGTTGCGGCTACCCACCCAAAATACGCGGTGATCTCGGTCGGGCGGCGTTCGACGTTCGGTCATCCGCATCGGGAAGTTATTGAAAGTTGGGTTGAATCGGGTGCGCACGTATTGACAACGGGTGAATCGGGCACGATCACTTTGGTCACCGACGGATCAGATATCAACGTCCAAACCCGTGTGAAATGAAAGAGCGCCCCGATGCCGGAGCGCTACTTTTCCCCGATCTGTGCAACGATCAGTTTCGCGTGAATGTAAACGCGTGCCACTTCAGATGCGTGAATTCTTCACCGTATGCGAGATCGATATCGAACTCAAGATTCCAATTCCCTTTGGAAATGATCACTTGGTCATACGGGATAAATACGCTCGCGTCACCGTAGGTCGTGGTCGCGTATCCCGGCTTCATTTTGAATTCGGTTTGGAACTCGCCGTTGACATTCGAATACGAACCGCTGTTCCGCAAGTAGGTTTCCGTGTCGACCCTCCGAATTCGAAAGACCAATCTTGAATCAATTCCCTGCAGGCCGGTAACGTCGAAATTGACGTGAACACGCATCCCACGCACGCCGCCCTGCGTGATGTTGTAGTCAACCCACACGCGCTTCAGGTCGGCAGATACATTGGTCGGTTGCGGTTGGGTGTTGGCGCTGTTGCTGTACTGAAAGTTCTTCGTCGTCAACTGGCTGATCAGGCCGCCGGCTTTGTAAATGATCTTGACGTCCATGCGCAGATTCCACGACCCGCGTCCCAGATCGAGCTCATCATACGGCATGAAAACGTTGAAGTCGCTGTATTCGGCAGGATCGTAGCCGGGCGTCATTTCCTTGTAAATCGCAACCTTGTTGTCCGAACTTGAGACCTTTCCGTTCTTGTCGGGCAACGGATTACCGTTCTGATCCTGAAAATAGATCGCAAGATACGAAGGCAGACCAAGCATTCCGTAGGCGGTGAACTTGGCGTGGATCCTCATGCCCTTTTGGATCCCCTCGGTCACATCGTAATCGATCCATAGATCCTTGAAGACCGCCCTTGGCCGCGACGTCGTCGTGGGCGTCGGATTCGTTGAAACCGGGCCGTTGCGACGGATCGCCGCCAGCAAGGTCGCCGTCGCACCGGCGTCACGCAGATCCCTCTCACGATCAGCCGTCAGCACGAAGTTCACGCCGCGCTCTTCGACCTGTCTCTGAATGTAAATATTTCGTTTCGCAAGCGTGTTGGTCTCCGGTGTCGTTCCGCGGGTCTGCAGTCCGGTCAGGATCTTCGCCAAGGTCAGCCTCTCCTGCGCCGAGACGCCCTCAAGCATCTGCAGCGAACCGACCAACATCGCGCCAAATACCAAAAATAGAACTAATTTTCGTTTCATATCCTCAACAAACTGACTCAATTTCAAGTTCGGTAAACGTGCGGGTCCGGAAGAAAATCCTCCTTATGATAGTTCGCACGCCATCGAGAATCAAATATCGCTCCGAAGCCATTGTCCGAACAACTCAGCACCGATCAGCAATCGCCGGTGAAGATGCAGTCCGAATTCTTCTTCGGAGTCGTCTTCTTCGGCTTCGGTGTTTTAACCGGCGGCGGCGTTTTGACCGGTGTCGTGACCGTTCGCGTTGACGTCGGCGACTCTGTCGGCGTCGGTGACTCGGACGGTGTCGGAGTCGCGGTTGTCACGGCCTTTTCAGTCGGCGACGGAGACGGTGAAACCGATCTTGTCGGGCTCACGCTCGGCGTCGGAGTCGGCGAAACGTCGGTTATCTGAGACTGCTCCCAGATCCAGTAACCGACTCCGGCTCCGCCAACCGCCAACACGAACAACAGGAACAACGGAATAATTATCAAGAACAGGCGCCCGCCTTTCTTTTTCGGCGCCGCTGCCGGAGCGACGAACTGCTGTCCGCCGGTATCCACGGCCGCGCCAAAGCTTCCCGCCTGACCGGCGCCAGCCGCAAAACCGTAAGCCGGCTGTTGCTGCTGTCCCCCAGTGTTGAACGAAGAAGACGCCGGATTTTGCGCTTCGCCGCCCGTATTGAATGGACCACCCGTAGGCGGAGGTTGCTGACCGCCCGTGTTGAAGGGATTACCCATCGGCGGCGGCGGTTGCTGTCCGCCGGTGTTGAAGGGATTACCCATCGGCGGCGGCTGCTGCTGCCCCCCGGTGTTGAACGGCGATCCCGTTGGTGGTTGAGAATAGTTCTGAGCCTGAATAGTTTGCTCAGAAATCGACGGCGGATATTGTTGTGCGAGCTGATCCGAAGGGATCTGAACGGTCGGCGCGTCGGTCGTCGAAACCGGAGCCTCAACCGGCTGCCACATCGTCGGTGCAGGCTCGCGCTGCTGGCTTGTGTCCCTGGCCGCCGTGCCGCCGAGCGCCGATTTGAGCGCCGCCTGCATTTCCAACGCGGTGCTGAATCGGTGATCGCGATCGATCTCCATCGACTTCATCAGCAGATTTGAAACAGCGACCGGAATCTGATTGTTGATCGACGACGGAATCGCGAGCGGGTCGTGCTTGCCCGACCAAACTTCGGTCGTGCGCTTCAGCGAATCGATCGGAAGAGTTCCCGTCAGCAGATGGTAGATCGTCGCCCCAAGCGCGTAAATGTCGGAACGTGCGTCCGCGTTTTGCTCCATCACTACCTTGATCTTCGATTCGAAACGCTGAAGCAGGACCTCCCGGAAAACCGGGTCAAGAACACGATATGTCTGTTCGATCGGCGAGTAATTCAGGGTCGCCGCGACAAAGGTCTGGTTTCCGACCGTCGAGGCGTTCTGGACCTCGGCGCCGCCGCCCTTGGCGATGCCGAAGTCGAGCAGCTTCATTTTCCCGCGCGGAGTCAACTTAAGATTCTGCGGTTTGATATCGCGATGAAAGATCGGCGGATTTTGGGTGTGCAGATAATCGAGCGCGTCGAGCAGTTGTTCGAACCAGGGCACGACCTCCTCGAATGCGAACGGCGCCTTGCGCTCTTCGAGCAGTTCGCCGAGATCCTTGCCTTCGACGAGTTCCATCACGAGGAATTGGCGGTTGTCGTGCGAAAAGTAATCACGGACGTGCGGTACGACCTCGTGCTTTATCTTCGCCAGCAGTTTGGCCTCGCGCTCGAACGCCGCCTTGATCAGGTCCTGCTGATGCTGCGTCGGGGCCTTGGCGAAGTCGATCATGATCTCCTTCAACGCGCAGGTCGTGTCGAAAACATTGTCGAAAGCTTCATAGACCGCGCCCATTCCGCCGTGGCCGAGCTGGCGGACGATGCGGTAGCGGCCGTTCAGGATTTCATTTACGAGAAGCATGCTGAAAATAAGTCCGTCTGCAAGATTTTGACTCGCAGATTATAACCGCTTTTTGGAAAAAAGACGAAAAACCTTCGCCTTCCGTGTTCGCGATCATCCATATCTCAATCGCAGTTTTTTTGGAATAAAAAGACCACGGTTGTTAATCTAACGAACGGGCCCGATCGTCGGACAACGCTAGAACCAAGATGACCTTCGAACCAGAAACGATGCAAGAAAAAGAAAAGATCACTCCCGAGCACGTTTACCTGAATCGCAGGAACTTCATTCGCGCCGGTTTAGTTGCCGGCTCGACCTTCGCGACCGGGCTCGCGTATCGCGTGTTCAATCCGCCGCCGCCGAAGGAGATCGCGACCGCGGAGATCAAGGACGTAAAGACAACGGTTTGGGCGGCCGAAAAACCGAACTCGTTCGAGGAAATAACGAGTTACAACAATTTCTACGAATTTTCGACAAGCAAGACCGAGGTGGCGCGGGCCGCGGCCGACTTCGTGACGCGTCCTTGGACGATCGAGGTCGGAGGTCTGGTTGACAGGCCGCGCGTATTCGCGATCGACGAACTCCTCTCGTTTCAGCAGGAAGAAAGGGTATATCGCTTCCGCTGCGTCGAAGGTTGGTCGATGGTCATTCCGTGGATCGGGTTTCCGGTCCGCCGGATCCTCGACGAGGTTGTGCCGACATCCGAAGCGAAATACGTTGCGTTCGAAACGTTTTACGACGGGAAAACGGGCATGAATCCGGACGTGAAGCTGCCGGAAGGACGGAACGGAATGCAGTCGTCGCTGTTTGCCGGGATCGACTTTCCGTACGTCGAGGGATTGCGGCTCGACGAGGCGATGCACGATCTGACGATCATCGCCACCGGTCTTTACGGCAAACAGCTGCCGAATCAGAACGGCGCGCCGGTCCGGCTCGTCGTCCCGTGGAAGTACGGGTTCAAGAGCATCAAATCGGTGGTAAGGATCACGCTGACCGACCGTGAGCCGCCGACCACGTGGAACATCGCTTCGCCGACCGAGTACGGCTTTTATTCGAACGTCAATCCGAACGTCGCGCACCCGCGCTGGTCGCAGGCGACCGAACGCAGGATCGGCGAATTCGGGACCCGCCCGACGCTGCTCTTCAACGGTTACGAAGACCAGGTCGCGCACCTGTACGACGGGATGGATCTGAGGAAGAAATTTTGAAAAGTAGACAGAAGGCCCATTTTCGATTTGCGATTTTCGATTTGCGATTGCGTTGAGGGCTTTCGTTCTGACCACTGACCACTGACCACTGACCACTGACCACTGACCAAGAATGACCTTCGAGAAACTCCTGGTATTCATCAACGCAATTGTGCCCCTGGCGCTGCTGGCGTATGACGGCTGGACCCAAAGGCTCGGCGCGAATCCGGTCGAGTTCTTTCTGCGCACGACCGGCGTCCTGGCGTTGATCTTTCTTGTCCTCTCGCTCGCCGTGACGCCTCTTCGGAAAATGTTCGGATGGAATCAGCTGATCAAGGTGCGGCGGATGCTTGGCCTGTTTGCGTTCTTTTACGCGTCGATCCATCTCTTGACGTATTCAGCCTTCGACAAGGGCGGAGATGTGCCGGCGATCGCCATAGACGTATGGGACCGGCCGTTCATCGCGGTCGGCATGACCGCCTTTATGATCCTCGTTCCGCTGGCGGTCACCTCGACGAACAAGATGATCAAGCGACTCGGCGGGAAACGGTGGGCGAGGCTTCACAAACTCGCGTACGCCGCCGCAACTCTCGGTGTGACTCATTTCTGGATGCTGGTGAAATCGGATGTGACCTATCCGGCATTGTTCGGGATCGCGGTCGCGGCGCTGCTCGGTTACCGGATATATGCGGCGAACTATTCAGCCGGCGCGCAGGGCTCGCGCTCGGCAGGTTAGGATCTCTTTGTGTCGAGTTTGCGGCGGTAATCCTCGCCGACGATCGTCACCGTCCGGCACATCTCGAAGAGCCGCGAACGCAAACGCACGCCGATCCTGTCCTCGAGCGTCTCGTCCCTCTCCGAACGTCGCTCATCGAGATAATTGGTCGTGAAGATCGTGAGCTTCTGGTCGTTGTAGCGCGAATTGATGATATGGGCCATCGTATCGCGCACCCATTCGGTCGGTTTCGACGCACCGATCTCGTCAAGGACCAGGACCCCGGCCTCAAGAATCGGAGCAAGTACTTTAAGTTCAGACGTTTGCGTCGAAGGATTGTACGAGTCCTGAATCTCTTTCAGCAGTGCTCCGAACTCATAAAAGAGACACCCGACACCGCGCTCGGTCAGCCCCTTGAGGATCGAAACCGCAAGATGCGTTTTCCCGACGCCGACCGTTCCCATCAGTAACAAGCCACGATCGACGGCCGGATAGTCCATCGCCAGCTTCGAAGCGAACTTGAACGCCCGTTCCTGGCTCGGACTCGCCGGCCGGTAATTATGAAAGTGGCATTTCTCATAACGGCGGGGGATCCGCACTTTATCGAAATCATTGGTCTGAGTTCTTTGCCGGCGGCAGTCGCACGGACGAGCTCCCTTTCCGGGCACCACCTCGAACCCGGAGCCGTAACATTTCGGGCAGACTTCGGGTTCGTCGAGCATTTTGTCGTCTTCCGTCTTCGGTTCATCGCGGGGGGCGCGGAACGGGCGGATTTTTGCAGAGTCTACGGTCATTCAGGAATTCTCGGGTAAATTGGCAAACTGACGTTTCGATGCGAATTATAGCACCGAGGCCGATCGGATCGGCTATCGCTTCCAGTAATTCCTTATCTTCAGATCGAGCATCGGAAAGGCGCAGTATTCACAGGTTCTGCCCGATTCCCGGATTCTCTCGACCATCCTGATCGCGGCATCCGCGTTCCGCGTATGAACGATGATCGTTGCCGCGCGCTGGAGCCTTGGGTTCTCGCAAAGGAACTCGGCGATCGCGTATCCGGTCCGGGCGTAATCGTCGTGGTCGTTTGTCTCATAGTGTTCCGGGAGAAGATCGTGGTCGAGGAAGATCGCGTCGTAGCTTTGGTTGGCTAAGAGTTCGCGGGCGCGGGCGACGTCTTCGGCGATGTCGATCTCGTCACCCGCAAAACGCTTCTCGAACCAGCGATGACGGCGACTGTCGTCGTCGAGCAGAAAAACACTGATCGGAAGCCGTTCCGCCTTGACGTCAGCAAGTCCAAACCTGACCAACAACCGTTGAAAATAGCTCATAAGGTAATGCTTTGCGAAGGAATCAATATAGCAGAGTCGGGATTCGATATTCGAATCAAGATCCGACGCTCAAATATCAAAATTCAAAATTCAAGAATCAAGGCGTTCCAGAGATCCCAAGATTCCAGAGATTCCAAATACCTTTCAGCCCCGAAGGGGCGCAGAACGCGATAACCCCTGGCGCGCGGAAGAGGCGAGTTCCGAATCCGAGCCCCGGAGGGGCGCAGCAAAGCCTCTGAAGCCGTGGCTAGTCGCAGTATCAAGAACGGGACAAGGTAGGCTCTTTTGTACGGCATCGAAACTTGCTGCGCCCTTTGGGGGCTGAGATCGTCGTGGGCGATTTGTCCCCGGGCTTGCTCCGCGCGTCAGGGGGTACCGGCGGACGGTGAACGCGTGCCTGGAATGGCAACTGATTGACCAAAAGTCCCGGCATTTCGGCACCTCAGCGGTCAGGTGCTACAGCGATTAGGACGCGATTGATATTGACTATTGAATTTTTGATTCTTGAATTTTGAATCCTGAGGAACAATTCCGAACCGCCGGAGTCTAACAGATCGGCACCGATGATCCTTGGAGGAACGAAAATATGCTGAATCAACTGATCGAATCGAAAAACAACTCGTCTGAGAGCGCCCGGAAATCGCGTTTTCTGCTGGCGACCTTCGGTGTCCTGACCGCCGTTCTGATGAGCGGCTGGACCTACAGTCTATTTGCCAAGAATTACGGAGTCGGAAACGGTGACTTCGACGTGTCGAGCCTCGTCTCGCCGGTCATGGTCTCGGAACAGGCGCCTCCGCCGCGACCGGAACCGGCGGCAACGACAAAATCAAGATCGAACAAGGTCGTGCTCAAAGAGATCTATGACCGGGTCGATGTTTACAAGGAGCCGACCAAGGCGCTTGGACAGCAGAACGTCATTGACGCGACTCGCTTTCTCAATCTCAAGAACATCGTCAGGGGCGACCGAAACGTCATTCCCGAGAACGCGACCCGGAATTCCGGCGGCGACGATCAGATCTGCGGTCTGTGCAGCGATCGGCCGACCAACAAGCCGACGAATGGCGATAGTGAAGAATTCGAGGTGAAGCCGAAGCCGAAAGCGACTCCGGATCAGAGACCGAAGCCGCCGGTGTCACTCGGCGTGATAAACGGAAAGGCGACGTATCTTCCGAAACCGGTGTATCCGCCGCCGGCGATTGCCGTTCGCGCAAGCGGCCAGGTAAATGTCCAGGTTCTCATCGACGAACAGGGCCGCGTGATTTCGGCGCAGGCCGTTTCGGGGCATCCGCTGCTTCGGTCGGCCGCCGTCAGCGCCGCGAGAAACACGAAATTCTCGCCGACGAAGCTCAGCAATGTTCCGGTCAAGGTCACGGGCGTGATCACCTATAACTTCGAACCGCGTTGATCGCTTGTCGCGTGATGCATGTTGCGACGAGACCGCACGGGGATTTGCGAGACCTGCGTGCGGTCTTTCTCATTCGCGATTGTCATCCCAATTCGACGAATACCGGTGTGACCAACTAACCTGGCCATTAGGGCTGTACGACAGACAAAGCCCCTCGAATGTCGGCATCTGGCCGACGGTGTAACCGCCGCGGTTCCGCTGCTCCTCGGTCGAAGCGTAAACGTAACACCGCGCGTTCTGCGCGAGATTGGAGCAGAAGACGTTGCCGTCGCCGGCTCCGAAACCCGGATAACTCGCCGTCAGGCTGGCAAGCATTTGCGTATCGGGGATTCGCGCGACCAGACACGCGACGAACCATATCTTTTCGACCTTTCCCGCCCATTGCCGGAAGAGCCCGAGATGATGCATGTTGAATCCCTGTCCGATGCCGACCCATCCCGGCAGTCCGTGACAATTGATGACAACGTTCTTCAGCTTTCCGCCGGGGGCGCCGTCGGCAACGGTCGCGACCCATTCGACAATGTGTTCGCGTGTCTGAGCGCGGTCGACCTCCCAGGTATTCCACATAAGGATCTTGGACCACGAGATCTCCGTGGAATTCAATGCCATCGACGGCTGTTCGAGCGTAAACATCGCACACCTCTCAATTCGCTGGTATTGCCGACAGTTCCGGTTCCGCGCGGACGATCAGATCGCGTGTTGGAGAGCTTGAACGGTCGTTCGGGTGGCGAAACCTGTCGGACCGCTCTATTCTACTCTTGCTCCCGGCACATCTCCACATACCGCGTCAGTTTCCGGTCGCTTATTCGTTTTGATGCCGTTCGGAAGTGGATTCACAATGCGTTCCGATCAGGTCCGGGGCAACATAACTGCTTCGCGCGGCGACCGAGAACAACAGTTCGCGACTGTAAACGCGCAGTGGAAGGTCGGACGGATATTCGCCGACCAGAGCGTTCGCGGTCCGGTAAAGCGGCTCGCCTTTCGGACGCCCGAGGATGAAGTTCTGAACGACGTCCATCCAGAAGCACGTGAGCGTTTCGTGGTAACCGCTCGTGTCCGAATTTTCAGTCCCGTGACTGTCATTGAGCCCGAAGATCCCGTCGCGCATCAGGTTCCGCGCCGTTCCGAGCGGGTGGGACGCGCAGTAGAACAGTGCCACGGTCAGATGCGCCGCATGGGTCCATTCGATCTTTGGCAGCGAACGTGTTTCAAACCGTTCGATCAGCTCAACTATTTCCTTATCGTTCGAATAAACCGCCATTAAATCAATTCCTCCCGGATCCGAAACGTCGGACCCGCGTGTTCAGGATAGGATTCCGGACCGTTCATGTCGCCATCCCTTCGGGTAGGAAATCGTTGAGATTCGGGGTCCTCTAGGGATAGTAGGCCGCCAGAGCGGGACGGTCTCCGCCGAGGCCGAACTGCGTAATCATCAATCCCGAATTCGAGCGGCTGGCGTACCAGGTTCCCGCCGCCGGTCTGAAAACCGCCGCGTCCGCCAGGCCGTCGCCGTCAAAATCACCGGGTGACGGGATGTCGCCGGCCGCGCCGAATCCGAACGAGTAATAGCTTCCGTCTTCACTGCGAAGAACAAACCACTCGCCTGTCGACGGACGCCAAACCGCCGCGTCGGCTCGCCCGTCGCCGGTATAATCGGCCGGAACCGGTACGTCGTCGGAATTTCCGAAGTGAAACGCCGAGATCCCGGCAGAGCTTTGCCGCAGCCACCAGTCGCCCGTTGACGGCCGGAAGATCGCGAGGTCCGAACGGCCGTCGCCGTCGAAGTCACCCGCATACGGCCGATCGCCGGTGGCGCCGAATTGTTCGATTAGCATTCCGCCGTTCGACAGCGAGACGTACCACGTCGAATTCGATGCGCGGAAAACGGCGGCATCCGATCTGGCATCGCCGTCGAAATCGGCCGGAACCGGAACGTCGCCCGAGGTGCCGAACGGGAATGAATAGTACGAAAAATCCTCGCTCCTCAGGACGAACCACGTTCCGCCGCGCCAGACGGCAATGTCGGAACGGCCGTCGCCGGTGAAATCCGCCGGCACGATGCGGTCAGTTTCAATTCCGAACTGCGCCGCGAAATTCCCGCCGTCGCCGGAGCGCGAGATCCACCATTGTCCGTTCGAGGGACGGAAGATCGACACGTCCGAACGGCCGTCGCCGTCGAAATCACAGTTTGGCTGCCGGGCGACCGACGCCGCGGGTGCGAAAACCGTGAACCTGATCAACGGCGTGACCGAAAATCCGCTCGCCGCACCCGCATCGGTCACGTACCAGCGACCAAAGAAAGTGCGGCCGGCAAGACCCGGATCGAGGGCGAGGGCAGCCGACGCGAATCCGCCCGCATCGGTGACGGTCGAGTACCTGATCAGTGTGCCGGCGGCCGGGATCGACGTTCCGACGCCCGGGTCCGCGTCATCGATGACGAGTACGGCGGTCGAAGCCGGAAGCGCGTCCGAAAGTCCGATGGTAAATGTAGCGTTTCCCGCAACCGGCGGTTCGAGCGCGACCGCGGTCGGAACGATCCCGCCGGTTCCTTCGCGGCCGCTGCCGATCAGCGCGGGAACACGGGAAGATTCGGTGAACAAACGCGGCCGGTCAAAGGGCGGAAGCTCGTCGCGGACACGCGGATCCGTCAGCGGCCGCCGCAAAAAAGCGACCAGGTCGGCCTTCTGGCCGGCGGTCAGATTCAGCGGACGGACAAGTCCGCGATTGATGTTCGGGGCATCGAAGTCGCCGCCCCGGTTGTAGAATTCAACGACGTCCTCAAGCGTCGCAAACCGGCCGTTATGAAAATACGGTCCGCGCAGTTCGACGTTTCTCAAAGACGGCGACTTGAACCGTCCGTTGTCGCTCGAATTGCCGGTGAAAGCGCCGCGTCCTCTGTCTTCGTTCGTCGGGCGGACGCCGACGTTGTTGAAGTTCTGGTCCGAAAGCGCGGGGCCGCCGTGACAAAAGGTGCAGTTCAGCGTGGCAAACAGATCACGCCCGCGACTTTCGTCCGGTGCGAGTTCTTCAATCTGCATTGCCCAACGGTCGAGCGGCGACCGATCGGAGAAGAGGGTGCGTTCATGCGTCGCGATCGCCATCGCGATCCGTACCGGAGTCACTTCGGGTGTCCCGAACGCCTCTTCGAAAAGCTGCGGATAGTCGCGGCCGTTGATCCAGTTGAGCATCGAGCGCGGGATCTTCGATGCGAGCGCGAGCGGCTTCGATGCCGCGACGCGTGCCGCGACCTGGGTCCATTCGCGGCCGTTGTGTCCCATCTCCGCGGTGCTTACGGGCGGCGCGAGCGACTGGCTTTCGAGGCCTCCCCAATCGGTGAAAAGTGTCGAATTTGTCAACGGGTCACGGAAGGTGTTTGTCGCGCGCCCGTCCCAGAACGTCCCGTTAGTCGTGATCCCGGCGTTCAGGTATGACGGCGCCTTGCGCGAGGTAGTTTGTTCTTTAAGTCCGAAAACGGACGATGGTACAAGACCGCCGTTTCCGTTGTTCTGGATCACGCCCGGCGAGCCGAAAACGTCGTCTTCGGTGTCGAAGACGCCGTCGAATCCGGGATTCTTCGCACGCTGGCTGCCGACCGTTGTCCGCGGATCCGATCCGCCTGAGGCCGGGCGGTGGCATGTTCCGCACGCGACGGTCCGGGTCGACGAGAGTTGCTCGTCCCAGAAGAGCGTTTTTCCGAGCATCGCCTTGGCGGCGGTAACGCCGTTCGCCGAAGGGTTAGGCGGCGACGAAAGCGGCGAGAAGATCGCCGAATGGAACGATCCGGACGCGCGAAGCCCGTGATCCGGGGCACTCAACAAACTCACGGCAGACGCATTCTCGGCGCGAACCCAGTAGTAGTAGTCCTGACCGACCGTTGCCGTGAAATCGAAATAGTAGCCGCTTGCCGTCGTCCCCAGATCGTTCGCCGTTTGCGGATCATTGGTCGTCGATCTAAAAACACGGTACTCACTTGCGCCGCGGACCGCGTTCCACCACAACGTCACTTTATCGATATGATCCCCGTCGGTCGCCGAAACCGATTGCGGCGGGGCCAAAAAAGCGACCGGAACCGCGGAGACCGTGCGGTCTTTAAGAAACAGCGCCGCGGCGAAAACGGCAAACCCAATACTGACGATCACTTTCAGGCGACTCATTTTGCTGTCCATGCTAGACGCGAGCCTCGCTCTTTTCAAGTTAACCGGGTTTGAATTCTTTGACATTCTTACAAAAGCAAACTAACCTCAGCACACCCGCAATTCAATTAAAAAGGAGAAGAAAATGATCAGAGTCATTGCCCTCTTGACGGTTTTCGCTTTGCCACTGATTTCATTCGGGCAAAGATCCGAAGTCTCGAAACCGACACTCGGCAATCCGGTGCCGCAATATCAGATCGTTGATATCGGACTGTTGGCGACACACGTCAACTCGCAGGGATTTGGAGTTTCACCGGGCGGAGTCGGCGTGGGACGGTCGATCGGATCGATCGCTCAGGCCTTCGAATGGACTTCAGGCGGCGGCATTCTCGGGCTTCCGAACCTCGCTGGACGAAACTTCTGCGTTTCAAACGGCGCGAACGACTCGGGTCTTGTGGTCGGAGCGTGTGCGACCACGCTTTTCGGTACGAGCCGCTTGCCGGCGATCTGGCAGAACGGCTCGGTCTCGCAATTGCCGATGCCCTCCGGCGAAACGCTCGGCGACGCCAACGACGTAAATTCGTCCGGAATTGTCGTTGGCTCGGTCAACAGCGGATCGCTCCAGAAGGCGCTTTACTACAGCGGCGGGACCGCGACGTATATCTCGCAAACCACGTCGACGGGCTGTTTCTTCATCACCGCGTTTCGGATCAACGACTCGGGCCGCGTCGTCGGGCAGGGAATCGATCCGAACAACGCCGCGCGCAACGTCGGGATCTACTACGACATCGGGAGCGCTCAGGCGTTCGAAGTCGGAGCTCTTTCGGGCCTAAACGGCGCGCTTACGTTCGATGTCAGCAATTCGGGATTCATCACGGGATCGAGCATGCTCAATCAGGGTTCGGGACTTCCGTTCCGCTGGTCGCAAGGCGAAGGAATGGTCGCGGTTCCGCTTCCGGCTGGAACGTCGCAGGGATCGGGACGGGGCGTCAATTCGCAGGGCTGGGTCGTCGGAACCGCGTCGTCGGCATTCGCGATTCCTTTTGTCTGGGACGGCGTGACGACTTACCGCCTCGCCGATCTCCTTCCGGTGGGATCGGGTTGGGATCTGTCGACGAACACCTCGTCGTCGGCGATGGGGATCAGCGACGGGAACATCATTATCGGTTCGGGAGTTTTGAACGGCGCGGTGCACGCGTACGCGATGATCCCGGTTACAAATTCCACGATTCAGGGCCGGGTGTTGACTTCGG
>JAKQII010000101.1 GCA_029557535.1 Acidobacteriota bacterium
TCAATTCTCAATTATCAGATCGCTGAAAGCCTGAGAATTGAGACTTGTCGGAGTGCTGTTTGGTCATTCTTTGCGACGCGTTTAGAATCTCGCCTATGAAAAGATTATTCGCTCTTGTCATTTTGATCGGCGCGATGGCGCTCTCAAGCGTTGCCCACATTCCGGTCGCGACGCTCGTAAAGATCGTCAAAGCCGAGGACGAGCGGCGTTTTGACGCGACGCTTGAAACGCTGATGAAAAACGCGAAGCCAAGGACCCGCGAACGCGCGGCGCTGGCCGCCGCCAGGATCGGCAACGATGCGGCGCTGCCGGCACTGACGACGCTTGTCGAACGTGACCTTGACATCAACGTCCGGTCGATGGCGATGTTCGCGATCGGCGAGATCGAATCGATCAAAAGCGCCGATTTCGTGACCGGCATTCTTTCAAACACTAAAGAGCAAGGCGACGTCCGCGCTCGCGCGGTCGAAGCCGCCGGCAAGATCGCGGCCGCGAATGCAAAAGATCCGAAATCAAAAGAACTCGGAACGGCGATCGTTGAAGCGCTCAGGTTTGAGGCCGGACGCCGGTCGATGCCGGATCGGGACACGATAATTCTCGGACTTACGGCGGCACTTCGCGTTCGTCCGGACGGAGCCGCGGAGGTCATCGCGAAGTTTCTCGGGTATTCGGACGAGCGTGTTCGTGCCGATGCCGGAAACGCGTTGGCGAGAATTCGTACAAGGATCGCGACCGACGAACTGCGCAAGATGCTGATGAGCGACTCGTATTCGATCGCCCGGGCGAATGCCGCGCGTGCCCTTGGGGCGGCCGAAGACAAAGACTCCGTCGGAATGCTTCTGGATGCCGCACTCGCCGATCCCGATCCACGCGTTCGTGTTTCGGCGATCGGTGCCGTCGCGGCGTTGAAGGACACATCGGTTGTTCCGAAACTCGTCGTCCGAGGCAACGCTCTGATGGCTGAATATCGGAAATCAAAGTTCAAGAATCCGAGCGAAAAGAACGAACTGCTTACGATCGCGAGCACGCTTGGTCGCTTGATGGCAGGAACTTCCGACAATGACGCGATTGAATTTATTGAAGCATTGAGAACTGCTGACAAATTCACTTCGCCGGAGTCTGAGATCGCATATGCGCGGATCGATCCGGGCAAGTACGTCGGTTGGGTTGTCGATTCGCCGCAAGAGGCGTTCGGACCTGATTGGCGATCGTCGTCGGCCGTCTTTCAGGCGCTCGGCACGATCGCGTCGCTCGAAACGAACGGAAAGAACAGCCAGGTGCGAACCCGCGCTAAGCTTCTGCTTGTGTCCCTGATCCAAGGTTGGATCGGCGGCGACGAAAGGGTGAAGGCGAAGGACAGCGCTGTTTTTGCGATCCCCGACTTGCTGCAGGCGTTCGCGGCGTTCAAGTCCGAGACCACGTCGGACATCTTGCGGCCGCTGCTCGAGTCTGAAACCGATCCGCTGATTCGTGCCGCCGTCGCGGACATTCTCGGCGATCAGAAGGCGAATCCGGATAATTTCGAGGCATTGAAGAAGGCGTTCACGAGATCGTTGCTGACGGACAAGATCTACGACGACGCGACGCTCACGATCATGAATTCACTGTTCAAACTGGACAAAAAAGAGGCGTCCGGGACCCTGATCCTGGCGCTGAGTTCTTCCGATTATCTTGTCCGCAAAAGGGCATTGCAGTTGCTCGGCGATCCCGAACTGCAAAAGGACAATCCGGGAGTTCCGACGATGATCGAGAACGCGATCGCTAAAAAGAAAGATCAGGTTTCGAGATTCTCGGTCAGAGGAAAATTGGGGATCATCAACAGCACGCAGGCCGATTACGTCCGCGCCGTGTCGCGAAAGAACGGATCGGTGAAAGCCGTACTGACGACCGAAAAGGGCGTTTTCACGATCGATTTTATGCCCGAAGACGCACCGCTCACCGTCGACAATTTCATCAAGCTCGCCCGGGCGGGCTACTTCAACGGCCTCGCCGTGCATCGCGTCGTACCGAATTTCGTGATGCAGGACGGCGACAGCCGCGGCGACGGAAACGGCGGTCCCGGACGTTCGATCCGCTGCGAGGTCAACACGCTTCCGTACGAGCGCGGCGCGGTCGGAATGGCGCTGTCGGGCAAGGACACGGGCGGCTCGCAGTGGTTTGTGACGCATAGCCCGCAACCGCATCTCGATGGCGGCTACACTGTCTTCGGACGCGTCGATCAGGAAGGAATGAAGGTCGTCGATTCGATCGTGCGGGGCGACAAGATCATCAAGATCACGATCGTCGGAAAATAGATCGGGCGAGTTTGGCTGATTTCGACCGCATAGTCACATAGTGGACGCAAGTCTTGCGCGGCTTGAACTTGTGAGTTACTCGTCAGGAATTCCTTAGATCTTGCGTCCGAACAAATGCCGCCGCAATAACGTAATTCAAACGCCATGTTGAGGAACTACGCAGCCATCGATGAAAAGAGCGAAATGGTCCGCGACATTACGTCGCACCGGACTCTCGGCGATGTGCTTGCATGGGCTGGGCGCCAACCTGCGGGATTCATTCCGCAGGTCGTCGCCGAAGTGGTGACACAGGACGAATACACTCACGACGTTATCGTCCCGTACGATGGCCTGTACTTGGTTTACGACACCACTTGACTCGGTGCAGTGACGGCAGTTGCCGTCTGGGATCATCAACCGACCGCCGACGAGCTTTTGGAGCGGAGACTCGAAGACGGCTGGAAACCGACCCGGTCGCCATTGAAGGACGGCGATCAGGTACTCGGACACGCCGCCTGCGCAATTGATCAGGTCTAATTCCGCAATCCTAAATCCCAAATCCGCAATCCCAAATGGAAAGGCATCTCGACACAGGAACTCAAGTTTACGACTTTTACGAGGAGATCCTCGTCGTGTGTCCGCGCTGCGGTTCGCGCGGGAAGGTCGTCATCGACGAAGAGGAATTCGCCATACTCTCGAAGAAAAAGATCGAGCAGGGCCGCAACAAATTCTTCGGCCCGAGAAAGTTCATTTGCACCCAATGCGTTTATCGCGACAATTGGAAGGGAACGACGATCAAGGTCGGAAGCAACCGCGACTGGTATTTCGGATTCAAACTGTGGCTCGAGATCGAGTGCTGCGGCGAACTTTTTTGGGCTTACAACCGCGAACATCTGCAGATGATCGAGGATTATGTCGGAGCGAAACTCCGCGAGCGAACGAAAAAGGGAAGAAATTCGTTTTTCAGTAAACTGCCCCAGTGGATCAAGTCGGCCAAGAACCGCGACGAGGTGCTCAAGGCG
>JAKQII010000116.1 GCA_029557535.1 Acidobacteriota bacterium
TGGAGGTCGCCTTTGAGATCGCCGCCGTTCAGCCAAATGATGTTTGGTTTCGATCTGAGCCTCTCGGCCAGGAATTTTGCATATGAAAGGGCTTGCGATTCGCTGACGTGCCCGGTGTTGACGTTGCTTCCCCAGACCGGCACGAGCGCCGCGAACATTCCGCGTTTGGCGGCCTGATCGACGACCCAGTCGACGTGGTCCCAGTAATCGTATTCTTCGGGTTTGCGGAAGTCGTCTCCAGGAGTGATGCGAGGTTTCGAGACATCCTGATCAATCAGCGCGCCGGCGCCGTAGGCGTTTGTGGCGTTCTTCAGATCATGCAGAACCATGATCTGGACGACGTTGAAGCCCTGTCGCCGGCGTGTGTCGAGATAGGCGATCGTTTCCTCGCGCGTGCATTTTTTCAACAAAAGCCACGCAGTGTCTCCGAGCCAAAAGAACGGCCTGCCGTTTTCCTGAAAGTACCGACCGTCCCGCGAAACCCTTAGTGACTGCGCCGCGCCGCCGGCGTGCACGACGAGGACAAGAAGCGCCGCAAGTATCCTTACGTTCATTTTCTTCACGCGTATTTCGTCCGGTTCGCCTTCCGTCTGCCGTCTACTTCTCGAACTTCCAGAAGTTTATCCCGCGGGCGGTATCGAAGAATCCCGAATCATCCAGACCCAACGCGTATTTGCCGTTTTTCGTCCAGCCGCAGGTGCCGAGTCCGCTGTTCTCGACCAGCTTCGTCTTTTTGTCGAACTTAGCGTAAGCCGCGTCGTACAGGCTCTGAACCGAGTTTCCGGTCGACGCGTCGAACAGAAACGTGACCTTGCCGCCCCAACGCATGATGTATTTGAAATCGCGACTCAGTTGCGCAAATTCGGTGTTGTACGACGTGTCTTCGGGTTCCCAAGCCTGACGGTCCGAGTTGCTCTGCGCCGAATGGAACTTCAGCGGGATGCGCGTCACGCGGCCGGTTTCGCGATTCCAAACATTGAAACTTCCCAGTTGAACCATGACGATCAGCGAATCGTTGTTCGCGTATCCCATCGTTCCGTCAACGACCAACGGGATCGTCAGCGTGCGCTGGCCGGTCTTCATATCGTAAAACTCGGTCCGCGGTTCGCGCTGCTCGGCGTTGTTGACGCGTGCCACCGCGAGAACTCCCTTCGGTTCAATGAAAGCGGTCATGTAAAACCGCTCGTTTTTGTTCTCGCGGACGATCTCGTACAACGGCTTTGCGGGTTTTTCGAGGTCGTAGACCATCGCCTTGTCATCGTCGCGAACCACGACCATCTTCTTTTCCGGCGAATTGTCCGCGAGATAAACCGTGTCGCCGGGTTTTTCGGAGGCGAATTCGACCATCGGATCGGACGCGCCGGGCCGATAAACGCGAAGACGCTCCTTGCTCTGGACCAACAGATATTCGCCCACGATAAGTCCTTTGTAATCAATGTCTTCATTCGGGAATTTACGGGCGACCTCGAACTTCGGCGAGCCGTTGCCGGCAATGTCGTAGACCACGATCCTGTCGTCTATCTTGACGACGATGTATCGCCGATCGACGATCTGTTTGATCGAGAGTCCTTTCTTCGGATCCTGCGACTTTATCTCGTATTTTGGTCGTCCATCGCCTTCGATGTCCCAAACGAGAACCCGATCCTCACGTTTCGAAACGAGGTATTTCTCGTCCTCGCTCACCTCCGTTTCCTCGTAGAACGATTTCGGCTGGAATCCCTCGGCCGTGTATTCGCGTTCGATCTTTCCGTCCCGGACGTTGCGAAGCGTCAGCATTCCGCCCTGCTTTTGATTCGGTCCGACCCAATCAATTTTCGTCTGCCCGGATCCGACGATGACCTTCGTCGCGTTGCGGATCGTTTGCTGGTATTTGAAGTCATCGACCGTGTACGTGTCTTTGCGTTCGAAACTGTCGCGGTCGAAACTCCCGAAACCAGCCATTTTGCCGGTAAAACCGAAAACGAGGATCTCGTTTCGGGTTTCGTCGAGGGCGACGTAATCGATATCGACGTTCGGAAGGTCAAGCGTCTTTACCGTCTCGAGCGTCTTTAGATCGCGGATCACAGCCGATCGGATCTTGCCCTCGCCGATCTTCTCGCTCGTCATGATCCACTTTCCCCAAGGCTCGATGACCCAAGGTCGCCATTTCAGCGCTTTCGGAAGGCCGAGCAGAACGAACGATCCGAACCAGCCCGAAGGCGCGAACTGCTCGATCTGGTGCGTCACCGAATTGAGCAGTTTGGCGTTGTCAACGTCCCAGACCTGGATCGACTTTTGTCCGACGATCACGAGTTTCTTCTCGTCGTCGATGAATTCGTACGACGCGATCTTGTCCTCGCCTTTGACAAAGCCGAGCTTCGCATGGAACTTCAGAACATCGTCGGCCGCGTACATGTGCACCGCCGCGAATAAAGCGAAAAGGACGGAAATCTTGAAGTTCATCGGATTTATTCGATCTCGAACCGGGCGAAGACCTCGTATCTCAGTTTGATCTGGGTGATATTCAGGGAATCGTCGGTCGACTGATTGTCGCCTCCGCGAACGATATTCGAAGTCACGTTGACGTTGGCATAGATGTTCGGCCTGTAGGAACTGTTGTCGTTTTCCTCAACTTCGCGCACAAACACCGGCTTTCCGGACCGCTCGCCGATCGCCGCCAACAGATAGTCGGCCTTTGTTTTCGCTGCTTTGAGCGCTTCGATCTTGGTCTCCTTTCTGAACTTCGCGAGTTCCGTGTGGGTCGAATCTATGAGGTCGAGTTTTGAGAGGTTTAATTTGTCGGCGAGATCCTGCAAACGGCCTATCTTGTTGATATCGTATATCTTGAGTCGATAGTCCTTCGATCCGAGCGTGTCTTTCAGCCGGCGCTGGCGGACGTAAACACTGGTCAGATCGTAGATCGTCAGGTCTTTCTGGACATCGACGCCGATCGCCGCCAACTCGCGCTTGAGCGCCTCTTCCTGATCCTCGATCGTGATCTTCTTCTTGCCGTCGACCCGCTCGACGAGCGTGATCTTGAACGTGAATTCGTTCGGCGTGACGAAGGTCTCTGCCGAACCGGTGACTTCGATGACCCGCCGGCTGTCGGTAGTCGGCGTTTGGGCAAACATGGTTGACGCGAACAGCAGAATTACAAAAAATGACGCTTTTTTCATGGTAAACCTCAAGTTGGTTATTTTTTTTTAGAACGACGGATACGAATTGTCCCTAGGTGCTTTCCTGGCGAGCCGTGCGCCATTTCCGCCATCTTTCAGGAATCGGCTTACCGCCGTTTTGTTCGCGGATTGCGAGAAGTTGATAGTACTGTTCCTGAAGCTGAACCAATCTCTTGACCTTTTCCAGGGGCGGAAGGGAACGCAAATAACTTCGGGAAATTCGTTTGCGTCTTTCAAGATCTTCAACCGATTCTCGTCCCGGCCTATGGCTCATCAGTCAGCCTCCATTTTTCCTTTTCCCATTTTTCGGATAAGCCAAATCGTTCAAGTATTCCCGCCAGCCTTTGTAGGTCCAAAATGTCGGCTTCCCAAAAAACAGCGATCTTCTGGTAGTCCTTGGCCCGTCCGGCCAGAAGCCACATCGCGATGAGGTGTTCACAACCGATTACCGGGACGTCGAACTCGCCGATTTTCATGATGTCCGCGAGTTCGATGGCCTCCTTCCAAAGATCGTCGTGGCTCGCCTCTACAAATTGCACCAGCCAGCCGTGAATGTTGATAAATTCGTGATCAAACGAAAATCCGCGGTGCCGGGCGAAATCATGGACCTTCTCTAGCGAAAGTAAAACTGAATCCGGCTTCTCTTTGAGTAGAAAAAAGATGTCCAGATCGATGGTGGAAATGGGTTCGTTGTGAAGAGTCGCGGCGAAGGCGCCGCCAATCGCAAATTTCTCGATGATTCCACCGGTTTTCATTTCCTCAAGAACCGAAATCACCTTTTCAAAATTTGCAGTGTTCACTGCTGATTTCTCCTGTATTTGTGCGTAATTGGCCGGCGCCTTCCGACGCCGATCGCGTTTTTCGAAATAATTATCGTGGGCGGCAGTTGTTGCCTTTTGAACTCGTTCGCCGGGTGCTCGACCTTGTTCAGGATCTCGAAGACGAGCTTCGGATCGTTTCCGCGCTCGATGATCTCAGACGGCGAAAGTTTCTGTTCAAAGTAAAGATGCAGGATCGGGTCCATGCGTTCGTAGGGCGGCAGGGAATCGTCATCAAACTGATTCGGGGCAAGTTCGGCGCTCGGACGTTTTTCGATGATCTTCACCGGGATCAACTCGCGTCCGGCGCGTCGGTTGATGTGCCGCGCGACTTCCCAGACCTCGGTCTTGAGTACGTCGCCAAGCACCGCGAGACCGCCGTTCGTGTCTCCGTAAAGCGTGCAGTAGCCGACGGCGAGTTCCGATTTGTTTCCGGTCGAAAGCAGCAGCCGGCCCTCGGCGTTCGAGATCGCCATCAGGATCACGCCGCGCAGGCGCGACTGCATGTTCTCGGCCGCGAGGTTCTCTCCGCCCTTTCTCGGCTTCGAGAAACGGAGCTGATTGAGCAGCACTTCAAATGCTCCGGAAATCGGCTCGGTGCGCGATTCGCAGCCAAGATTTTGGACAAGTTCTTCCGAGTCCTTGATCGATCCTTCGGACGAAAACGGTGACGGCATCATCACGCACAGAACGTTCTCGGGCCCAAGCGCCTCGCTCGCGATCGCCGCGACGAGTGCCGAATCGATGCCGCCGCTCAATCCGATGACGGCCCTCTTGAAACGGTTCTTGCGGGCGTAGTCGCGGACGCCGAGCACGAGCGCGTCGAGGATGGCGTCGGTTTCATCGCCGGTGATGCCGCGCGCGTCGGGCTTGTGGACGTCGAGTTCGACCGATTCGACGAATTCTTCGAACGCGGTCGCCTGCAGGATGATGTCGCCTTCCTCGTCGGCGATCAGGCTCGCGCCGTCGAAGACGATGCCGTCGTTGCCGCCGATCAGGTTGACGAACACGATCGGGACGCGCGCAGCCTTCGCGCGGTGAGCGACCATGTCGCAGCGAAGCTTTATCTTTCCTTTGTTGTACGGCGAAGCGTTGATCGAAACCAGAAGTTCGGCGCCCTGACGAATTGCGTCTTCGGCCGGGTCGACATCGTAAAGCCTTTCTTTCCAAAAGGTCTCGTCGTTCCAGAAATCCTCGCAGACAACGACGCCGATCTTCGTTCCGTTGATCTCGTAAAGCCGGTTCGGATGTTCGTTCGGCTCGAAATAGCGCGGATCGTCGAAGACGTCGTATTCGGGCAAAAGGGTCTTGTCGGTGAATCCGAGCAGTTCGCCGTCTTCGATAACGGCCGCGCAGTTGAACAGACGCCGGCCGTTTGGGTCCTCGTTCGGGCGGATCGTGCCGACGATCGCGGTGATGCCTTCGGTTGCCGGAATTATCGCCGCAAGGGGCTCAAGCGCGTGATCGATGATGTCTCGGTCCTGAAACCAGTCCTGCGACGTGTAGCCGTGGGTCACGACCTCGGGAAAGACGATGAGGTCGGAACCGTCGGACTTTGCCTTGTCGATCGCGTTCAGGATCTTCGAGACATTGCCTTCGATATCGCCGTTTGTCGTGTTGATCTGTGCGATTGTGACTTTCATGCGGTCGGAAGCGGACATCTGCCAGTTTATTCGAGATAATTTTCCCAGACAAATGGAATGATCCGTGCAGTTTGCGGAATCTTGTCTCTGGAGGACTATGCACAAATTCACCCGCACCCTGATCACAACGGCTTTCGCGCTGATCGCGTTCAGCGCCGGACTGTTCGCCCAGTCACGCGCCACAACCGAACCGCTACGTATTGGTGACACCGCGCCCGATTTTGTTCTGACGGATCAGAACGGTAAACAAGTGACGCTGTCGGAAGCCGCCTCACCGGCCGTTCTCGTATTCTACCGGGGGTTTTGGTGACCGTTCTGTTTTCGGCAGTTGGCCGAACTCAGGACATTGCTTGGGGCAAATGAGAACGTGAAACTGTTCGCGTTGAGTATCGATCCGGTCGAGAGAAACAGGGAACTGGCGGCGCGGATCGCGAAGGACGGAAACGGGGAAGTGAACTATCCGATCCTGTCTGATCCGGGGCACAAGACGATCGACGCGTACGGACTGTTCGATACGGACTATCTCGGCCAGGAATTCGAAGGGATCCCGCATCCGACGGTGATCGTTATTGACGCGGAGCGCAAGGTTCAGTGGATAAAGGTCGAGCCGAACTATAGAAAACGCCCTTCGAACGCCGAGATCAGGGCAGAGATTGACAAAATGAGGTCGAAGAAATGAAGATCAGGCCGTTCCGTTCCGATCGGTCCGCTTGACCATCGTCAGACGGTTGCCCCGTTCGTTGTAGCTGACCTCATCCATGATGTTGTAAATGAACAGCACGCCGCGGCCGCTTGTCTTGAACAGGTTTTCTGGATTGAGCGGGTCAGGGATCTCGGCGACGTTGAAGCCTTCGCCCTCGTCCTCGATCGTGAAACGCGCCTCGTCGGACGAAACATCGGCAGTGATCCGCACGAGTTTGGCCGAATCGAATTTGTTGCCGTGCTTGACGGCGTTGACGAAAGCTTCGTCGAGCGCGATGAACAAATTCGATGTTTCAGGATTGATGACGCCGAGTTTCTCGACGCGCCGCATCAGGTAGGCGAGGATGTCGTGCATCAGCGAGATCACGCTCGGCACCTCAAACTCGATCTTCTCGTGGATCGCCTGTACGGCCTCGATCTTGTCGACAACCTCGGCTTTGCAGTTGAGCGTCATCTCGATGCAGGCCTTGAGGTCCTCTTCGGTACAGTCGGAAGTGTCGAAACCCTGTACGCTGAGTTTGAATGCTTTGATCGCACTCCGGCTTTCGTCGTCGGATTCGCCGTCGAGATCCGAAATGAAAAGGTTGAACCTTTCGTGTTCGACGAGTTCGACCGCGTCTTCCCGATTATCGACGACCGTGACCGAGTGTCCGAATTCGGTGAACCTGCGCTGCAACAGACTCGCCAAATCGTCGTGGTCGTCAACAATTAAGATCTTTTTCTGCATCGTGTTACCGATTCACCAACTCCGCCGCAAAATTTACGCTAGAATAATTTTTTTTGTTGCAATCATAACCCAACCGTCAGGGAATTTCATACAAGATGGATGAAAAACTCAGTCAATACTTTCGTCGGAATGATCTCTCGGGATATTCATTCCGCGAACGTTTGCTAATCAGATCCGCCGACATTCTGTTTTATTCCCTGATCAGATCGTTCGGAATGACGTACAGACCGGAATTGGTCGGTGAAGAAAATCTCAACGACGTCGACCTCGACGCTCCCGCCATCGTCGCGGCATGGCACGAGCATATTTTTGCGGGGAGCTATGCGTTGCGCGGGCGAAACCTCGTTGTCATGGTGTCTCAGAGTTTTGACGGGGAATACATCGCACGTCTCGTACACCGCCTTGACTTTGGTACGGTTCGAGGTTCTTCGTCCCGAGGCGGAGTGACGGCGCTTGTTTCATTGGCCCGCGCAATCGACGACGGCCTATCTGTATTGCTCACGGTCGACGGTCCAAGGGGTCCGGCAAATGTTGCGAAAGGCGGCATTTGCGCACTGGCGCAGAAGACCGGGGCGCCGATAATTCCGGTCGCCGTCGAGGCTTCGTCGTTTTGGCGAGTTGGCAGTTGGGACCGAATGCGAATCCCGAAACCGTTCGCGCGTCTCCGACAGATTTGCGGGAAGCCGATCCGTGTCGGACCGGCTGACGACATCAAAATTAAGCTCGCAGAACTCCAGGCCGCACTTGACGAACTCAACCAAGCTGGTAAATCATGGCGTGAAAGCCTTAAGTCTTCCCACTAACAAATACGCCCCTAATCGAGTGACGACCGTCGCTCGTGGCCTGCGTTTCGGGTCAATCTAATTTTCAGGGAGAAGAGAAATGTTCGAATCGATCATCAACAATGCTCGGGATAGCTTCGGCTTGGGCGACAAGGCAGGAAGCCTCGTTTCGTCGCTTTTGGGAATCATCGCGAATCCGGCAAACGGCGGGTTCGCGGGATTTGTGGAAAGATTCCGCGAAGCCGGATTGGGCGATGCCGTTGACTCTTGGATCGGCGACGGCACGAATCAGCCGATCACCGACGAAGAGGTCGAGAAGGCGTTCGGAAGCGAGACAATCGACGAAATTGCCGACCAGACGGGCGTCGACCGGACGTCAGCGCTCTCGGCGCTGGGAACCATAACGCCGCAGGTCGTCGATGTGCTGACACCGGACGCAAAACTGCCGGACGAAACAAGCTTGATGGAACGCATCGGCGGATTCTTGTCGGAATTCGGAGGCTCCGTCGGCGCCGCTGTTCTTGGAGGACTGACCGCGGCCGGGGCAATCGCGGGTTCCGCCGCGGGCAAGGCCGGTGAGGTCGCCGGAGCCGCGGTGGATTCCGGAAAAGAAGCCGTCGGAAAAGGCGCCGAACTCGTCGGCGATGCCGCGGGCGCGACGGTTGACGCAGGCAAAAAGGTCGTCGGCGCGGTCGGCGACGCTTTGGACGGAAACACTGACGGCGGCGGAATCCTGAGATGGCTGTTCCCGCTCTTGATCCTCGTCGGACTCGTTATCCTCGGATTCTGGTTCTGCGGCAAATCGACGCCGATTCCGCCGGCAACGAACGCTTCAAAGATCAACGCAAATTCGACTCCGACTGCAAGATCGGTCGAATCGAGCTTTTCGATCGTCGCGAAGGACGGAAAGTACGTGGTCACCGGCGTCGTTCCGGACCAGAAAACGTTCGACGAGATCAGGTCCAAGCTCGAAGCGCAGTTCGGAGCCGGCAACTTGGACATCACCGGACTCAAACTGGATGCTTCGGCGAAACCGTTCGCCTCCGGCTGGTGGGACAATTTCCAGAAACTCCTTCCCGGCCTGAATGCTTGGAAGAACGGCACCTTGTCTTTCGCCGGCAACGCGATCACGGCGGCGTCGGGACTGCCTGCGGCAGCGCTCGAACAGCTCAAGTCGCTTTTTGCCGGATGGACGATGCCGGCAATCGGTTCCGGGGAAAAACGGTCGCTGACCGAGGTCTCGTTGCCCGACGGTACGAAATTGCAGGCCTACCCGGGCGGGATCGAGGACCAGCTGATCAAGTTTATCGTTTCGGACGAATACAAGAACGGCACCGCCGAGTCGCTCAAGGACAAATGGTTCAGCTTCGACGACCTTAACTTCAAGTTCGGCACGACCGAGCTCGCGCCGGAATCGAAGCGTCAGCTCGACAACATCGTCGCGATCCTGAAGGCCTTTCCGGACGTGAAGTTCAAGATCGGCGGATACACGGACAAGAAGGGCGACGACGCGGCGAACAAAAAACTTTCGGACGACCGTGCGAAGGCAGTCAAAGCCGCGCTCGGGAAAGCGGGCGTCGGCGCGCAGGTTCCCGAAGCCGAGGGCTATGGCGAACAGTTCGCGACTGTCGCTGAAACGGCGAGCGACGAAGAGCGCAAGGTCGACCGCAAAACAGCGATCAGGCTCCTGAAGTAAGGCAATTGAAGAACTGTTTGAGCCGCGGATGACACGGATAGCGCGGATAAATCCTGATCGGACCGCGTCATCAGAGTCATTCGTGGCTTACTCACTCCCGCGACAAGAAGTTCGCGGTGAGGATTACCAGCGAGATCCAGATGAGGTCGGCAAGCAGCAAATGGCCGACCTGCATTACGATCGGCGCGAGCATCAGCAATGTCATCGATCCGAAGATGATCTGCACGATCAGCAGAATATTGACCGCATTCGACCACCACTCCACTCCGCCTGACCGCGGTGCGCGCCGCCTTAAGCTGAAGGACACAAATCCGAGATAGCCGGCGGCCAGTACCGAAACGATCGGGTGGATGATGCGCAGCCGAAGGAGGATGTTCGAACCTTCCGAAAAGTCCTTCGCGATTCCGTCCGCGAGCGTTTGCGACGGGAAGATAAGATTCGTCAGGGCGGCGATCGAACCCGACATCCCGATCAGAAGGAATGCCGCGACGCCGCCGAAGATGATGATTCTTGGTCGTCGTTCGGTTCTGAAAGAAAGCGATGGCCCGCCGCTCGCGAACCACGCGGTCAAGGTCAGAAAAGTCAGCAGCACGAGCGTCGTGATCAGGTGCGCGCCCATCCAGAACGGCCGCGCCGCGGTCAGCGTCTCGGCCGTATTTCCCGTCAGCACGAGTCCGGCACCGAGGAGCCCTTCGATAATCACCAAGACGAACGATCCGATCGCGGCCTTCATCACGCGGCCCGGTTCCCGGTCACGTCTCCATCGGACGATCGTCCAGACGAGCAGAATGATGAGTACGAGCCCGTCGAGCGCGCTTGTGATCCGGTGCGAGAATTCGATGATCGTCTTGAGCTGCGGCGCCGATGGAATAACCTCGCCGTGGCACGTCAGCCAGTGCTGACCGCATCCGTCTCCCGATTTTGAGGCTCTCAGGAAGACGCCCCAGAGAATGACGACGATGTTGTAGCCGAGCGTGAACCAAGCGTATTTCGCGAATCCAGAAAGTTTCGTTTCGGTTGCCATTTTGATAAAGTCGATTGCCTAGAATAACACCGCCGAAGGGCAATCCCGAAAAAATGGAGATATTAGAATTCCTGAAGCCGCAACGAACGAAAGCACCGGTATTCGCAGTTTTCCTGTGCCTGATATCGCTTGCGGCGGTCGTACAGGCGAAACCGTACGTCGTCGTTCTCGGAATCGGGCAGGACGCGGGCGTGCCGCAGATGGGCTGCGCCAGCAAGTTCTGCGATCAGGCGTGGAAGGATCCGGCGTTGAGACGGCTTGTATCGTCGATCGCGCTCGTCGATCCTGAACGCCGATCGCGATGGATCTTCGACGCGACCCCGGATCTTCCCGAGCAATTCCAAAAACTCAAGGAGATCACGGGCGACAACACAAACCGCATCGACGGAATTTTCCTAACGCACGCGCACATCGGTCATTATACGGGCCTGATGTATCTCGGACGCGAATCGATGAACTCCAATGGAGTCAAGGTTTACGCGATGCCGCGGATGAGATCGATGCTCGAAGCGAACGCGCCCTGGTCGCAACTGATTGCGATCAAAAACATTGCTTTGGAACCGCTTCAAGACGAGACGGCCGTGAATCTAGGCGGTTCGATCACGGTCGAGCCGTTTCTCGTTCCGCACCGCGATGAGTTCTCGGAAACCGTCGGATTTCGTATCCGTACAGGAGGGAAATCGCTGATCTTCATTCCCGACATCGACAAGTGGTCCAAATGGCCGAAAAAGCTCGAGGATGTGGTCCGCGAAAACGATTTCGTTTTGGTCGACGGAACCTTTTTTGCCGACGGCGAGATCGCGCGGCCGATGAACGAGGTACCGCACCCGTTTGTTTCCGAGACCGTCGAATTACTGAAGAGTATGCCCGCGAGTGAACGTTCGAAGGTCCGCTTCATTCACTTCAACCACAGCAATCCGCTCGTTCAGGGCGACCGGACGAAGATCCGCGAATTGCGGAAAAAAGGTTTCGCGGCGGCCTACGAAGGGGAGCGGTTTCCGTTGGGATGAAGCGCGAACGGATCGATAAATTGCTGGTCGAACTCGGATTCGCGGATTCCAGGACGAAGGCGCAGGCGCTCGTCATGTCGGGCGTCGTGGTTGTCAATGACAAGCGGGTCGACAAGGCGTCGCAGGAGTTCTCGCCGACCGACCGGATCCGTATCAAGGGAAGTTCGGCCGAGACGAAATATGTCGGACGCGGCGGATTGAAGCTCGAAAAGGCGCTCGAGTATTTCGGCATCGATCCGACCGGTATTGCCTGTCTCGACATCGGCGCATCGACCGGCGGATTCACCGATTGCCTGCTTCAAAACGGTGCGGCGAAGGTCGTGACTGTCGATGTCGGAACGAACCAGCTCGTCTGGAAACTCCGGACCGATCCGCGCGTCGAGGTCCGCGAGAACGTCAACGCGAGAAATCTGAAACCGGATGATTTTCAAATGAAATTCGGTTTGATCGTGATGGACGTCTCGTTCATCTCGGTGAAGAAGATCCTTCCGGCGCTCGTCCCGCTGCTCGATGAGAACGGCCGCATCGTCGTGCTGATCAAACCGCAGTTCGAAGTAGGGAAAGGGGAGGTCGGCAAGGGCGGCATCGTTCGCGACGCCGAACTTCACGAAAAGGTCGTCCGCGAGGTCAACGCTTTCGCGGATTCGATCGGTCTCAGCTGCGCCGCCACCATCGATTCGCCGATCCTCGGCGCCGACGGCAACCGCGAATTTCTTTCGCTTTACTCTACTTTCGCTTCTTCCCGAATCCCCACTTAAGTCCCGTCGTGAATAGGAAATCGTTGCGTCTGACGTTGTTGAGCGGAAAACTGTTGAAACGGTCGGCGATCGTCACGAACATTCCGATTCGTTTGGTGACGTCGGCCGAGAGCGTCGCGTCGAGAACAAAACGGTAGCGACCCGTGTTGATCAGGCTCGGATAGATCGTGAAGCCCTGCTGGAATTTGATCCGGTCGCTGAACTTGTGTTTGAGCGTGTTTCCAAAGAGCGCTTCGGCGATGGTCGTGTCGTTCGATCCGACGCGCCACGTTCGGTTCCACGCCGCTCCGGCGAGAAGATCGATCTCCGTCCGGTCGCGTTTCACGAGATGATCGCCGACCCCGGCTCCGAGCACCGATCGGAAGTTGAGTTTCTGCGGTTTGTCGCGCTCGAAGTCGTACGCGCCGAAGACAAACATCCGCTTTGAGAAATTGCGGTCGTAGCGGATACCGCCCCAAATCGCGTTCGACGTAGTGACGTTCGTACCGGTGACTCGGTTTCGGTTCACGAGGCCTTTCAGGTACGCCGTCCATTTGTCTTGCACCGAAGTCCGTTCGGCGCGTACTCCGGCGCTGAACGTCGAAGTTCGCGAATTCCCGCTGGTATAGCTGAAACCGACGTTCGCGTTGCCTTCCCATCCGGACGCCGCCTTCCTGATAGGGCGGGGAAGGAAGCTTCTCCCGTTCTTTTCGGACGCAGCCGGCACGGCATCCGGATCCACCGCCTTGGGCGAGACCGCCGCCGGCGTGACGGGAACCTCGGCCGCTTTGCCCGGGGTCGCGGCCGCCGCCGTTTTCGCCTCATCGATCTTGACCGAAGCGACTTTGTCGGCAACGACGGTGACGGTGCCGGCGTAATCGGTTTCGATCTCGATCTTGCCGTCGGTCTGCGATATCACCTTGCCCGTTATCCGGTCGCCGTTCTTCAGTACGAGCTGATCCGCGTGGGCGGCGTTTGCCAACACGAGGAGCGCGGCAAGACAACAAAGGACGTTCTTCATCTCGATCTTCTCTCGGTTTTATTGCGTTGCGCGCAATGAACTGACAGCAGGGACAGCGGGGTCATTGGCAGCATGCGTTCAGATTGTAACGAATATTCGCGATTCGAGCGATTGCAGGTCGGTTATGGATCCGTTAATTTGATAACTTCGAATGGCAAAAAGGGCCACCCAAACCAACGAATCAGAGCGCTCCGACCGATCGTTCGTCGAGGGCGTCGATTTCTACTTTGAGGACGGACTGATGGTGCTGACCGAGAAGTTCCTCCGGCGTCGCGGGCGGTGTTGCGACAACGGATGCCGGCACTGTCCGTATGACGGGAAGCGGGATACCGCGAAATGAAAATAGCCCGAAGATCATTACCGGCCATTTTCCGCTCTCAGAGCAGGAAGTCCTCGAGCTCGTTGCTGGCGATTCGCAAGGTCGCGAACTCGGACTCGGAAACGTCGGCAAAATCGCCATCTTCGAACTCGGCTACAGGAGCGCTTTCCGCTGCATCATTCGACATGAAGGCCATGGGCGTACGCGCGATTTGAATGAGCAATTCAGGCGAGCAGCAAACGTCGGAATATCGCTCACGCTCGCTCCGCATGTCTTCCTGCGAGTCCAGCCAATCGAGCGCCGCTTCTACGACACGCGCTTCGTCCGGATCCTCCGGCTTGATGATGCTGTAGTGCATCCATTTGCCGTCGCGCCGCGCCTCGACAACTCCGGCATTCCGAAGATACGCGAGATGCCGGGAGATCTTGGGCTGGCTTTCGCCGAGAACCTCGGTGAAGAAGCAGACGCAGATCTCGTCATCGCGGATGAGATTGAGCAGCCGCAGGCGCGTTTTGTCCGCCAGCGCGAGGTAAAGAGTCTCCATTCGTTTCAGCACGGTCTCGTTCGGCATTGAGAAAAAACTATCACATCTCGGGAATTTTGTCTTGACAGTGGGGGATTTTCCAAATATATTCGCTTAAACATATATGTGAAAGCGTATATGAATAAATCAATCACGGAGCAAGTATTATGAAAACACATCTTTCCATCAACGTTACCAGCATCACAAAGAGCGTCGAGTTCTACACGAAGATGTTCGCCGCCGAACCAGTGAAGATCAAGCCCGGCTACGCGAAATTCGACATCGCGAATCCGCCGCTCAATTTTACAATGAACGAATCGGTCGTGCCGAAGGGCGGATCACTGTCGCATCTCGGCCTGCAGGTCGGATCGTCAGACGACGTTACGGCGATCGGAAACCGCTGGAAGGAGAGCGGACTCGAGACGCTCGAGGAGATGAAGACCGACTGCTGCTACGCGCTGCAGGACAAGATCTGGGTGAGCGATCCGGACGGCAACCGCTGGGAGGTTTTCACGGTTCTCGCCAACACCGAAGGCAGTGATTCCAACTCGTGTTGCAGTCCGTCAGGGGAAGCGGTTAACATTTGCTCAAAGTGATCTTCGACCTTCGACCTTGGTCCGTGGTCCTTTGTCATTCGTCATTTGTTGTTGAGGTGTCGGTCGAGCGACCCACGAAACGAAACAACGGACGGACCCGATTATTGCGGAGGACAAATGACGAATGACCACGGACGAAGGACAAATGACCAATGACCAAACACAATTCATTCGAAACCCTTGCAGTTCACGCCGGCGAAGATCCCGATCAGTTCGCCGGCTCCGTTTCCGTTCCGATCTTCAACGCGTCCGTTTTTGCCTTTACCGACGCCGACGAGGCCGCGGCGATCCATAATTTCGAGAAACCCGGTTGGTTTTACGGACGGCTCGGAAATCCGACGCAGGACGCGCTCGAAAGGGCGGTTTGCCAACTTGAAGGCGGCGAAAGCGCCCTGGCGTTCGCGTCGGGAATGGCGGCCGTCACGGGGGCGATCCTGACGGCGGTCAGGTCCGGCGATCACATTGTCGCGCCGGCGGCGCATTATTCGACGACCGGCAGTTTCCTCGAATTTCTCGAATCCGACTTTGGTGTCGCCGTCACGTACATCGATCAGACCGATCCGGAAAACTACCGGGCGGCGATCCGTCCCGAAACGAAACTGCTTTACATCGAAACGCCGTCGAATCCGACGCTCAAGATCACCGATCTCGAAGCGGTCGCGGCGATCGCCCGCGAGAACGGCCTGACCACGATCTGCGACAACACGTTCGCGACGCCGTTCAATCAAATGCCGCTCAAACACGGGATCGATGTGGTTTTGCATTCGGCGACTAAGTATCTCGGCGGGCACAGCGATCTCACGGCCGGAATGATCGTCGGTGACAAGGACTTCGTCGAGAAAGCACGACTGAAGACGACCAAGCTCTTCGGCGGCAACATCGCGCCGCAGACCGCCTGGCTCGTTCTGCGCGGTATCAGGACTCTTGCGCTCAGGATGGAACGCCACAATTCGAACGCCCAGCGCGTCGCGGATTTTCTGGCCGAGCATCCGAGGGTCAAGGGCGTCAATTATCCGGGACTCGCTTCGCATCCGAATCATGACGTCGTGCGCCGGCAAATGCGAGGTTTTGGCGGAATGATCTCGTTCGACGTCGGCACAATCGATGCCGGAAAAGCGCTTCTGAACAATGTCAAACTCTGCACGCTGGCGACGTCGCTCGGCGGAGTCGAAACGATCATCCAGCATTCGGCCTCGATGACGCACGCGGGTCTCCCGCGCGAGGAACGACTGAAGGCGGGGATCACCGACGGCCTGATCCGGTTGTCCGTCGGGATCGAAAGCGCCGAGGATCTGATCGGCGATCTCGACCGCGCTTTACAAAACACTTGAATTCGCTGTTCCCGATTCGCTTTTTCCATAACCTAGGTTCATCATATCTGCAAAACAGAATATGAGCGGCGGCGATTGCAACCCAACCCAACGACTTTCTTTTCTTGACCGGTATCTGACCGTCTGGATCTTCGCCGCGATGGCGATCGGCGTCGGATTCGGACACTTTTTTCCCGATGTCGAGTCGCACATCAACTCGTTGCAGGTCGGCACGACGAACATCCCGATCGCCGTCGGGCTGATCCTGATGATGTATCCGCCGCTGGCGAAGGTTAAATACGAGGAACTCGGTGAGGTTTTCCGCAATTATCGCGTTCTCGGACTTTCGCTCTTCCAGAACTGGCTCATCGGTCCGCTGCTGATGTTCGTCCTCGCGATCGTCTTTCTGCGTGATCAGCCCGAATACATGGCCGGGCTGATCATGATCGGGCTCGCACGGTGTATCGCGATGGTCATTGTCTGGAACGAACTGGCGCACGGCGATACGGAGTATGCGGCCGGGCTCGTCGCCTTCAATTCCATTTTTCAGGTCTTTTTCTACAGCGTTTACGCCTGGATCTTTCTGACTGTACTTCCGCCGTATTTCGGGTTGTCCGGCAGCATCGTCGACGTCGGGATCGCGACCATAGCGAAAAGCGTCTTTATCTATCTTGGTGTTCCGTTCATCGCCGGCTTCGTGACGCGGTACGTTTTGATCCGGATGAAGGGCGAGGAGTGGTACCGGACGAGATTCATCCCGAAGATCTCGCCGTTCACGCTCGTCGCGCTGCTGTTTACGATCGTTGTCATGTTCAGTCTGAAGGGAAACCTGATCGTCTCGCTCCCCCTTGACGTCGTGCGCATCGCGATCCCGCTGCTGATCTATTTCGTCGCGATGTTCCTGATCAGCTTCGCGCTCGGGAAGTTTGTCGGAGCCGATTATTCAAAGGCCGCGACATTATCGTTCACGGCGGCAAGCAACAATTTCGAACTCGCGATCGCGGTCGCGGTGGCCGTCTTCGGGCTCAATTCGGGCGCCGCATTTGCCGCGGTTATCGGTCCGCTGGTCGAGGTGCCGGCGTTGATCGGACTCGTGAACGTCTCGCTTTGGATCCGGGACAGGTATTTTGCTGTATGAAAAGCGTACTCATTCTTTGCACCGGAAATTCGGCCCGCAGCCAGATGGCCGAAGGATTGCTCCGTTCGATGGCGGGCAACGGGTTCGAGGTCGAGAGCGCCGGTACGAAACCTTCGATCGTACGGAAAGAAGCGATCGCCGCTCTGGCCGAGGTCGGGATCGACATCTCCGATCATCGGTCCAAGTCCGTCGACGAATTCGCCGGACGCGACTTTGATTTCGTCCTCACCGTCTGCGACAACGCGCGCGAGAACTGTCCTTATTTCCCGGCCACGACGCGCACGATCCATCATTCGTTCGCCGATCCGGCGGACGCATCCGGCGATTTCGACGCGCGGCTGGCGGAATTCAAGCGGGTGCGCGATGAGATCAGGGATTACTTCGAGTCGGAGTTTTTGACGATCCTTTCGAATTGAAAAGATCAAACATGATTGCCGGATGGCTCTGAAGCGAGTAAAAGCAGAATTTCAGATTCGCGTGGATTTGCGAAAATTCGCGGGCAGTTTGTTCCGCCTCCAACCGACCACATAAATACAACAGGAACATAGAATCGATTGGAAACGACATTGTCAGAAGGACCCGGGTCACTCAAAGCCGTCAAACGAAAAAGGCCGCCTTTTCAGACGGCCGATCCCAAATCCCAAATCACAATTCCGAATTCCCAAATGGTTTATTCCTGATCGTTCGACTTATTGCCTTTTCCGCTGGCGGCCGCGTGCGCCTGCGGAAGCGGAAGTCCGACGGCATCGGAGATCTTTTCCGGTTCGTCATTGATCACGACATCATCCACATCGCTGACGATCATCTTTCCGGACTGCTTCGCAAACGTCAGCTTGTCGCCGTCCGCGTCATAATCGACGATCACAACGTCGCCGGTCTCGACCTGTTCGGTTGCTACCAGATTCGAAAGCGGATACACGAGAAAACGTTCGATCGCGCGTTTCAGATGCCGCGCACCGTATTTGAGATCGATGCCTTCCTTGAGCAGGAATTCGCGCGCGCCCTCGGTGCAGTCGAAGACGAACTTTGTCCCCGCGGATTCGGTGATGCGCGACTGAACGTCGCGAAGCTCGATGTCAAGGATCTTCCGCAGATGATGTTCCTTCAGACTGCGGAACACGACGACCTTGTCGATCCGGTTCATGAATTCCGGCGAGAATTTGCGTTTTGCGGCCTCAAGCGCCGTGCGATAAATTTTTGTGTCGATCTCCGTATCTTCCGATCCTTTGCCGGTCTTTCCCGGCGCGAACCCGATCCCGCCGGAGATCATGTCGCTCATTTCGCGCGCGCCGAGGTTCGACGTCATGATCACGATCGCCTTCGAAAAATCGACGCGGCGGTTGTCGCCGAGCGTCAGCGTCGCCTTGTCGAGTATTCCGAGAAGCAGCTGCCAAAGCGAATCCGACGCCTTTTCGATCTCGTCAAACAGCACGAACGTCAGTTTCGTGTCGTCGGTGTGCGCCTTGTCGAGATTCTCCTGCGTCAGCATCGGCGAAGTTTCGCGGTGTCCGAGGTATCCCGGAGGCGAGCCGATCAGTTTGGCGATCTCGTGCGAATGCTGGAACTCGGCGCAATCAATTTTGACGACCGCGTGCGGTTCGCCGAAAAGGACCTCGGCCGCGGCTTCGACGACCCGCGTTTTGCCGGAACCCGTTGGTCCGAGGAACAGCATCGTCCCGATCGGACGCGTCGGATTGTTCATCCCGGCAAGATAGATCTGGAACAGCCCGCTCATCCGGCGGACGGCGCGTTCCTGACCGACGATCCGGTCCGACAGCATATCCTCAAAATCCTTTGCCCGAGGCGATTTTTGATCGGGATCGAGCAAAATCAACTTTTCCGTGGTTCTGTTCTTTTTCACCGATTCCTGCTTCATTTTTCTTTCTCCTCGCTGCACGTTCATCCGTCGCGATCCTGCTGCGATATAGACGTATTGTCAACGTGCAAATTTGCCGTTTCAGTTCGGCAAATCGTTGCTGTCATTGATGATTTCAAAAGATTTTACGTTGGCTGTAACCGATCGTCGGGATGTGATCCCGGCTGCGCTTTCAAGGTTTGAAGAGCCGGTGACCGAGCAAATCCGCGGCTCCGACTAATGTTTTACACAAAATTCAGAGGGGATTCAAATGTCATTTTCGATTTGCGATTTGCAATTTGCGATTGGATTCACCGGCGACCGCGTCCGAACGAATCAATCCCAACCCGATCGCAAATCGAAAATCGAAAATCGCAAATCGCAAATCGCAGATTCCGCATTATTCGTAGTAGTCCAACCCGAGATGGGTGATCAGATCCTCGCCCATCATGTGGCGCAGCGTGTTCTTGAGCTTCTTGAGCTGAATGAAGATGTCGTGCTCCGGGTAAAGTTCGGCGGCCGTTTGCGGAGCCTTGAAATAGAACGACAGCCATTCCTGGACGCCGCGCATTCCGGCGCGCTGCGCGAGATCCATGAACAGCGCCAGATCGAGAACAAGCGGCGCCGCGAGGATCGAATCCCTGCACAGAAAATCGATCTTGATCTGCATCTTGTAGCCGAGCCAGCCGAAGATGTCGATGTTGTCCCAGCCTTCCTTGTTGTCGCCGCGCGGCGGGTAGTAGTTGATCCGCACGACATGCGAGAAATGCCCGTAAAGATCCGGATGCTGTTCGGGCTGAAGGATCGTCTCGAGGACCGAGAGCTTTGATTCTTCCTTCGTCTTGAAATTCTCGGGATCGTCGAGCACCTCGCCGTCGCGGTTGCCGAGGATATTCGTCGAATACCAGCCGTCGAGTCCGAGCATCCGCGCCTTCAGGCCCGGCGCGACGATCGTTTTCATCAGCGTCTGACCGGTCTTGAAATCCTTGCCGCAGATCGGAACCCTGTTCTGTTCCGCGAGACGCGTCAGCGCCGGGATGTCGAGCGTCAGGTTCGGCGCGCCGTTGGCAAAAGGAATTCCGGACTTGAGCGCCGCATAGGCGTAGATCATCGATGGCGCGATCCGCTCGTCGTTGTCGTACATCGCCTTTTCGAACGCCTCGATCGACTGATGAACTTCCGACGGCTCAAGGAAGATCTCGGTCGATGCCGCCCAGACAATGACGAGCCGGTCGCAGCCGTTTTCGTCTTTGAAGCGCGCCATGTCGGCCATCAGCTGATCGGCGAGCTCCATTTTATTTGCACCTTCCTTGATGTTCGTTCCGTTCAACCGTTTGACGTAATTGTGCGAGAACACGGCCGACATCGGTTTGAGCGAATCGAGCTGTTCGCGAAGATCTTCGACCAAGGATTTTTCGAGAACTCCGGCATGAAGCGCGGCCTCGTAGGCCGATTCGGGAAAAATATCCCAGGCGCCGAATACGACGTCCTCGAGCGACGCCAGCGGGACGAAATCCCGAATCAGCGGCGACCGGTTGTCGGTCCGCTTGCCGAGCCTGATCGTCCCCATCTGCGTCAGCGATCCGAACGGTTTCGCGGTCCCTTTCCGGACCGCTTCGACCCCGGCGACGAACGTCGTGCTGACCGCGCCAAGCCCGACCAGAAGGATTCCCAATTTGCCCTGGGGGGGCGCGATTTCAATGCCTTTCTCTATCATCTCTTACAAGAACTTTCCCAACCATACGATAGAATTCCTGACTCATGAATAACGGTCACTATGCGAACAGAATGATCCCGGAACAGACCATCAGTGAATCCACTCTCAATATAATCGAAACGGTTCGGATCATACGAATGCTGATTGACACTGCGAGCTTGATTCCGCTAGATCTACGATTTGTGGAACTGTTCGAAACGGCTCATAACCCAATGCGTTGCACCAATCGCTGAAACCGTGGCTCTGATTTAATGCGGTCCGCCACCGGGGAGTGTTTCAAGTTAATGATCCATCGGTCACGCTCTTCAAAAGATTTTTCGAACCAATCCAGAGCTTTCATCTTATTTCCGGTCTCCAGGTAAATTACAGCCCGCCAGATCGCCGGGACCGACTTGGGTATTCTCGGCTTGTCGATTTGCTCGACCCGCCTCTGCCACATCGCATCGGTCCCAAATTCGGCGATGATTTGACGCAGTTCCTCGGCTTCGGCCTCTTCGCCGAACAACTTCATCGTATTCAAGTAGGCGTTTGCGGACTCCAATTTCATCCCTTTTTGACCGAACGAAAACCACAGAAAGACATAGCCGTAAGCGAATCCGGAATCCATCGCAATCACCCGCTGCGATTGCTCGATAGAATTGTCAAATTGCCTTGTAATGAAAAAATAGGCAGCCATGTCGGTCTGGATTATCAATGACGTCGGATCAAGTTTCACCGCCTTCTCGAACTCCGCCTTTGCCTCGTCGAAGCGTCCCATCGCGGTAAGGAACTCGCCATACCATTGGTGCGCCGTGGCGTAGTTCGGGTTCATTTCAATCGCGGTCTTAAATTCCCGTTCGGCGCCAACCCAATCCCAATCATGAAAGGCGAGTGCATACGCCAATGAGGTATGCGCTTCGGTCAACCGACCATCGATCGCAAGGGCTTTCATTGCAGCATCTTTTGCCTTGGCGATCTCTTCTCGCGGACCGATCGCCGAGTATTCAGCCAGGAGTTGATGAGAATCGGCGAGTCCTGCGTACGCAAGCGCAAAGTTCTCATCGAGTTCGAGCGCTTGCTCGTAGAAGCCGATGCTTTTCTTCAAATTCTCCGCGGTACGTTTGTTCCAAAAATATCTTCCCATCAAATAGAACTGGTAGGCATCCGCGTTTTCGGTTGGGTGTCTGGAAACCAAATCGCGTTCGTAACGACTCAATTGAGGGGATAGAGATTTGACGGTTTTTTCGGCGATTGAGTTTTGGACCGCAAAAATATTCGTAAATTCCGTGTCGAATTGCTCCGCCCACAGTGAAGTGCCGTCGTCGGTGCTTATCAGCTGAACATTGACGCGGATTCTATCGGCGCTTTGTTGAATATGGCCTTGTAGTACCGCATCGACCTGCAATTCCCGACCGATCCTGACGACGTCCGGTTTCAGATCAGCGTATTTTGAAACGGCACTCGACGGGCGAACCGCGATCTCTCTGAGATTTGACAGGCGTGTGATCAGAGTGTCCGCCATCCCGAACTCAAGCATCGCGTTACGTTCACTCGCTCCGATCTGATAAAACGGCAAAACCGCAATTGACTTTATTTCCTTCGCCGGTTTGTTTTGCCATGTCCAGAAGACCAGGGCGCCGGCCAAAGCTCCCAAAACCAACAACATGATCCGCTCCGCTTTGAGTCGTTCGAACAGCGAGGCGCGTTGGATCGGATTATCGGCGGAAACAGTCGAAGCGACGTTATCTCGGACCGACGCAGTTGGGGTTTTGTCGTCCTCGGACGCGGCGTCAATCAAGAGGGACGAGGAAAGAATTTCGTCCTCAACCGAGCTGAAAACCGGGACAACAAACCGATATCCGCTTTTGGGGACAGTTACGATGAACTTGTTTTCCGCCGTTTCACCCAAAACCTTTCGCAGATTTGAGATAATTCGGGTCAACGTCCCTTCTTCGACGAACGAATCGGCCCACAACTGATTCAGGAAATCTGCCTTCTTAATCAGATGACCGTCGCTTTCAACCAGGATAAGTAGTGCATCGAAGACCTTCGGCTGCAATGAAATCGGTTCGCCCTCACACAGCAACAAGCGTTCTTCTGGGATCAGCCGGAAGTTCCCGAACTCATAAAAACGTACTGCTAACTTATGTGATATCACCGCTTTAACACCATACCCGAAAAAAATCCGAAAAATCTCAGAAGTTCATCAGGACTTTTCCGTCGTTGTCAGTTGATGATGCCTGCGTTGGGCCGACAGTTGTTGCCAAAGTGTCGAAAATTATAACACAGGAAAACAGGAGGAAATTCACGATGTCGACATTCACCAATTGTGTCAGCCGGGTCGTTACGCCGATGCTTTTCGTATCGATACTTTCGGGTTCACCCTATAGCGAACGGAAGGTCGATGCTGCGAAGAACTCAAAGACGAACACATCTATCGTCGACAAAAAAATAACCGTGGGCGGAAATATCTTCTTCGAAGAAAACTGCGGGCAGTTTGACAAGCGGGTCAAGTACAAGGCCCAAGGGACCTCCGACTACACGCTGTTTCTGACAGACACCGGAGCGGTTTTCGTTCTCTTGGGTGCAGAAAACAACAAGATTCAGGTAGAAGGGAATCGGCCGTTTGCCGACGACCGCCAGGGATACCGCACGGCGACGGCCGTTTTTATGCGGGTGGTTGGCGCCAACCCGTCATCCGATCTTCTTGGCCTCGATGTATTGCCGCACAAATCCAATCATTTCTCAGGCAGCAACCCGGACAACTGGTACGTGGGAGTTTCGAACTATGGGCGGGTTCAGACGCGAGGAATCTATCCGGGAATCGACGTACTCTGGAGCGGAGCGATGGACGGAAGCGCGGTTTATGACTTCGTATTGAATTCGGGCGCGGAAACCGATCTGATCGAGCTTGAGATAGACGGAGCAGACGACGTTTCAGTGAACGGCTACGGCGATTTGGAAATCAAGACCAACTCCGGCGTTATCAGACAAAAGGCTCCGGGCCTGATCTATCGGACGGATAACATCGCATTTCGGGAACGAGGCCAGTTCGTCGTCCGGCGATCGGAAAACCGGCCTGAAATCGCAGCAAGATCGTTTCGTATCGGAATTGAACCATCGCCGTTCGACATCGGCCTAATCGAAACCGTTGACGTCTTGCGGGATTTCGCGGCCCGCGAGACCGTGCGTACGCCGCACAGTCTCAGCAATCTTGCCTACTCGACTTTTATCGGCGGCAACAGCGGGGAGACCTTTCCGTATCTCGGAATCGCGGTCGACGGCGCCGGTGACGCGTATATCACCGGACAGACTTCGTCGATCAATTTTCCGTCGACGCCAGGAACGTTCGATCCGACGGCCGTTGGCGGCGGAATCGCAAGCGTTACTAAGGTCAGTGCCGATGGCTCATTTCTCGTTTATTCTACTTTTCTGCACGGAAGCACGATTGCGTTGGGAACGGACATTGCCGTTGATTCATCCGGAAATGCTTATATTACGGGAGGCACATTCGGTCAGGCGTTTCCGGGCGCATCACATTTTCCGACGACTCCCGGAGCGTACGATACCACTCATAATGGTTCACTGGACGTTTTCATAACTAAGCTGGACCCGAGGGGTTCAGCACTTGTTTATTCGACGTTTATCGGCGGAGGTTTGTTTGATTGGTCGTATGCGCTCACAATTGACTCAACCGGCAATGCCTATGTAACCGGTTTTACAGAGCCCTCCACCACCCCTTACCCAACGACACCCGGTGCATTTGACGGTACTCACAATGGCAGTTCGGATGTTTTTGTCAGCAAGCTCAATGCCGCCGGTTCGGCGCTGGTATATTCGACGTTCTTAGGAGGTAGTCAGGGAGAGCAAGGGAATGATATCGCCGTCGATTCGGCCGGAAATGCCTACATTACAGGATTTACAAACAGCAATGTGCCGACGTTGGAATTTCCGACGACCCCCGGCGCATTCGATACGACACACAACGGCAACAACGACGCTTTTCTTACGAAGATCAATCCGGGCGGAAGTTCGCTTCTCTATTCGAGTTTTCTGGGTTCCGGCGATGACGACAGAGGCCATGGGATCGCGGTCGACTCCTTGGGCAGCGCCTACGTTGTCGGCGAGACCCGGCTTGACGCGAATCCGTTCCCAACCACTTCGGGAGCCTTCGATGAAACGCATAATGGTGGTCAGGATGTCTTCTTAACAAAGTTCAACCCGACGGGAACGGCACTTTCTTACTCAACGCTAATCGGTGGGGACGGTGACGATATCGGTAGCGATGTCGTCGTTGATCCAGCCGGAAGTGCATTCCTAACCGGTTACGGCAGTGAAGGATTTAATACCCTCTTTCCAACAACTTCCGGCGCATACGACCAGACCTTCAACGGTTGGTTCGACGCCTTTGTTGTGGAGTTCAACGAAGCGGGCTCGGCACTCGATTACTCGACCTACATTGGCGGCAGCGCACGAGATCGGGCGAATCGACTGGCAATCGACGCGTCCGGCAATGTATTCATCACTGGCGATACGGAGGACGGAACGACCGATTTTCCGACAACGGTTGGAGCATTCGATACGACGATCAACAGCTCGGGCGTGGGGAATGGCGACTTCTTTATCAGTAAGTTGGGATCGCCAACCGTTTCCGCATCCGCGCCGATCTATGACTTCGACGGCGACGGGAGTTCCGACCTTGCGATCTTCAGGCCATCTAACCGGCAATGGTGGTTGTACAGATCGACCGACGGGGTTATCGCGTACACATTCGGCAATTCCTCAGACGTTATCGCGCCGGCAGACTACACCGGCGACGGGAAGACCGACGTCGCGGTGTTCAGGCCCTCGAACGGCGAATGGTTTGTCCTGAGGAGCGACGATTCCACTTACTATTCATTTCCGTTCGGCACCTCATCCGATGTTCCGGTGCCTGCCGATTACGACGGAGACGGTAGCGCCGACGCGGCGGTTTTCAGGCCGTCGAGCGGAACCTGGTATGTTCGTAATTCCGGCGGCGGAACGACGATCCGGAATTTCGGGAACAGTACCGACAGGCCGGTGCCGTCCGATTACGATGGCGACGGCACAGCGGACATCGCGATATTCCGACCTTCGAACGGCCAATGGTGGATCGACCGGTCGAACCTCGGATTGGTCGTTTACACGTTTGGAATCGGTACGGACAGGACGGTACCGGGCGATTTTACCGGAGACGGAAAAACAGATGTCGCGGTTTGGCGGCCTTCATCCGGAGAATGGTTCATCCAACGTTCGGAAGACTTCACTTATTACTCGCTTCCTTTCGGCATCTCAACCGATTTGCCGGTCGCCGGTGATTTTGACGGAGACGGCAAAATCGACCCGGCGGTCTTCCGACAATCCATTGGCACATGGTACGTTCAGCGCACGACCTCGGGGCTGCTCATTCAGTCTTTCGGCAGTCCCGGAGATATTCCAGTTCCAGGCGCCGGCGTCCGGTAGAGGCACTGGATTCGGTGCTTGGGGACGGCCCTTCGGTAGGGTTCTGAAAATTACAGCGAATCGCCTTATTATTCCTGAAAACGGAATCAACCCGGATTACGCATTGGAAGAAAATTTCTGCCCGCGAATCTGCGCGAATACGCGTAAATTCGGGTTGATTCGCGAGAATTCGTGGGCAGAAATCTCTAACGCTTAATCCGGGATCAACTGTAGTCATCGTCGAAAAGGTCGAAAATCCGACGATCAAATACGTCGCACGTCTCAACGCGGACGGTTCGTTCGATCGGGGTTTCGGCGGCAACGGCAATAAATCGGCGTAAGAGATCGAGCGGTTGCCTGACGGCAAAATACTTGTCCTGACGACCGGGCTCAAACGGCTCGACGGCGAAGGAGCGATTGCCCCGACCTTTAGCCCAACAACGTCCGTCGACCGATTCTTCACTCTTGCGAACGGCAAGTTCATCCTCATCACCGTCGGAGTCCCCAGGCAACCGTTGCCGGGGATTCCGAGTCCCCGCGCCGACCTTTTCCATCCGCGCAACATTTGTAAGAATATCGTAAGACCGCGACCCGAACCTCGGTCAATTTTGAAGTTTAGAACCTTAAAGTCTATTCTTTTAAGTTCTAAACGCTTCATTTATGAAACTGTCACCAACCGAGATCTTCGAGGGCAAGAAGATATTCTTCATTGGCGGGACCGGCTTTGTCGGCAAGGTCACGCTCTCGATGCTCCTGAACAATTTTCCGAACGTCGCGCGCGTTTACGCGACGGTGCGCGCGCGCGATGCCAATGAATCGCAAAACCGCTTTTGGCAGAGCATCGTGACGTCGCCGACCTTCGATCCGTTGCGCGAGAAGTACGGCGACGGTTTCGAGGATTTCATCCGCGAAAAGGTCGTGCCCGTCAACGGCGACGTCGGCAACGAATATCTCGGAATGCCCAAGGACGAAGCCCGCGAGATCATGGCGGACACCGACATCATCATCAACGGTGCCGGCAACGTCACCTTCAACCCGCCGCTCGAATCCGCACTGCGGACGAACGTCGTCGGCTCGAACAACATCATCAAGCTCGCGAGAATGATGGACCGGCCGACGCTGGTCCACGTCTCGACCTGCTTCGTCGCAGGAAAACGCAGCGGCGCAATCTGGGAGAATGAGCCGGTCGTCGGCTACTTTCCGCGCAAGAACGAGCTTGTCGGAACCACCTTCGACGTCAACAAGGAGATAGAGGATTGCGCCCGCCTGAGCGAGCAGGCACGGCAAGAAGCGGACGACGCGATGCAGATCGCGAAGTTCCGCGAACAGGCGCGGAAACGGTTCGAAGACGAAGGCCGCGACCCGGACGACGAATCGGAACTGAAATCGGCGATCTTTCGCGAACGCAAGATGTGGATCCGCGAACGGACGACCGAGCTCGGCGCCGAACGCGCCGAATATTGGGGCTGGACGAACATTTACACCTATTCGAAGTCGCTGGCTGAGCAGATCATCGGGAGCCAGGACGACATCGTCAAGACGCTCGTCCGTCCGTCGATCGTCGAATCGTCGCAATCGTACCCGTTCCCGGGCTGGAACGAAGGCTTCACGACGACGGCGCCGCTGATCCTGATCGCACTCCGCGGCCAGCCGATCATCCCGGTGAACGAAAAGCTCGTGCTCGACATTATCCCGGTCGACATGGTCGCCGGCGCGATTCTCGGCGCGGCTATGAACGCGCTCATCGACGACAATCCGCCGCTTGTTTTCCAGGCGTCGTCGGGCGATTCGAATCCGAACGACATGAAGCGCATCGTCGGCCTCGTCGGTCTCTACAAGCGACAGTATTACAAAGACAAGGACACCGGAAACAAGGTTCTCAACCGCATTGGATCGATGATCGAGACGTCACCCGTGCCGCAAAAGACCTACGAGCGCTATTCGGCCCCGATGCTCAACAGACTCGCGAAACGCGCCGACAAACTGCTCGACCGCGCCGCTCCGAACTGGGCCGGCGGACGGTTTTCGAACATCGTTTCCGATCTCAAGAAATCGGTTGCGGAATTTGAGCACACGACGCAGGAGACGATCGACGCGTTCGAGATGTTCAAGCCGTTCATGATCGACAACGCGTACGAGTACCGATCCGACAACGTTCGCGCATTGATGAACGTGGTCAAGGATCGCGAAAAGGATCTTTTGCCGTGGTACCCGGAACGAATCGATTGGTACGACTACTGGCTGAACGTCCATTTTCCGGGCATGCGGAAATGGGTGTTGCCGACGCTCGAAGAAGAACTCAAAAAGGTTGAAAAGCGGGCGCATACGTACAAGGACCTGCTCGATCTGTTCGAAACCGCCGTCAAGCGTTTCGCGACCCGCGTCGCGATGAAGATCGAGCGCGGCGGACGCAAGGAACAGTACACTTTTGAGGACGTCAACGAACTCACGCTGCGTGCGGCCGGATTTTTGGCTCATAACGGGATAAAGGCTGGCGATCGCGTTATTCTTTTCTCCCACAATATGCCCGAGTGGGGACTGACGTACTTCGGAATTCTGAAGACGGGCGCGACGGCGATCCCGGTCGATCCCGCAAGCTCGGTCGACGAGATCGTCAATTTCACCCGTGCCGGCGAGGCGTCCGCGATCGTGATCTCACCGAAATTGGCAAACGAGAATCCGGAGCTCGCCGAGAAGCTCCGCGACGCGGGTCTTCCGGTGAACGTCTGGACGTTCGACGAGGTCTTCGAGATGCAGACCGAGCAAGAAGAGGCGCGCCGCAACGCGCTGCTTCCGAACAAGATCATCTCGAACACGGTTGCGTCGCTCATCTTCACCTCGGGTACGACCGGCACGCCGAAGGCGGTCATGCTCTCGCACAAGAACTTCGTGAACATGATCTCGATGCTCTCGTCGGTGCTCGAAATGGACATCAGCGACGGCGTCCTGTCGGTCCTGCCGCTGCACCACACGTTCGAGTTTTCGGCCGGATTTCTGACGCCGTTTTCAAACGGAACTCAGATAACATATCTCGACGAGCTTTCCGCGGACGAACTGTCGCGGGCGATCGAAACCGGGCACGTGACCGGCATGGTCGGCGTACCGGCGCTTTGGGAAATGCTGCACCGGCGGATCAAGACGCGGCTGCGAGAACGCGGCGACTGGCTCGCCGACATCGCCGACAACATCATCGAGTTCAACGCGTGGCTGCGCGACAACACTCCGTTCAACTTCGGTCCGATCGTATTTTTCCCGATCCACCAGGGAATGGGCGGCCGCATGCGGTATCTGATCTCGGGCGGATCGGCGCTGAGCGAAAAGGTTCAGAAGGACCTTCACGGGCTCGGTTTCGACGTTCTCGAAGGTTACGGCCTGACCGAGTCGTCGCCTGTCCTGACGGTCGCCCGTCCCGGCGACAAACTGCTGCGCGGAAGCGTCGGCAAACCGCTGCCGGGCGTCGAGGTGAAGATCGACAACCCGGACGAGAACGGCGTCGGCGAGGTGCTCGCGCGCGGACAGAACGTCATGCTCGGGTACTACAAGAACGAGGAAGCGACCGACGCCGTGATCCAGGACCGCTGGCTCCGGACGGGCGATCTCGGACGGCTCGACGATGACGGCAACCTGTTCATCGTCGGCCGATCAAAGGACGTCATCATCGACTCGAACGGCAAGAACATCTATCCGGACGAGATCGAGGATCATTACGGCAAGTCGAAGTTTGTCAAGGAGTTATCCGTTGTTGGATTGCCCGACGACGATGGCGGCGAGAAGATCGCCGCGCTCGTCGTGCCGGATTACGAATTCGACATCGCGCTGACCCGCGCGGAGACAAACAAAAAGGTTGAAGAACATTTCCGCGAAGTTTCTGCCGGTCTGCCGTTCTTCAAACGCGTCAAGGTTCTGCACTTGACGCCGTTCGAACTTCCGCGCACCGCGACCCGCAAGGTCAAGCGGCCCGAAGTCGTCGAATTGCTTCAGAATCTTGAGGCCAAGTCGAAGAACAAAACGCGGATCGAGGCCGAAGCCAAGGGCGACGACACTGCGCTCTGGATCCGAAAGATCGTCGCGACGGTCTCGAACCGTCCGTTGTCGGATGTCGCGATCGGCGATAAACTTTCCGATCTCGGGTTCGACTCGCTGATGTTCGTCGAACTTCAGGCTGCCGTCGAAGACGCCGGCGGACGGGTTATTTCGCCGGACACCCTCAACGAGGTCCAGACGGTCCGCGAGCTTCTGACGGCGGTTCAGCGCGTCGATAAATCCAAGAAACTTGTCGATGAACCAAAACGCGAAGACGCGAAAGACGAGATTTTCGTTCCCTCGATCGTCCGGAAGATCGGCAACGAACTGATCGATTTTGCGCAGGAACGGCTATATGACACGGTGCTCGAGACAAAGATCGACGGCAGCGTCAATGTTCCGCTCCACACGAACTTCATCGTCGCGCCGAACCACGCTTCGCACATCGACACGGGGCTCGTGAAGAAAGCTCTCGGAAAGGATGTCGCCGAACAGACGGTGGCGGTCGCGGCGGCCGATTACTGGTTCGATACGAAGTATAAACGGGCCTACATGAACAACTTCACGACGCTCGTCCCGATCGAACGCACCGGCAGTCTGCGCCAGTCGCTGCGGCACGTCACCGACATTCTCAACCAGGGCTACAACACGCTGATCTTTCCGGAAGGCACGCGCAGTCTCGACGGCGAAATCCACGAGTTCAAGCCGATCATCGGGTATCTCGCGCTGAACGAGAAGATCGGGATCCTCCCGATGTATCTCTGGGGAACCTACGAAGCGTTTCCGAAGGGCACGACGATCCCGAAAAAGGGAAGTATCGGTGCGACGATCGGCGCGAATATCGGACGTTTTCTTGAATATGACGAACTCGCGGCGATGACGAAAGGCGTGCCGAACACCGAGGCCTACCGGCTGATCGCGGCCCGCGTCCAGCACGAGATCGAATGCATGCGCGACGGACGCCGCGACAAGTTCGATGTCGCCGCCGTCCGTAAGAAATGGAAGGCAGAGCGCCGGAAATCGCGCAAACATGAACCCGTGATCGACGAATAGGAAATGGGTGGGATTTGGGAACAGCGCTGGCATCCGCTTCGCGAGGAATGGGTGATCGTGGCCGCACACCGGCAGAATCGGCCGTGGAGCGGCGAGATGTCCGAGAACGACGTGCGCTCCGGACCTTCGTACGATCCGGGATGTTATCTCTGTCCCGGGAATCCGCGCGTCGGCGGCGTCGTAAACGATAGATACGAAAGCGTTTTCGTTTTCGACAACGATCTCCCCTGCGTCGGTTCGGACGCGCCGACCGAGATCGAACCGGCACCCGGGATCTACAGGAACCGGCCCGCGACCGGCGTTGCGCGGGTCATCTGCTACGATCCGAATCACAGCCTGACGCTGCCCGAAATGCCGGTCGGAGCCGTTGAAAAGGTCGTCGCGACCTGGCGGGCGCAGTATCGCGAGCTTGGCGCGCTGCCCGAGGTCAACCACGTCCTGATCTTCGAGAACAAAGGCGAAGCGGTAGGCGTCTCGAACCCGCATCCGCACGGTCAGATCTATGCGACGAATTTTGTTTTCAAGACGACCGAGATCGAGGTCGGGGCGAGCGATCGTTATTTTCGCGAGACCGGCCGCGGGCTTTTCGAGGACATAATCCGGAGTGAAATGGATGACCAAAGGCGGATCATTTTCGAGAACGCAACCGCGATCGTTTTTATGCCGTATTTTGCCCGCTACGCCTACGAGGTGTTCATCGCGCCGAAACGCCGGGTTCCGTCGATCGACAAACTGACCGACGCCGAGTCGGCGGATCTCGCCGAAGCACTGCACGCGATGACGATCAAGTTCGACAACCTCTGGCACATGTCGTTCCCGTACGTCATGCCGCTTCGGAACGCGCCGACCGACGGCGGCGACTACGGTTTCTATCATTTCTACATTCAATTTCTTCCGCCGCTCCGTAAGCCCAATCTTTTGAAATATTTGGCTGGACCAGAGATCGGCGGCGGCAACTTTCTTTCGGACACTTCGCCCGAGGAGAAGGCGCGCGAACTGCAATCGCTGCCGCTCGTTCACTATAAGCAGGAGGCGCGATGAAGTCCGCCGGCGAGTTCCTTCCGATCCTGAAACGGCTGCACGAAGTGATCCGCGACCACGTCGTCGCCGCCTGCGAGGGATCGGCGATCGAAGCACTGTCGGACGTCGCGCGCGAAGAGGAAGGCGACACGATCTACGCCGTCGATCGTGTCAGCGAAGAACTGCTCGTCGAGTTTTTCGAGCGCGAGATCGCGCCGCTGACATCGGTTGTGCTGATCGCGGAAGGCATCGATGGCGAAATAGCTTTTCCGCGCGGGGCCTCCGTAGCGGACGCGAGATGGCGCGTCATCGTCGATCCGATCGATGGGACGCGCGGGCTGATGTACCAGAAACGGCCGGCATGGATCCTCACCGGAGTCGCGCCGAACCGCGGGCCTTCGACAAACCTGAAAGACATCGAGGCGGCGATCCAGACCGAGATCCCGCTCGTCAAACAGCATCTTTCGGACTGCCTGTGGGCAGTTTCGGGCGGCGGTGCGACGGGAGAACGGTACAACCGGATAACGGGCGCGACATCGGAACTCCGGTTCGAGCCGTCGAGAAGCGTGTCGATCGCGCATGGTTTCGCCTCGATCGCGAGATTTTTTCCGGGAACGGGCATCGAGGCCGCCGGAGTTTACGAAGAGGTCGTCCGCGGGGCGCTCGGACCGGTACGGGAAGGGAAGGCACAGTGCTTTGAAGACCAGTACATCTCGAGCGCCGGCCAGCTTTTCGAACTGATGTGCGGGCACGACAGGTTTGTCGCGGATCTACGCCCGGTCTTCGAAAATGCGGTGAACGCCCGCGGCTCGAAACTCGGTATCTGCAGTCATCCATACGATCTGTGCACCGAACTGATCGCCCGCGAGGCCGGTGTGATCGTGACGAACGTGACCGGCGGACCGCTCGACGCGCCGCTCGCCGTTGAACCCGACGTCGCCTGGATCGGCTACGCGAACAACGGAGTTCGTGCCCAGATAGAGCCGCACCTGATCCGCGCCCTTCGGCATCGAAACCTGCTCTGATGTTCAAGATCGTCCGCAATTCCAATGTTCACGAGGCCGACGCCGGGAATTTTGCGCAAAGCCTCTGCGCATCTGGCCATCCAATCTTTTCGGGCGGCAGTCCGATCTTCGTCGCCCGCGCGCCGGGCCGGCTCGACGTCATGGGCGGGATCGCCGATTACTCGGGCTCGAACGTACTTCAGATGACGATCGCCGAGGCCGCTCTCGCGGCGGCGCAGGTTCGCGACGACGGCGTGATCGAGATCGTCTCCGAACCCGAAGGCTGGGAGTTTTCGATGCCGGCCGCTGCGTTCTACGAGGACGGATTCCCGATCAATTATCCGGCCGCGCGGTCGGTGTTCGAGTCAGATTCGAAAGATCGTTGGGCGGCGTACGTCGCGGGAACGCTACTCGTGCTCGCGCGCGAGGAAGCGCTCAACATCACTCGCGGCGTGTCGGTCCTGATTCATTCGGAGGTGCCGCAGGGCAAGGGCGTGAGTTCGTCGGCGGCGCTCGAAGCGGCCTCGATGCGGGCCGTTCTCGCGGCGTTCAGCGTCGGTCTCGAACCGAGGCGGACCGCGATCCTCTGCCAGATGGTCGAGAACCTGATCGTCGGCGCGCCGTGCGGGATCATGGACCAGATGTCGGTGATCTGCGGCCGGAAGGGCGAGTTCATGTCGATGCTGTGCCAGCCGGCGGAACTCGGCCCGCCCGTCGCGATTCCGCGTTCGATCGCGTTCTGGGGCATCGATTCGGGGATCAGGCATTCGGTCGGCGGCGGCGATTACGGTTCGGTCCGGACCGGCGCGTTCATGGGCTACCGGATCGCCGCCGAGATTGAGGGATTCGAGATCGCTGACCGTATCATCCGTGATCCGCACTGGAACGGCTATCTCTGCAACATAGATCCGGGTGATTTCAGAAGCCGGATCGAACCGCATTTGCCGGCCGCGATTTCGGGAGCCGACTTTTTGGAGAATTACGGATTCATCACTGACAGCGTGACATCGGTCGATCCCGATCGCGAATACGCCGTACATCATCCGACGGCGCACCCGGTTTACGAAAACGGTCGTGTCGGCGTCTTCGCCGAACTGATCGGGGCGATGGGGAAAAGCCCGCCGGCGGATCTTCTCGGCAGGCTGATGTACGCGTCGCACGAAAGCTATTCGCGCTGCGGGCTCGGATCCGACGGAACCGACCTGCTTGTCGAACTGGTGAAGAAACGGGCGGACATGGGGCTTTTCGGAGCAAAGATCACCGGCGGCGGAAGCGGCGGGACGGTTGCGGTCCTCGGCCGCCGCGACTCTTTCGACGCGGTTCTTGATGCCGCGGGCGAGTACGCCGAGCTCACTGGGCGCGATCCGTATGTTTTCAACGGAACGTCGTCCGGCGCAGCGGAATTCGGGTTGATCGAACTCTTGCCGGAGACTTGATCGAGGCGTCAACGCGTCAGACAGTGATCAAACCGTTCCGGAGCTATTCTTCTATTCGGTTGAAATAGGCGGATTTGAAGTCCGAGTTCGGTATAGTGCATTATCCGTGTCATCAGCGTTGGTCCGCGGCTGATGCATATTCCGGGTTAAATCATTATGGCAATACTTGTTACCGGCGGGGCGGGATACATCGGCAGCGCGACTGTCGAACTGCTACGCGATCGCGGCGAATCGCCGGTTGTTTTGGATAATCTCGTTTACGGGCATCGAGCGGCGGTACCGGCGGACGTACCGTTTTACCAAGGCGACGTCGGTGATCGGGAACTTGTGACGTCGATCGTCACAAAGCACAAGATCGACGCCTGCATTCATTTCGCCGCCTACGCATACGTCGGCGAATCGGTCAAAGATCCCTCCAAGTACTTTGAAAACAATACATTGCGGACCAACGAGTTGCTCAATACGCTGCGCGAATGCGGCGTCAGGCGCTTCGTGTTTTCGTCGACATGCGCGACGTACGGCGATCCGGTCCGCATCCCGATCGACGAGTCGCACCCGCAAAAACCGGTCAATCCGTACGGCTGGTCGAAGTTCATGACCGAAAGAATCCTGGAGAGTTACGACACGGCGTATGGGCTCAAATTCGTCGCACTCCGGTATTTCAACGCCGCCGGCGCGACCGAACGCTGCGGCGAGCATCATGATCCCGAAACGCATTTGATCCCGAACGTGCTGAGCGCCGCGGACGGCGAGCTGCCGTTCGTTTCGGTTTTCGGTTCCGATTACGACACTCCCGACGGCACCTGCATCCGCGACTACATACACATCGAGGATCTTGCGAACGCCCATTTTCTGGCGCTCGAGCACCTTCGCGGAGGCGGCGATTCTGAGAAGATCAATCTCGGGAACGGCGTCGGATTTTCGGTCCTCGAAGTGATTGAAACGGCCCGCGCGGTGACAGGACGAGAGATCGAAGCGAGAATGGAGCCGCGACGTGCGGGCGATCCGCCGTTGCTGATCGCGGACGCGACGAAGGCCCGTGAGGTGCTCGGATGGGTTCCGAAACACGCCGGACTGCGTTCGATCGTCGAATCTGCCTGGAACTGGCGCCTGGAGAATCCGAACGGCTACTCCGAGGAATTGTAGGATTACGTTGAGACGCTCGCGCGACCGACACGGATTTTGCTGATTCCGCGGATTGGCGCCGATTGTTCAGATGCTGCTCAAACAAAATCGGCGAACATCCGTTGAATCCGTCTGATCCGCGTCGGGCGAAGCCGAGTCGCGAAAGTCCGTTGGAAAAGTATGAGAAACGTCGACACGCTCGCGCGACCGACACGGATTTTGCTGATTCCGCGGATTGGCGCCGATTGTTCAGATGCCGCTCAAACAAGATCGGCGAAAATCCGTTGAATCCGTCTGATCCGCGTCGGGCGAAGCCGTCGCGAGAGTCCCTTGGAAAAGTATGAGAAACCTGCTCGCATCGATCGTCCTGATTTCAATCGCCGCAATCGCGAATTCCCAATCGCGACCGAACTATGTTCAGTACGTAAATCCGTTGATCGGGACGCGCAAGATGGGCCACACTTACCCGGGCGCGACGGTGCCGTTCGGATCGGTCCAGCTTTCGCCGGATACCGACGAAGAGCCGTTCCTGATCGGCGGAAAATACAACAAGGAAACTTACCGATACTGCGCCGGTTATCAGTTTGACGACCCGACGATCGTCGGATTCTCGCACACTCATTTTTCAGGAACCGGACATTCCGACCTCGGTGACATCCTGATCATGCCGACCCAAGGCGTTCTGCAGCTCGAGCCGGGAAGCGCCGACGATCCGAAGTCCGGTTTTCGCTCGGCATTCTCGCACGGGAACGAGCGTGCCGAAGCAGACTATTACCGGGTCAAGCTCGAGGATGACGACATTCTCGCTGAAATGACGGCGACAACGCGCGTCGGTTTTCACCGCTACACGTTCAATCGCACAGGGCCGCGCCACATCGTTCTCGACCTCAAGCACGGGATATACGATTACGACGGCAAGAACGTCAGGACGTTCGTCCGCGTCGAGAACGACCGTACGATCACCGGATTTCGCGAGACGACCGGCTGGGCGCGGACGCGCACGGTCTACTTCGCGCTCCAGTTCTCAAAGCCATTCGAATCATACGGTTACAAGGACTTTGATCCGTCGCCGTACCGCGGATTCTGGCGCAAGTTCGACCAGTCGAAGAACTTCCCGGAAATGATCGGAAAGCAGGTCCGTGCGTACTTCGACTTCGACTCGGGCAACAAAGATCCGATCGAAGTCAAGGTCGCGTTGTCGCCGGTCTCCACCGCGGGAGCGCTCGCGAACATCAAAAGTGAGGCGCCGGGATGGGATTTCGAAGCGATAAAGCGTGCCGGACAGAAGGCATGGAACGACGAACTTGGGAAGATCGACGCGAAGATCGACGATCCGAACGAAATGGTGAATTTCTATACCGCGATGTACCACGCGTTCCTTTCGCCGACCGTTTACATGGACGCTGACGGGCAATACAAGGGTCTCGATCAGAACAATCACAGGGCCGCCGGATTTACCAATTACACGACGTTCTCGCTGTGGGACACCTACCGCGCGCTCCATCCGTTCTTCAACATCGTTCAACCGCGGCGCAACCGTGACATGATCCGTTCGATGATTGGGCATTACGATCAGAGCGTCCACAAAATGCTGCCCGTCTGGTCGCATTACGCGAACGAGAACTGGTGCATGATCGGTTACCATTCGGTCTCGGTCGTCTCCGACGCGATCGTCAGCGGCAATCTCACGGGGCCGGAAGCGAACAAGGCGCTCGACGCGATGGCGCAAACCGCGCGGACAAAGTATTACGACGGTCTCGGCGACTACATGCGGATCGGCTACGTGCCGGTCGAGAACAATGGTTCGTCCGTTTCGAAGACGCTCGAATATGCGTATGACGACTACGCGATCGCGCAGGCGGCGAAAAAGCTCGGACGCAAGGACGTCGCCGATGAATTCGCCAAGCGCGCCGGAAACTGGCGGAACGTTTTCGATCCGTCTACCGGATTCATGCGGCCGAAAAGCGCGGACGGAAAATTCCTTGCCGAGTTCGATCCGATGAAAACCGAAGGTCAGGGTTTCATCGAAGGCAACTCATGGAACTACAGTCTCTACGTCCCTCATGATCCGGCGGCGATGATCAAAATGATGGGCGGAAAATCGAAGTTCGCGGCGCATCTCGACGAGCTTTTCAACATGCACCTTCCGGATGAATTTTTCGCCGAAACCGAGGACATCACGCGCGAGGGAATCATCGGCGGGTACGTTCACGGGAACGAGCCGTCGCACCACGTCGCGTATCTTTACAACTGGACGGACGCGCCGTGGAAAACGCAGGAGCGTGTCCGGATGATCTTGAAACATCAATACAAGGCGGCGCCGGACGGTCTTGGCGGAAACGACGATTGCGGCCAGATGTCGGCGTGGTACTTGTTCACGGCGCTCGGATTTTATCCGGTCGCGCCGGGTTCGGGCGAGTATCAGCTCGGAAGCCCTGCGGTCAGCTCGGCGGTGATCCGATTGGAGAACGGGCGAACGCTGCGGATCGAGGCGGTAAATCAAAGCGATAAAAATGTTTACGTCGATCGCGTCGAGCTGAACGGCAAGCGCGTCGGCCGTACGTTCATTACCTATCCGGAGATCGCCGGCGGCGGGACGCTGAAGTTCTTTATGAGTTCGGCAGTAGACGGTAGACAATAGACGGTAGACGGTACGGTCAAGAGCTGAAAACGGCGGGCCGTCTATGTGACCTCTGTGCCTATGTGGTGGGTTAAGGTAAGCAATCAGTGAATATGAAAACAATCGTTCGTATCGTAGTCGTCACTATCTTTGCAGTTGCGTCGCAGGCGCAGCCGGGCGCGAAGATCGACCGCGCAAAAATGGCCGCCGAGGTCAAAGCCGAGTTTCTGCACGCCTGGAACGGCTACAAAAAGTACGCCTGGGGACACGACGATCTCAAGCCGATCTCGAAGTCATATCGCGACTGGCACCCGCCCGAGACGGTTCTGATGACGGCCGTGGACTCGCTCGATTCGCTTTACCTTCTCGGCTTTAAGAAAGAGGCGGACGCCACGCGCAAGTACATCACCGCCAATCTGTCGTTCGACAAGGACATCGACGTTCAGAACTTCGAGATCACGATCCGCGTTCTCGGAGGTCTGATTTCCGGCTATCAGGCGTCGGGCGACAAGAAGCTGCTCGCGCTTGCCGACGATCTCGGCCGGCGATTGCTGCCCGTTTTCGATTCCCCGACCGGAATGCCGTACCGCTACGTCAATCTCAAGACGGGAAAGACGCGCGGCGAGATCTCGAACCCGGCCGAGACCGGAACGCTTCTGATCGAGTTCGGTGCGCTCTCGAAGCTCACGGAAAAGACCGTCTATTATGAAAAAGCGAAGCGCGCGCTTGTCGAGACGTTCAATCGGCGCTCGAAGATCGGACTCGTCGGCCAGAACATCAACGTCGAGACCGGCGAATGGACGAACACCGACAGCCACGTCAGCGGTGCGATCGACTCGTACTACGAATATCTTCTGAAATGCGCGATCCTCTTCGCCGACGCCGACTGCCGGAAGATGTGGGAAGAATCGATCGGACCGGTCAACAAATACCTCGCCGACGAGGTCAACGGCGAACTTTGGTACGGACACGCCGATATGAACACCGGCAAGCGCGGCGCGCGGACCTTCGGCGCGCTCGACGCATTTTTCCCGGCGGTGCTCGCGCTCGGCGGAGATCTCGACCGCGCGAAACGGCTGCAGGATTCGGCCTTCAAGATGTGGAATAAACACGGGATCGAGCCTGAAGAGTTCGACTATATAAAGGGCGAGGTCACCGACGGCGGTTATCCGCTGCGTCCCGAGATCATTGAGTCGACATACTATCTGCTCAAATACACCGACGACGAGAAATACGCCGCGATGGGCATGACGATGTTCGACGATTTCAGGAAGTATTGCCGGACGGACGTCGCGTACGCCGGAATCAAAGACGTTCGGACGATGGAAAAGACCGACTACATGCACAGCTTCGCGCTGGCCGAAACGCTCAAATACTTTTACCTGATCTTCGCGCCGCCGCAGACGATCGATCTGAAAACAACGGTCTTCAACACCGAGGCGCATCCGATCAGGAAGCAGTGGTGAGCGGCGAGCTGTCAGTACCGCCTGCGTCAGCGGGCGGACACCCAAGCGCTTCAGAGCCCGATTCGAACAGTACGATCTCACGCAAAGCCCGCAGAGATCGCCAGGGATGAAAACCAATTCGGCGCGATTTGCGTAAAATGACCGAGAATCTGAATCCCATCCGGAAGATATTATGAAATCAATCAAAATCTATTTCGTGGCACTGTGCGCGTTGATCGCGGTCGTTTCGGCTCCGGCGCAGAAGACGACATCGCAGCCGACGTTCAAGGTCCCGTTCGAAAAGTTTAACTTGCCGAACGGTCTTGAAGTGATCTTCCACATCGACCGGTCGGATCCGGTCGTCGCAGTCGCCTTGACGGCGCACGTCGGATCGGCCCGCGAAAAAGTCGGGCGGACCGGATTCGCGCACCTTTTCGAACATCTCTTGTTCCTCGAATCCGAGAATCTCGGCAAAGGCGGGCTCGACAAACTGTCCGCGCGTGTCGGCGGTTCGGGAGCAAACGGTTCGACGTCGCACGACCGGACGAACTACTTCCAGACCGTTCCGAACGATGCGCTCGAGAAGATGCTCTGGGCCGAGGCCGACAAACTCGGCTGGTTCATCAACACGGTCACTGATCCGGTGCTGGCGAAAGAGAAACAGGTCGTCAAGAACGAGAAGCGCCAAAGCTACGATAATGCGCCGTACGGCCAGACTTCATACGTCATCGACCGCGCGCTTTATCCGGCCGATCATCCTTATCACTGGCAGGTCATCGGTTCGCTCGAAGATCTTCAGAACGCGACCCTTGCCGACGTCAAGGAGTTTTACCGGCGATGGTACGTACCGAACAACGTCACGTTGACGGTCGCCGGCGATTTCGATCCCGTGCAGGCGAAAAAGTGGGTCGAAAAGTACTTTGGCGAGATCAAGCGCGGACCCGACGTCGAGCCGATGGCAAAGCGACCCGGAGTCGTCAAAGAAACTCAGAAGTATTTTCACGAGGACAACTTTGCGCGCGTCCCCGAACTGACATACACGTGGCCCGCGGTCGAGCAGTTCAATCCTGATTCTTACGCGCTCGAAATCCTTGCCCAGTATCTTTCGGAAGGGAAACGCGCGCCGTTCTACAAGGTTCTTGTCGAAAGCAAGAAGCTTGCGCCGAATGTGCGGATGCGGAACGACACATCGGAGCTTGCGGGCCAGTTCGAGATCTCGGTCCGCGCGTTTGACGGCGTAGATCTTGACAACGTCGCCGCGGCGATGAACGAGGCGTTCGCGATGTTCGAGAAGGACGGGATTTCCGAAAAGGATCTGAACCGGATCAAGGCCGGCCAGGAAACACAGTTCTACAGCGGCCTTTCGAGCGTGCTTGGGAAAGGATTCCAGCTCGCTCAATACAACATCTTCGCGGCCGATCCCGGGTTTGTTGAAAAGGACATCAAGAACATCCTCGCGGTGACGCCCGCGGACGTGACGCGCGTGTACGAGAAGTACATCAAGGGACGCAACTACATCGCGACGAGCTTCGTGCCGAAGGGAAAGTGGGATCTCGCGCTGGAAGGCTCCAAGAAGGCTGAGATCGTCGAGGAAAAGATCGTTCAGGGGGCCGACGAAGAGGTCGATCCGAACGTCAACGCGAAGTATGAGCGCACGCCGTCGTCGTTCGACCGAACCGTCGAACCGCCCTATGGAGCGGCGCCGAAAGTTGCGGTTCCGGCCGTTTGGCAGAACAGACTCGCGAACGGGATGCGGGTTTTCGGGATCGAATCAAACGAAGTCCCGCTCGTTACGTTTGAACTTTCGATCGACGGCGGGCAACTTCTTGACGATCCGAACAAGGTCGGCGTCGCAAATATGCTCGCGCGGATGATGACGCAGGGGACAAAGAACCGGACGCCGGAAGAACTCGAGGAAGCGATCGCTCAGCTTGGGGCGTCGATCAACGTCAGCGCCGGCACCGACGAGATCCAGATCCGCGGAACGACGCTCGCAAAGAATTACGATGCGACGCTCGCGCTCGTCGGAGAGATCCTGCTTGAGCCACGGTGGGACGCGAAGGAGTTCGATCTCGTCAAGAAGAGCGTCGTCAACCAGATTCGCCAGCAGGCGGCGAACCCGAACGCGATCGCGGCGAATGAGTTCAGCGTTTTGATCTACGGCAAGGACAATATCCGATCGCGGAACATTCTCGGGACGCCGGAGTCGGTCGCCGCGATCACGCTCGACGATCTAAAGTCGTTCTACGCGAAGAATTTGTCGCCTTCGGTCGCACGGATGCACATCGTCGGCGGAATCAGCAAGACGGCGACAATGAAGTCGCTCGGAAACCTCGCGAAACGATGGCCCGCGATGAAAGTGACGATTCCCGAGTATCCGACTCCGAAGCCGCCCGATTCGTCGAAGGTTTACTTCTACGACGTTCCCGACGCGAAACAGTCGGTTCTGCGATTCGGATATCCGGCGTTGGCGATCACCGATCCGGATTTCTATCCGGCGACCGCGATGAACTACATTCTCGGCGGCGGCGGATTTGCGTCGCAACTGACACAGCAGTTGCGCGAAGGAAAGGGCTATACGTACGGCATAAGTTCCGGCTTCATCGGGTCGACGGCACCGGGGCCGTTCATAATCGCGAGCGGCGTCCGGAGCAATGTCACGCTGGAATCGGCGCAACTCGTCAAGTCGATTCTCGAGAACTACGGACCCGGATACACCGAAGCCGATCTCGACACTACAAAGGGGTTTCTGATCAAGAGCAACGCACGCGCGTTCGAAACATCCGCGGCGAAGCTGGGTATTCTGTCCAACATCAGCAAGTTCGGCTGGCGCGCGGATTACGTGAAAGAGCGCGAGGCGGTCGTCAAAGGATTGACCGTGGCCCGCATCCGCGAGCTTTCGGCGAAATATCTCAACGCTGGTAAAATGTACTGGCTCGTCGTCGGAGATGCGAAAACGCAGTTGCCGCGACTGAAAGAACTCGGATTCGGAGAGCCGATACTTTTGAACAAGTAGACGGTGAGCGGTAAGCAGTGAGCGGTGAGCGGTAAGCGGTGAGCGGTAAGCGGTGAGCGGTAAACAGGAAGCGGTCGTTGTGTTGGGTGCGGTGACGCGGCCGGCGCAGATTTGACTGAGCTGCCAGAATCTTACAGTTCACGGCTCACAGCTTACAGCTCACCGCTCACAGAAAAACAATGGCCAAGAAAATCGAAAAGAAGATACTGATCACCGGCGGAACCGGATTTCTCGGCGCGCATCTTGTTCATCAATTTATCGATGCCGGCGCGAAGAATCTTCGCGTTATGGCGTCGAGCGTTCCTGAGTGGATGACCGACGCCGGCGTCGAGCCGTTCGCGGGATCGGTGACCAACAAAGATCATGTCGCGGCCGCGACGAAGAATTGCGAGGCGGTCTATCATCTCGCCGGCAAGGTGTCGTTTGCATACGACGGCGCCGCGCAGATGAACAAGATCCACGTGGAAGGCACGCGCATCCTCTGCGAAGCGGCCAAGGAAAATGGAGTGAAGAACTTCATCCTCGCGTCTTCAAGCGGAACGAGCGCGATCACCGACGACGGGGAAGTGACCGACGAGAATTTTCCGCAACCGCTCGAGATCCTCAGCAAGTGGCCGTATTACGCCTCGAAGTACTATCAGGAGCGGACGGCGATACACGCATTCAACGATCCCGGAGAGCGACTCGTGATCCTCAATCCGTCGCTGCTTCTTGGACCGGGCGACGAAAGGTTGAGTTCGACCAAGGTCGTTTTGGACTTCATGGCGCGCAAACTGCCGATCACGCCGTCTGGCGGACTGAATTTCGTCGACGCGCGTGACGCCGCAGATGCTTTCGTGAACGCGCTCGACAAGGGACGCCACCAGGAGCGGTATCTTCTCGGAGCGGTGAATTGGACGGTTCGTGAATTCTTCTCAAGGCTTGAACGGCTCACCGGAGTTTCGGCGCCGATGTTCAGCGTCCCGAAAAAGGTCGCGGTCGCCGGATCGAATCTTATCAATTCGTTTTACAAACAGTGGAACCGGGCCGCTCCGTTCGAGGCGTCCGAGGTCGAAATGGGCGAGTACTTTTGGTATTTCGATTCGTCAAAGGCCGTGGACGAACTCGGATTTTCCGCACGAGACCCGCAGGAAACCTTGCAGGAAACGATCAAGTACCTCCGCGAACACTTTCTCGGAGACGGAATTTTCGGTTAGTCGGCAGATTTGCAATTTTCGATTTGCAATTTGCGATCGCCTAATCAAGATGATTTTGTGCTTGCCTGATATAGGTTGACCGTTTTTTGAGTTTAATTTCAACTCAGAAAAGGAGCAACTGATGGCAAATTTAGGTGAATTTGAAAAGCTGACGGTCAAGCAGAGGCAGAACAGACGATTCAGTGACGAGGTCAAGCGGAAGAAGGTAAGCGAGATCGAGCGGTGCATTACGACGGTCAGTGAGGTGAGCCGCGAATATCAGGTATCGCGGTCTGCAATATATGGCTGGATACGGCATTATTCACGGATGAGGAAGAAACAGGAACGGCTTGTGCTGGAGGGTCTGAGCGACACGCGAAAGATCAATGCGTTGAAGGAAAAGGTAAAAGAGCTGGAGCGCGTTGTCGGGCAGAAACAGTTGCAGATCGATTTCTTTGACAAGATGATCGAGCTGGCGGAGGAGGAGTACGGCATTGACATCAAAAAAAAATGTTCCACAAAGTCCTCCGGTGGTTCTGGTCGAACCGGGAAAGGCACGGGTACAGAATGAATCAGGTATTCCGGGCGATGGGGATCAGCAAGCAGGGGTTTCACCGGCATACGGAGCGGTATCTCGGGATGCTCGAGGAGCAGGAGCAGCTCCTGCCGGTGATCGCCGAGATCCGTCGCGATCATCCGCAGATGTCGGCCCGGGTGATGTACGGGATGATAATGCCGGCGCGCCTCGGCCGGGACCGGTTCGAGGAGTTCTGCTACTCGCACGGGCTGAAGATAGAGCGGAAAAGGGCATATCACCGGACGACCGATTCGCGCGGGGTGACGCGGTTCGACAATCTGCTCGCCGGATTCGAGTTGACGGGTGTAAACCAGGTCTGGGTCAGCGACATAACCTACTACAGGATAGGCGAAAGGTTCTATTACCTGACCTTCATCATGGACCTCTTCTCGCGGCGCATCGTGGGCTACTCGGTCTCGGACAACCTGATGACCGAAAATACGACGCTGCCGGCACTTCGGATGGCGATCGCAGGGCGCCGGCCCGCTCCGGGCCTGGTCTTTCATTCGGACGGCGGCGGCCAGTACTACTGCAAGGAATTCCTGAGACTGACCCAAGCGTGTAAGATCAGAAACAGCATGTCGACGAGCGTCTATGAAAATCCGAATGCCGAACGCGTGAACGGGACCATCAAGAACGATTACGTCAAACACTACGCGCCGGAGAACTTCACCCAGCTGAAACGGATGACGGCAAAGGCGGTCGACATGTACAACAACCACAGGCCGCACAAGGCATTGAACTCGTTAACCCCCAATGGCTTCGAAAGGCGGCAGGAACGAGTTTTCTTAGGCATGCAGGGTTCGGAAGTGATCGAAGAAAAGCCGGACATCCTGTGCCCGGCTTCGCGACAAATCACTTCGTCACCCGGAGATCTGTCCCTGGTGAGTTGCTCTCCAGCATTGCTCACTTCCGTTTCGATCTCCGTAACGAAGGTAACCGATATTTCGAGAAAGTGAAAAAAGGGTGTTTACAACGATCACAAAAACGGTCAACCCTATTCAGGCATGGACACACTGACTACTGACCACTGACCACTGACCACTGACCACTGACCACTGACAAATATGCTTCCCGTAACCGAACAGGAAAACGAAAACACGAAGAATATCGACGCAGTTGCGACCATCGACGCGCTGCGGATGATCAACGCCGAGGACAAGCTGGTCGCGCTTGCTGTCGAGAAGATACTTCCCGAGATCGCGTCGGCGACCGACCGGATCGTCGGACGGATGAAGAACGGCGGACGATTGTTCTATGTCGGAACCGGAACGAGCGGACGCCTCGGAGTTCTCGATGCGAGCGAGATCCCGCCGACGTACGGCGTCTCGTACGACCTCGTCCAGGGAATCATTGCCGGCGGATACGACGCGCTGTACAAGGCGACCGAAGCGAGCGAGGACAACCGCGAGGCGGGACGAAAAGATCTCGAGGATCGCGGACTGAACGCGAACGACAGCGTCGTCGGGATCGCCGCTTCGGGACGGACGCCGTACACCATCGGCGCGCTCGCATTCGCCCGCGGGCTCGGCTGTTTCACGGCCTGCGTGACCTGCGTTCCCGATTCGCCGATCACGGAGGCGGCCGAATCGGCACTCGTCGCGGTCGTCGGCCCCGAGGCGATCACGGGATCGACGCGGATGAAGTCGGGAACGGCGCAGAAGATGATCCTCAACATGATCTCGACGACCGCGATGATCCGCCTCGGTTACGTCAAAGGCAACCGGATGACGAACGTCAAATCGTCGAACATCAAGCTCAAGGAACGATCCTTGCGGATCCTGATCGCCGAAACCGGGCTCGAGGAAACGGCCGCAGCCGAACTTCTCGGCCGCGCCGGCGACGATCTGCGCATCGCGATCGTCATGCACCGAACCGGATGTGCGGCCGATCAAAGCCGCGACGCGCTCGCCGAAAACTCGTTTGTCATCGAATCGGCGGTCGAAGCCTTGCAGGATCGTTAGGTCACTGGTGCAAATCACCCGCCGGACGGCGCCGAACGGAGCGATTTTCCGCAGTGAGTCCTTTCAACCCGGATAAAGCATTAGCCGCTGATGAACGCGGATGACGCGGATAATCCATTAAGCCAGATCCTGAAGAATTGCGATTCTGTCGCAATCGACGGCCTAATTTCATTCAGATCTACACTTTCTGCTCATATCCGCGTTATCTGCGTAATCCGCGGCTAAGTCGATCAACGGTGTTGAGGAACCGAGGTGTCTATTCCCCAAACTCGGCTCAGATATCTCCAAAGCCTAAGAAGAACAACGGCATGTCGTTTGCAGTCATGATCGTGAATTCATCGATCGAGGTGTAAATATGTTCACCGAAAGAAGCAGCAATTGGGTCAACGCGGCGTTCGTTATCGCCGTCGGACTCGTACTCTCATCGTTCATTTTCGGGTGGTTCTTTGCCAAGTCACGGCGCGGCGACGATTCCGTGACGGTTACCGGTTCGGCCAAGAAACGAATCAAATCGGACCTTGTCGTCTGGTCGGCGGATGTATCGTATCAGGCATCGCAGATCGCCGACGCGTACACGAGGCTTTCAGGCGACATCCCGAAGGTCAGGCAGTATCTGATCTCGAAAGGCGTCGCCGAGAACCAGATCACGGTTTCGGCGATCACGACGACGACGCTTAAGCGAACCGATTCGAACGGCAACGAGACCGGTGAAATCACCGGTTATGTTCTGAAGCAGAGCCTTGAAGTGCGCTCGAATGAGGTCGAGAAGATCGCCGCGATCGCGCGGCAGGCGACCGAACTGATCAATCAGGGCGTGATGGTCGAGTCGTCGGCGCCGAAGTTTTATTTCACTGGGATCGGAGATCTGAAGGTCGAGATGCTTGGCGAGGCGGCGAGCGACGCAAAGGCGCGGGCGGTCAAGATCGCCTCGAGTACCGGAGATTCGATCGGCGCGGTGAAGAACGCGCGAATGGGCGTCATGCAGGTCACCGCGGCGGATTCGACCGATGTATCGGACTACGGAATCTACGACACGAGCACGATCGACAAGGACGTCACGGCGGTCGTCAACATCAGTTTCGCGGTCAACTGAGCTTGAATTCGAGAATCAAGGAACGTGTCGGATCCCCGGCCTTGTTTCGCGCGCCCGGGGTTACCGCTCCGACGCCCCTTAGGGGCTAAGTAAACGATTTTTGTCAACAGGATGAAAAATCTACTTCTCAGAATTGCTTGAGTTGATTACCGGAAACTCATTAACGTAGAAACACGGGAAATCCGTGAAATCCTCGAGATTGTCTTTGTTGTCTGATCTGATCCTTAGGTAATCGCTGATTCTTACCGGCCGCCTGAACCAACCATCACCATCGTTGAACGAGCCTTGTTTCACCCGGTTATTACAGTCTAGATCCTCGAACGGCTTGATTCTGATCGTCAAGAACGTATTCAGTTCAGCATCGCTTAGGCCGCGCTTGAATACTTGATACTCAACATGAATATAACGTGGTTTTGCTCCCGAAGTGTCGTCAGCGATTCGGAAAATCCAGTACTCGACAGTTGTTCCAAAGCTGCCCTTAAAAACGCATTCTGCGGGACATCGAGATCGGGACTGCATCGCGACTATATTACCGGTGACCGTCTCGACCTTGGTAGCCGATTGAGCCAACAAACCAGTGACCGACGGAATCAAAACAGTTATCACAATGGCAAAAATTTTAAAACTCATTTTCAATTTCTCCCCAAGGTTTCTTTGGGTTCGCCACCACGCGGTCAATCGTTCCAACCGCGTTCGGG
>JAKQII010000123.1 GCA_029557535.1 Acidobacteriota bacterium
CCGGAACGGCTGATGACCTCCGCCGGCAGGTCCTTGACCGTGATCTTGCCGTTGTCGGAAAACAGCACCGCGCGTTCGAGGCAATTTCTGAGCTGGCGGACATTGCCGGACCAACTGTACTGGCTCAGCGCTTCGACGACCGGCGGCGTCATTTCCGGAGCGTTCGGCCCGGCGATCTTGTGCAGAAGGTGACGCGCGAGCGGCTCGATGTCGTCGCGGCGTTCGCGCAGCGGCGGAATATTGATCTCAAAACTGTTGATCCGATAAAGAAGGTCGGCGCGGAAACTGCCGTCGGCGACCGAATGTTTCGGATCGCGGTTCGTCGCGGCGATCAGTCGGACGTCGACTTCGACCTTTTTGACTCCGCCGACCCGGAAAAATGATCTCGTTTCGAGCGCCCGTAAGAGCTTCGATTGAAGCTGCATCGGCATCTCCATGATCTCGTCGAGAAAGATCGTGCCGCCGTCGGCGATCTCGAACAATCCGAGTTTCCGTCCACGCGCGCCCGAGAATGCGCCTGCCTCGTGACCGAAAAGTTCCGATTCGAGCAAATTGTCCTGAAGAGCGGCACAGTTCAGATCGACGAAGGTCTTGTCCTTGCGCCTTCCGAGACGGTGAAGCGCCTGCGCGACAAGTTCCTTTCCGACACCGGATTCGCCCGTGATCAGCACCGACGTATCGGTCGGCGCGACGCGCTGAACGAGTCGCAGAACTTCCTTCATTTGCGGCGACTCAGCGACCATCTCGGGCATGTTCTTGTTCGTGGTGCGCTCGATCTGGGCCCGCAGCCGCTGATTGTCGATCTTCAGCTTCTGCTTTTCGGCCGCCTGTTGGACGAGAGCCGAGAGTTCCGTGATGCGGTACGGTTTCGTCAGATAATCATACGCGCCGAGTTTCATTGCCTCGATCGCCGATTCGACGGTCGCCTGCCCGGTTAGCATGATGACCTCGGGCGGATTTTGCGACTTCTCGCGCAATCGGCGCAACAGTCCGATACCATCGAGCCGCGGCATGTTTATGTCGCACAGAAGGACGTCGAAATCTTCCTGCTCGAGCGCGTCCCATGCCGATTCGCCGTCGGGGGCGGTATCGACATCATGACCTTGTCGGCTCAGTTCCTTTTGAACTACGAGGCGAAGGTTGCTTTCGTCATCAACTACCAATAGTTTTGCCATAACATTCTTCAATTCCGGTTTTGGGGATCGGGGTTGCGGTGCGGCAGCCAAACCGCAACCACCGTCGCCGTCAAACCCCATTCTTGATTGGGAGGAAGATCGTGAAGGTCGTTCCGACACCGACGTTCGACCGGACGCTGAGACGTCCGCCGTGTTCCGTGATTATTCCATAGCAAACGGCGAGGCCGAGCCCGGTTCCTTTGCCTACTTCCTTCGTCGTGAAAAACGGTTCGAATACCTTCGACATGTTCTCTGACGGAATTCCGACCCCGGTATCCTGAACTTCGATCGTCAAACGCTGTTCGTTCGTAGCGTACGCCCGAAACGTCAACGCTCCACCATTCGGCATCGCGTCGATCGCATTCGTCGCGAGTGCTATGATCGCCTGCTGGATCTGTCCGCCGTCGGCGTTGATCAACGGGAGCTTGTTGGCGATCTCGAAGTTGAATTCGATCCGGGTGCCGCGCTTCTGGTGAGATATCAGGTTTGCAGACGACTTGATGAGATCGGCGACATCGATCGGCAACCGGTTACCGGATCTCGCGCGGCTGAAATCCAACAGACCGTTGGTGATAGCCTTGCACCGAAACGCTTCGCTGCGGATTAGTCCCAAATATTCGTGAAGATCCTCGATCTCCGGACTCGCGCCGAATTCGCCGTCGTTGACCCTCGACTCGAGTGATTCGGCACATGCTGAGATCGTCGCGAGCGGATTGTTGATCTCATGCACGACGCCCGCGGCGAGTCGTCCGACGGCTGCGAGCTTTTCCGCGCGCCCAGCGGCATGTATCGCCTCGACCCGCATCGTGACGTCTTCCCCGACCGTGATGACGTGCGTCACTTCGCCGGTCACCTGATCGCTCATCGGGATCTTGCTGACGAGCCAATGCTGGGTGGCACCGTTGTCGGCGACCGTCTGTTGCTCGATCCGTTCTATCCGTCCGGTTTCGAACGCGCGCTCGAATTCTTCCCGCAATTTTCCTTGCGGATATTTTGCAAAGACCTGGAAGACGTTACGCCCGATGACCGCATCCCGGGGCATCCCCTGCGTTCCGATCTCCCGATGCCGGTTCCAGCTGACGATCCGGTAGTCGCGGTCAATAACATAGATCGAGACCGGCAGCGCGTCGAGGACGGCTTCGGTGAATCGCCTATGCTCCTCTTTCGCGCGGTTGATCGAGTCGTTGATCGCCGCCTCGTAGTGCGCCGAAAGATTGATGCTCATCGCCGCGAGCTGGGTCGCGGCGTCGATCACCCGCTTCGAGCGTTCGGAGCATTCGTCCGGCGATCCGAATCCGGTCACGATCGCGCCTTTGATGTCGCCGTTGATATGGAGCGGAGCGATGTATTCGACGGAATGATCTCCCCCTGAGAGCAAAAGTTCCGATTCCGATAGATATGAAACCTGGGGCGGGAGGAGATCCCGCCACTCGCGGAACCTAGTCTTGTCGATCCATTCGTGTTCTGCTTCGACGCCGAACGAAGTGCAAACCGCGCTGATGAATCCGATATGCTCCAATTCGACGATGACGGCGCAAACGTCGGCTCGGGTGCCGGATTTGACGGCCTCGGCGACACGGGCGGCGACTTTTTTCGGATGAACCGTGAACAACAGGCTACGGCCGAGCTCCGTGATAATCCGGAGATCGTTCGCGCCATCCGAGTCGTTCTCATGAACAGAGTAAGATCTCGACTGTCGTTTCGCGGTCTTTGGGGTCAGCATGTATTTTGGACCTGCCAAATTTTTGGCGGAATTCGTCATCTGATGGGGTGGGATTGAAAGCGAACTAAGAAGCGAGGAAAACTTCTCACTAAATTAAAAAGGATTTTTAACATTTTGTCAACGGTTTTAACACACCAATTCGGACGAATTTGACACACTGGGCGATAAGTTTGAGAATCGTTGAATCGGCATGAAACGGAGGTCACGACAAGTCGCGAAATTGTTGATGAACAAGACTTTTGTCTTTGTACTGGCGACAATCGCGTTGGTCGTGTGCGCGCCGGGGCAACGGGTCATCGACAAGACCGTCGCGACCGTCGATGACCGCGCCGGAAAGCCTGAACTCATCACCTATTCGGACCTGCTTTGGACGCTGGCGCTCCAACCCCGGGTTCAGCTCGATTCCCCGAGTTCCGAAGACCTCAACCGGGCGCTCGAGATCGTCATCAATCAGCGCCTCATCGCTATCGAAGCAAAACGATTGCCGGGTGCAGCTCCGACCGAGGCGCAGATCAACCGCGAAATCAGTCGCACCCTTGAATCCTTTCCGTCAACCGCCGAGTTCGAACGGCGGTTGAGGCAGGTCGGCTTTGATTCGGTAAAAGACGACAATTTCCAGCGGATGATGGAAGAACGGGTGAAGATCGAGCAATATTTGGATTTCAGGTTCCGATCGTTCGTCGTCATTACGAAAGACGAGGCCCGGAAATACTATGACGAGGTTTTCGCCCCCGACTTTCGTCGGCGATACCCGGGATTGCTGATGCCGCCGTTTGACGATAAAGAGTTTGAAATAAACGAGATAATGACTGAAGAAAGAGTCGCGGAGAACATCGAGCAGTTCCCTGACGATGCCCGCCAACGCGCCGAGATCGTGATCCTCAATCCTGTTTGATCGGATTCCAGACTGCGCGTTTCACATTGCAAGCATTCCAGGCTTCGCATTCCAGGCGGCATTCCAGACTTCGCATTCCAGGCTTCGCATTCCAGGCTTCGCATTCCAGGCTGCGCATTCCAGGCGCATTCCAGGCGCATTCCAGGCTGCGCATTCCAGGCGGCATTCCAGGCTTCGCATTCCAGGCTTCGCATTCCAGGCTTCGC
>JAKQII010000147.1 GCA_029557535.1 Acidobacteriota bacterium
GTTTTTCGTCTTGCGTTTCCACGACTTATTGTTTGGAGTTCACCGTTCAAACTCGACTTTCTTACTTTTGCCTTTCTACCTTTTGCTTTCGACGCGGTCGCTTGCCGCTCCCGGTTCTGACAGCGCCCGCGCATCCACTCACCCGCTCACGCACGCGGTATCGACAGCGCTGCTCCCGAATCTGACTTTTCACTTTTCCCCTTTTTCACTTTTCCCCTTTTTCACTTTTCACTTGAGCTTCGCCAATAGATCCGCGTAATCGGCGATCGCCGATTCGATCACGCGGTGCGAATCCTCACGCCCATAACTATAAGCTATCTCGCACTTGTTCGGCTCATCGGGAAGACTCTTGTACGTCAGAAAATAATGTTCGAAGCGTTCGAGGATCCCCTTCGGAAGCTCGCTGATCTCCTCGTACTGTTCGAAGACCTTGTCGCCCTTGAGCACCGCAATGATCTTGTCGTCGGCCTCGCCGCCGTCGATCAGGCAGAATCCGCCGATCGGACGCGCCTTGAGGATGATGTCGCCGCGCGGAATGTGATGCTCGGAAAGAACGAGAATGTCGAGCGGATCGCCGTCACCGTCGCTGATCTCGATTTCAGGGGATTTCGCCCGCGCCAGATCGGCGATCCTCGTCGCGCAGTAGCTCTGCGGAATAAAACCGTAATTTGCCGGCACGACGTTCGAGTATTGCTGCGGTCTGTCGATCTTCAGGTAACCGGTCTCTTTGTCGACCTCATACTTGACCGTATCGCGCGGAACGATCTCGATAAATACGGTCACTTCGTCGGGAACACCCTCGCCGATCGGGATTCCGTGCCAGGGATGCGCTTTGTTGCTGCGAAACATGCACTTATTATTGAATTTCGACAAGAGCGATGTCTAACGCGATCTTAACCGAACACTCCGCAAACCGCCTCGTCATCCGATTCAAAAATGTTTCGGAGCGGAATCCGCTTTCGATCGGCGTGCTTGTCGAACTGCATGCGATCCTCGACAATTCCCTTGAAAACGGCCCGATACGGATCGTTTTCACGGGGACGGGCGATATTTTCGCCTCGGGCGCGAACCTGCGCGAGATCGCGCTGATCACCGGCGAATCGGCGCCCGAATTCGCCCGTCGCGGCCAGACGCTGATGGACAAGATCGCGCGGCTCGATTCGACCGCCGCCGTCAACGGAATTTGCTTTGGCGGTGCGTTCGATCTCGCCCTTGCATGCCGGCGGCGGATCGCTTCGCCGAATGCGAAGTTCTCGCATCCCGGAGGCAATCTCGGGATCATGACCGGCTGGGGCGGCACGCAGCGTCTTCCGCGCCTCGTCGGCGAAGCGAAAGCGCTCGAAATTTTCCTCACCGGAAAGCGCGTCGGGGCCAAAGAAGCACTGCGGATCGGACTGATCGACGCGATCGCCGACGACCCGCTTGAATTTGCATTGAATTTGCACGAAGCCTAAACTTGCGTTAATTTTACTGGCCCTGCCGACCCCGATTATGAAATTTGACCGCGACTGGAAATGGATATTGGCGATCGTTCTCGCGGGATTTCTCGTCTACGCGAACTCGCTCGGCGGCAGCTTCGTCTACGACGACAACCGCCAGATCGGACGCAACCCGCTGATCCAGAACCTGAGCCTTGCGGGCGCGGCGCTGACGTCGGACGTCTGGGCGTTCAAGGGCGATGGCAAGTACACCGCGAGCAACTATTGGCGACCGACGTTCGTGTCGTGGATGATCCTGAATTACAGGGTCTTCGGACTTAACCCGTTCGGCTGGCACGTGACCAATATCCTGCTCCATCTCGGAGTCTGCGTTCTCGGATTTCTCCTGCTCAGACGATTCGGCTTTTCGGACACTCCATCGTTCGTTGCGGCGCTTTTGTTCGCCGTCCATCCCGTACATGCCGAATCCGTCGCGTGGATCTCGGGATCGACCGACCTTCTGTTCGCCCTTTGTCTGCTTGCTTCGCTTTGGTTCGCCGAGAATCGGCGGCGCGGAGGGAATTTCGCCGATCTGGCACTTTCGATGATCCTGTACGCGTTGGCGCTCGGATCAAAGGAAGTGGCGATCGCGTGCCTGCCGGTTTACTACATCCTGTTTTCACGAACCGAGGATGACGGGTTCAGGCTTTGGTCGCCGGCAGCTCTTCGTGCGACCGCCGGTTTCGTGCTTGTCGCGGGTGTCTATTTCGCCGCGAGATGGGCCGTTCTCGGCGCGATCACCCGTCCGGTAGAAAACCCCGTCCCGTTGGCCGACGCGTTTTTCAGCATTCCGACAGTCTTCGTCTTTTACCTCAAACAACTGGTCTTTCCGTACACGCTGTCGATCAACTATCCGTTGCGGGCAACGACCGGTTTCGGCTTCTTTGAATTCATCCTGCCGCTCCTCGTGACCTTGGCCGTGGCCGGCGTCGTCATTCTCCTTGCCCGACGCGATTTCAGGTTTCTCATCGGCACGACGCTGTTCTTTCTTCCCCTGGTCGCGGCCTTCAACCTGACGGCGTTTCCGGCCGACCAGATCGTCCACGACCGCTATTTGTATCTTTCGGTGCTCGGTTTTCTGATGATGATCCTGGCGGCGGCCGGGGATCGGCTGTCGGCCCGATCGCTCCTGATCGCGGCGGCCGTGCTCGCGGTGCCGCTCAGTATCGCGACTTTCGCCATGAACCGTGTCTGGTCGAGCGACCTGACGCTCTGGACAAATGCCGCGGCGGTCGATCCGCAGTCGGCCTCGACGATGTCCCAGTACGGGTCGGCGTTGGCGGCGGCCGGAAAGCCGAAGGAAGCCGTCGACGCCTTCAACGCCGCGCTCGAGATCTCGCCGAATCCGGGTGCTTTCGTCGGACGTGCTCAGGCCTTGATCGCGACTGAACGTTTCGAGGAAGCGGTCTGGGACCTTCAGACCGTGACCGAGATGAAAAACGATAACCTCAATGCCTATACGCTTTATCAGGCGTACGAAGGACTCGCCGTCGCGCTCCAGCAAAAGAACGATCTCGTGCGTGCCGCCCGCTATCTGCGCGAGGCGCGCAAACGGCTGCCGATCTATTACGCGGCGCTGACCGAGAAAATCGCGGTGATCGAATACTCGCGCGGCAACAAGGACGAGGCCTTGAAGGAACTTGAAGAAGCGAAGGATCGCGCCCGGAAAGAACTTCTGATGAGCTCAAAGGCAGTGTTCTTCAGATTGGGATTGTTATACGTGGAGAAAGGCAACCAACAGGCGGCAAAAGAAGCGTTTCAGGAATTCATGAAACTGACGGCGACGGCTTCCGACGCGGAGATCCTTGCCGAACGAAAGATGGCGGCGGATGCGTTGAAGACATTGTAGTTGTTGATTGTTCATTGCTGATCGTTAATTGCGCGCCAAAAATGCTCGCAAACGAACAACAATCAACGATTATCCATCAACAAGCAGCCAACGACTCACTTCTTCAAAAACTTCGAAATCCCCTTCTTGCAGTCTTCCGTCATCCGCGCGATCGCGTTGACCTCGGCGCCCGTTTCGAGCGCCTGATCGAAATCCATCCCGTCCATCTGATATAGCAGACGCTTGGTCAGCGTCACCGCCGAGCGTGACGTTTTTTCGTAAGCCGAAACGAATTCCGCGACGTCCGCTTCGAACGAATCGTCGTCGAAAACACGGTTTACCAGTCCGATCCGTTCCGCTTCTTCGGCGGAAAAATCGAAACCGCGCGAAACGAGTTCGAACGCCCGCTTTTCCGACACATTCCGCCGCAGGATCACCATCACCATCGCCGGCACGAAGCCGATCTTCACTTCCGGATATCCGAACCGCGCCGACCGCGACGCGAGGACGATGTCGCACGCACCCGCCAGCCCGCAACCGCCCGCGAGCGCCCTCCCGTGAACGGCGGCGACGACCGGAATCGGCAGCGAGCGCATATCCGAAAACAACCTGGCGAGAGTTTTCGCGTCCTCAAGGTTCTCGAGAATGTCGCTGTCGGCGATCTTTTGAAGCGCCGCGAGATCCGCTCCCGAACAAAAATCCGGACCGGCGCCGCGGATGACGACCGCGCACAGTTCCGAATCACTTTTCGCCGCGGCGATCCCATCCGACAATCCCGCGATCAATCCGTCGTTCAGGGCATTTCGCTTCTCCGGGCGGTTCAGCGTAAGTGTCAGAATCGCGCCGCTTTTCGCGATTAGCAGTTCATTCATATCGTTCAGATTTACCTTCCGGCAAGCTTCGCCGCCCGATCGAGCGTATCGGAAAACCGGTCAAGCGTCCCGGAAACAGACTCGATCTGCCGACCCGCCTCGATCCAGTCCCGCTGTTCGATCGCTTCCCTCACGCCGGGAATAGTCTTCACGCCGTACCCCGTGTAGAAGCCCGGCGCGTAGATCTGATGCCGGAACCACGGGCGTTTCGGCAACCCGCTCTCGGACAAAAGATCACGCTCGGCCTTCATCAGGATCGCGTTGAGTTCGCGTTGCGTCGCCGGGGCGAGCGTCCGTTCCTTAAGCGCCCCGTCCAAACGGGCGGCCGACTCGCGAAGTCGGGCGAGCGCTTGCTGCAGCGGTGTGAAATTGAGCGTCGGGACCGGACGTTCTGGTTTCGGCGCGACAAAAACGCGCGTCGGATCCTGTGCGGCCGTGAGCATTCCGCTTTGGATCAGTTTGTTCATCGTCGCCGTCTCTTCACGCATCGTGTCGGTCAGTTTAACGATCTCACCGACGTAAACGCCGACCGTGTCCGCGAACGAAGTGAATCCGAACGGAAGCATATCCGCGTCGGCGAAACGCGTTACGGCACGTCCGCAGACCTTCGCGAGCGCGATTCCGTATTCGAAATTCCGATCTCCGAATCGTGTGTAATGTTCGAACGAATCATAGATCGAATGGTAAGATCCGCCACCGTCCTCGCCGCCGAATCCGATGTTGAGACTGGCGATCCCCATGTGCTGAAGGAACGGCGTGTAGTCGGAACCGGATCCCAGCGCAAAGATCCTCATATCCGGACGCGACTGAAGCTCGTTTCTGACCGCGGGCGAGCCGTTGACCATCTGGTTTGCCCGGGCGCGTTCCCAAACCGAAAGCTTGGTCTGCGGATCAGGGACCGATTTCCCGAGCTCATTTGCGAACGACTCGAGCGTATGCGAGCCGCCGATTCCAAGGAATCCGCGCCCGTTTGAATCCGAGTTGATGTAGACGGCCGCCTTCTTGTTAAGTTCGTCGGCGTGCATCTCGACCCATTCGGTCGATCCGATCAGACCGGGTTCCTCGGCGTCCCAAGCGGCGTAAACGATCGTCCGCTTCGGTTTCCAGCCGGCCTTCGCCAATTCACCGACCGCGCGCGCCTCTTCGAGCAGCGCCACGAGGCCGCTGATCGGATCGTCGGCGCCGTTCACCCAGGCGTCGTGGTGGTTTCCGCGGATCACCCACTCGTCGGGAAACTCGGATCCGGGAAGCTTCGCGATGACGTCGTATGCGGGTTTGATGTCCCAATTGAATTCGAGTTTGAGATGGACGCGGGTTCCGTCGCCGCCGCCGAAGTGATAGGTGATCGGAAGCGCGCCGCGCATCCCGTCCGGCACGACCGGTCCGTCGAGCGTTTTGAGCAGCGGCAGCGCGTCCGCGTACGAGATCGGCATCACCGGGATCTTCGTGATCGTCGGGGCGGATTTGCGATCGAGCCGCTTCGCGTCCTTCGTCGCGGGGATTCCGGGGGTCAGGACGTCGCCGGGAAAAACGGGCATATCGGCAACCGATCCGCGCTGCGCGCCGTTCTCGTTTCGCCATGAGCCTTTCGGATAAACATCGCCCTGGTAATAACCGTCGTCGCGCGGATCCGAATAGATCAGGCAACCGACCGCGCCGTTTTCGGCCGCGACCTTCGGCTTGATGCCGCGCCAACTGCCGCCGTAGCGGGCGATGACGATCTTGCCTTTGACGTCGATCCCGCGTTTCGCCAGTTCTTCGTAATCGCGCGGAATGCCGTAATTGACGTACACGAGCGGCGCGGTGACGTCGCCGTCGGCGGAAAACGCGTTGTACGTCGGAAGCTGTTCCGACGTCTGGCCGGAGGTGGCGTCGCCCTCGACCGGCGGTTCGGCGAGTTTCGCCGTGAAGCGCTCGGGCGCGATCATTTCGAGAATCCGCGTTTTCGGCGTCGGGAAGAGCACGTCGAACTGCTCGATCTCGGCGTTGTAACCCCATTTCCGGAAAAGATCGCGCATGAATTCGGCGTTTTCTTTGCCCTTCGGCGATCCGACATGATGCGGCCGCGCACTCAGGAACCTCATCCATTCGCGCAGGTTCTCGGCATTCAGCGACTTGTCGAAACGTGCTTCGAGCTCGGTTTGTTGGGCCAATCCGCTTGCCGAGAACCCTAACAATCCGCCGGCGAAAACCGAACCGGCGAGGATTGACGCTAACGCCACCGACGCAAAAAGTTTATTGATCATATTCATCATTTCGACGGGTTAGTCCCGGATTACGCATTTGCCGCGGATGACGCGGATAATCCATTAAGCCAGATCATGGCGCATTTGCGATTCGGTCGCAATCGACGGCCTAAGCTCAATCATCTCTGTACTTTCTGCTCAAATCCGCGGCTAAATCGATCACCGGCGTCGACGAGCCGAAGTTGCGCAATTTCGGTTCATTCGAATTGCGTTCCCGCCAAGGCGCAAGGGCGCAAAGGTTTTACCTGGCGGCTTGCGTCGGCTAAATCGATCACCGGCGTCGACGAGCCGAAGTTGCGCAATTTCGGATCATTCGAATTGCGTTCCCGCCAAGGCGCAAGGGCGCAAGGTTTTGCTTGGCGGCTTGGCGTCTTTGCGGGAAAACATCTCTTTACGCGCA
>JAKQII010000154.1 GCA_029557535.1 Acidobacteriota bacterium
CCGAAGAGTGTCATGCGATATCATGACGATCGGCCAGTATCTGCAGCCTTATGAACGCCGGCTTCCGGTCGAGCGCTACGTCACGCCGGAAGAATTCGCCGAATGGAAGCGGATCGGGCTCGACCTCGGCTTCAAGCACGTCGAATCGTCGCCGCTGACGCGTTCTTCGTACCACGCGCGGCAACAGACCGAAAGCGGGGAAGCGGTTGAGTGACCTATCAACTTTCAACTATCAACTTTCAATTATTCAGTTGAATTCCGACGTCCAAATCCATCTTCTCGAAACCGAACGTCTCGTGATCCGCGAACTCGACGCCGAGCGCGACGCCGCGTTCATTCTTGACCTTCTCAATCAGCCGTCGTTCATCAAAAACATCGGCGACCGCGGCGTACGTACGGTTGATGAGTCGCGCGACTTCATCGAGAACCGCTATCGGCAAAGCTATCGCGATCACGGCTACGGACTCTACTCGGTTGAACTCAAATCCCAAATCCCGAATCCCGAATCCCAAATCGGCATATGCGGTTTCGTCCGCCGGCCGGGACTCGACGGACCCGACATCGGTTTCGCGTTCTTGCCTCAGTTCGAACGTCAGGGCTTCGCGCTCGAATCGGCCAAGGCGATGATGCGTTACGGTGCGCAAGTACTCGGTTTCACCCGAGTTTTCGCGATCACGACGCTCGACAATGCAGGTTCGATCCGCCTGCTCGAAAAACTTGGATTTGAATTCGAGAAGATCGTCACCATGGGGGAAAGCGACGAAAAGTTGAGACTGTTTTCGAATCAAATGGTATCCGATCCCGATCGATGACGACTCGCTTCCTTTTCATAGTGATCGCGGTTGCGCTCGCGGCTGTTGCCGCCGAGGCAACGACGATAGTCGCCGTGAAAACAAGAAAGGAGATCGTGATCGGCGCCGACAGCAAGGTCACGGACACGTTCGGCAACGCCACCGGAACGACCGCCTGCAAGATCGTCGTTTCGGGGAAGTTAGCATTCGGCTACGCCGGCTTCGCGCGTGACCACAAGACCGGGTTCGATATCCGGAAGATCGTCCTTGATGCGCTTTCCGCCGCTTCGTCGGAGACCCTCTCGCGGCGCGTTGAGTCCGCAACCGCAAAGGTCGTTGAAGCCCTCACCGAGGAACTTAGGGAACTCAAGAGGAACAGTGAGATCACCTATCGCGAGAAGGTCGAGGGTAAGGTTTTTCTGCGATTGATCTTTGCCGGATTCGAGAAGAAGCGCCCGGCATTGCTCTTGCGCAGATTTCGGCTTGGATTGCTTCCGGACGGATCGACCGGCGTGGTCGTCTCAAGCGCCGACTGCGGCGCGGACTGCGAGGGAAACTACGTCACCCGGTTCATCGGCGAGACCGACGCGATCGACGGCCTTCCTGAGGACACAAGGGATTTCTGGAAAACCGGGCTCGTTCCCGGAGTTCGACGGCTGGTCGAAGTCGAGATCGCGGCGCGCGACGCGTACGTCGGACCGCCGATCGATATTATCCGCATCCTTCCTTCGCGCATTGTTTGGGTTCAAAAGAAGCCGGAATGCCCGTGACGCTCAGATGTCCTCGCAGTAGCGTTCGGCGATCTTCGTTATCTCATTGTTCTCACCGATCAGGATCAAGACATCGCCCTTTTTGATGATCTCTTCGTCGTGCGGTATCAGCGTCGGCTTTTCGCTCTCCTTATGCTGGATCGCGACGATCTGAACGTCCATCGTTTCCAGGTCCGAGATTCGCTTTCCGATCGCCAGCGGCGTAGCGAGCATCGAGACGACCGAATATCCGGAGATCATCGGCAGAAAATCGATGACGTTGTTGAGGCTCAGTCTCGTCGCTAGGCGGATCGCCGATTCTTCCTCGGGATGAATGATGTCCGACACGCCGATCGCCTTGAGTATCTTCGCGTGATCGGCAGACAACGCCTTGACGGACGTATACGGAACGCCGATCTCGATCAGGTGCAACGCGACGAGTGTAATGACGTCCATGCGTTCGCCGAGGCTGACGATGGCGACATCGACGTCTTCGAGTCCTAGCGATTGGAGGGCGCGCTTTTCGGTGGCGTCGGCATGAATTGCCTGGGTCGAAAACTCGGTAGCGTCCTGGATGATGTCTTTGTCATTGTCGACGACGATCACCTCGGCACCGGCGTCAAAAAGCGTCCGCGCGACCGTCGATCCGAAATGCCCGATTCCGATAACTGCAAATCTCTTCATAGACCGATTATTCCATATTCCAGGATTCCAAGATTCCAAAATACCGGCATTCAAAATTGATCAACAATCGTTGGAATCTTGAAATTTTGGAATCTTGAAATTTGACTATCCAATCATCACATTTTCTTCCGCGTACGTGAACCTCGCAGGCGCCGAGCGGAGGCTGATCGCGAGCGCGAGCGTGATCGCGCCGACGCGTCCGACGAACATCAAGAAGATCAAAACCAGCTTGCCTGCAGAGCTGATCTGCGGTGTGAAATCGAGCGAAAGACCGACCGTTCCGAAGGCCGATATCGTTTCAAATACCACGGGCATCAGCAGTTTCTGACTTTCGACCGCATTCATTCCGCGCGTTTCAGTGAACATCAGCACCAGCACGCCGATCAGGACCGTCGTCGCCGACGCGACCACGACCGCCGTCGCCTTGTCTATCGAGGTCTGCGGGATAGTCCGGTTCCATAGGTCGAGATGCGGCTTGCCGCGAAAGCGGGCGATCGTGTAGGCGACAAGCAGCCCGAAGGTCGTGGTCTTGATCCCGCCGCCGGTCGATCCCGGACTCGCGCCGATGAACATCAGGATCGTGAGAACAAAGCATACCGTTCCGCCAAAACTTCCCATCGGCACGGTGCTGAATCCCGCGGTGCGCGGGACGATCGAGAAGAAGTAAGAATTCAAAAGCGCCGTTGGCGTCGACATTTCCGCGAATGCGCCGTCGCGTTCAAGTAAGAAGATCGCGAGCGTGCCCGCAACGATCAATACGGACGTTGTGATCAGCGTCAGGCGCGTCTGCACGCCGATCCGAAATCGGCTCATGCGGTCGGTCAGCCGGTGGCGGCCAAATTCCTTGAGCTCGAAAACCACGAGAAATCCAAATCCGCCGAGGATGATCAGGCCAGAGATCACGACCAGGACGAAGTAGTCGGAGCGAAAGTCTTCAAGGCTGTTCCTGAACAGTGCGAACGAGCCGTTCGTGAAAGCGGAGACAGAATGGAAAACGGCCATCCAGACTGTTTCGCCAAAACCCGAAAATCTCGAGGTCGCACTCCAATATGCCGTCAGCAAAATGACGCCAATGGCTTCGGAGATGAAAGTAAAAGCGAAGACGAGTCCGAGGATCCGTTTGATCGGGGTCGATCTGTTCGGAAGAAAACTGTCCTGAACGGTAAGGCGCTCGGTGATCGACATCCGTTCACCGAGCCAAACATAGAGCGTCGTCGTGAACGTCATCAATCCGAGACCGCCAAGCTGTATCAGCACCAGCAGGACGATGTGTCCGAAGACGGAAAGATCTTCACTGACGACGACCGGCGAGAGCCCGGTTACGCATACGGCCGACGTGGCGAGAAAGAACGCGTCGATCGATTGACCTCGGTGCGCGTTCGTCCATGACCACGGCGTCAGCAGCAGCAATGTGCCGATCGCGATGAGTAACGCGAAACTCGTGACGGTCACGCGCGTCGGCGTGAAGAATTGTCTGAAAAAGGCTCTCAATTGTCAGTACCGTCCGCGTCAACAGGTGGATTCAAGTAAAAAGTAAAAGGTAAAAAGTAAAAAGTAAAACCGGGTGAAAGTGAGTAGCGAAAATCGACCGGTCGCATTAACGCCACGGCCTTTTTTGCCTTCTAATTTTGCCCTTTTTACTAAAGTAAAACCGGGTGAAAGTGAGTAGCGAAAATCGACCGGTCGCATTAACGCCACGGCTTTCTTACCTTCCCATTTTGCCCTTTTTACTAAAGTAAAACCGGGTGAAAGTGAGTAGCGAAAATCGACCGGTCGCATTAACGCCACGGCCTTTTTTACCTTCCCATTTTGCCCTTTTTACTAAAGTAAAACCGGGTGAAAGTGAGTAGCGAAAATCGACCGGTCGCATTAACGCCACGGCTTTTTTACTTTCAAATTTTGCCCTTTTTACTTTTCCAAGAGTTCCCGCACGGCACGGTCGAGCTGCGAATCCTTTCCGGTCAGCGTCTCGCCGATCGGGCGCGTGACCGGAACATCGACCGGACGCGGATTGAGTTCCATGTCTTTCCCGTCACTGCCGAGCACGAGTTGGCGCGGAAGGCGGACCGTCGTCCCGTCGAAGAGCCCGGCGTTCCAGGTATAGATGATCCAGCCGGCGGTCGGTTCACCGACGACCTTGCCGAGCTTGAGCGCGCGGAAGCCCTCGGTCATATCCTCGGCGTCGGAAAGCGAATGCTGGTTCGTGATCAAAACCACCGGACGCTCGAGCGCGCGCTGCCCGAGAGCCGAGCGCGACGGCACATTCCAAAGGCCGCGTTCGCGCATCGTCAGATAGCCTTTCCGCGCGAGGATATCGATGACGTACGGATTGATGAAACCGCCGTTGTTGTTCCGAATGTCGACGACGACACCCTGCTTTGACTGATTTTCGGCGTCGAGATCGACGTAGAGCTGCGCCAGCGTGCCCGATCCCATGTCGGGCAAATGGACGTAACCGAGTTTTCCGCCGCTGATCTTGTCAACATACGCGCGGTTGGCTTCGACCCATTGCCGGTACAAAAGATTCTTCTCCGCGCCGGTCGAAACCGGTTTGACGATCACCTCGCGCTTGTCCGAGCCGTCGGCTTTGGACGCGACCGAAAGCGTGACGCGCTTGCCGACTTTGTTCTCGAGCACCTCGTCGATGTTCGTCCGGTTCGCGATCGCCGTTCCGTCGACCGACAGCAGATAGTCGCCGATGTTGATGCCGCCCGCGACGGCCGCCGGTCCGAGCGTGATTACCTCGGTGACTTTCAAGCGTCCGTTCGATTCATACTCGTCACGATCGAATCTCAGTCCGAGCTTGCCGATCGGCGTCGCCTGGAACCCGGAGGCGCCCGAAACGCCGAGATGCGACGCGTTCAGTTCGCCGACCATCAGCGCCATCAACCGCCGGACCTCGTCCATCGTCCTCGCGTCGCGGATCATCGGTTCGTAGGTCGCGTAAACCGCGTTCCAGTCGGCGCCGTGATATTTGTCGTCGTAAAAATGATCGCGCAGATAGCGCCAGCCTTGCTTGAAGATCTCGGTCTTCTCCTCGCCGAAGCTGACGTTCAGATCGATCGCGATATTGACGGGTTTGGCCTCGCGGCGGTCGAGATTAAGGCTGTTGATCCGGCCGTTCTCGATGTAAAAGACCTCCTTTGAATCGGGCGAAAACCGCGCGTTCCCCTTGAAATTCGAGCTCGAAGTCAATTGTCTTGCCGATGTGTCGGTCGCGAGTTCGTCGAGACTGATCGCGTAAAGATTGAACTGGCCTTCGGCGGATGCCGTCACGAGCAGCGTCTTGCCGTCCGGGCTGATCGCCTGTTCGTTGACGCTGACGCCGGTCCGCAGGATGCTGAGCCGACGGCGGATGTCGTCGAACACGATCTCTGTCTTTTTCGACTCGTCCTTCTTTTCAACGGAGGGCGAGGGAACGGGCGCCGGTGCAGGTGTCTGCACCGTAACGGGCGGCGTTTTGTCCTTCGGATTTTCCTGCTTGAAGAGGTCGCGGAACTGGTCCTCGCGGAATTTCGGCGAACGCAGTTTCAGATCGACGCGCGCAACGAAACCGTCTTCGGTCCGCTGCGAGGTGTCAAACAGAATGTAAGTTCCGTCCGGACTCCAAGACAACGATCCGGCGTTCGAATTCGCAAGAAAACTGAGCGGTTTGGCGCCGCCGCCCGAGATCGCCGCGACGGCGACGTTCGTGTACGAGCGGTTCTCCGGGGAATATGTCAGAAATGCGATCCATTTACTGTCGGGCGACCACGCCATCGTGTTATTGCCGATCAGCGGCGGACGGTCCGTGAAGATCTTCGCGGTCTCACGTGCCTGCTTTTTTTCGACATCGTAGATCATCACCGACCGGCCGTTGCGGATGAACGCGATGTTCTTGCCGTCCGGCGAGAATAACGGCGCGAAGTCCTGATCGGTTCCGGAAGTTATCTGTGTCTCGGATTCAGCCGTGAAATCGTACTGGAAGAGCTCCATCGAACCGTTCCGTTCCGACGCGTACACGACCTTTTTGCTGTCGCCCGACCACGCGACAAACGACTCGGGACCGACCGTTTTGGTCAGCCGAACCGCCTCGCCGCCTTCTTTCGGCGAAGCGGCATAAACCTCTCCGTGAGCAACGACCGCGATCTTCTTGCCGTCCGGCGAAAGCGCGAACTCACGGATCTGCGACGAAAGCGTCAGGCGATCGGCGATCGAACTTACCGGTGCGCCGCGCAGCGCGATGTTCAACTCGGCGGGACGTCCGCCGTCGGCGTCCATTTTCCAGATCTTGAAATTGCGCTCGAAGACGATCTCCTTGCCGTCGTACGAGAGATTCATGAACAGCACGCGGCCGTCGGTGAAATTCGTGAGCTGTTTCGCCTGCCCGCCGCGCGGCTTGGTCCAGATGTTCTGTTGGCCGCTGCGGTCAGAGACGAAATAGATCTTCGATCCGTCGGCGGTGGACGCGACCCACAGCTGTTTGGCGCCCCGCGGTTCGAGCTGCGTATAGTTGTCGCCCGTCTTTTGCCAGATCTCGGTTTCGTCGATGTGGCTGCGCCCCTTGCGCCACCATTGCCCGTTCGAGATCCCGCGGGCCGAGAAGATGATCGATCCGTCGCTCAGATTGGTCGACCAGAATTCGTTGGTGTACCGGTCGGACGAGACCTGCATCGGCGTTCCGCCGTCAGCCGACACGCGGAAGATATCGTTCATCCCCGAGATGTCGCGGCTGTTGGATGTGAAATAGACCCAACGGCCGTCGCGCGACCATCCGTCGAGCGAGTCGCCGGCGTCGTCGAAGGTCAGCCGCCGCAGACCGCTCGTCGTTAGGTCGAGAATGTAGATGTCGCCGTTGCCGGTGCGGTTCGAAACGAACGCCAGCTGTCGGCCGTCGGGCGAATAGATCGGGCGTGACTCGGTCGCCGCGTGCGAGATGAGAAGCGACGCCGTGCCGCCTGCCGCGGGAACCGTCCAGATGTCTCCGCCCGAGACGAAGGCGATCTCCTTGCGGTCAGGCGAAAGCGACGGTTCGGTCAGATACGGAGCCGCAAAACAGTTCAGCGCGAACAGAATGATGGCGAACGGGACGAGATTGATCTTCATAATTTTCAGTGTTTCAGCGCCGGACGGCGCGGATTGAAATGGAACGATGATTCTACGCTCCCCGCGCAAAAAAGTTATTAGACGAGATCGGTCGCGACAACCGATCATGAACGTCCGGCATCCTTTGAGCATAAGGAGCGTGAACTAATGAAAATCAATCTGATTCTCGCAATCCTCACGGTCGTCACCGCCGTCCCGGTCTTTGCCGCCGGAGACGAAGTCGGGCAGATCGCGGAGTATCGATCATGGCGACTGATGAACCCGCAGCCAATCGTCGCCCGCCCGGCGACCTTCGTGATGAACGAACCTGAGTTCAAACCGGATCTTTCCGCCGCCGGCGGCTGAACGTTGATCGCAGATGGTTCCCCGGTTCGGGGGATCGAAGGGAAAGACCTTGTTCAGTATGTATCGATTTTCGGACGCGTTACCGGTCGGCTCTTTGCTTCGCTCGGCCGGAACGATCGTTCCGTTGAGTCAATGTTCAAACCTGTCCACGAATCGCGCTACGGGTTCGTGTTCGCGAACGAAATCGCCGCCGGTCAGATGGACGCCAAAAACCCGGTCTTCGCCGAAGGTTCGATCATCGTTCGCGAAAGCAAGGTCACGGCCGATGCTTCGTCACCGGAAAAAGTGATCGCGATGGTCAAACACGCGCGGGGCTTCAGCAAGAAGACCGGAGATTGGGAATTTCTGAGTTTCGACGGTGAACTCAACTTGCTTTCGCGCGCCACGAAAAGCGATTGCGCGACATGCCACCAGCGCGCCGAAAAGACGGACCGTGTTTTTCGCGGGTACAGACCCTGAGCGTTGGCCTTTTTAACGAATGAAGATCTGCGTTTTAGTCACGTCGCTCCTTCTAATTGCGATACCGGCCGCGGCGCAGGTCGACGGGGTCGAGTCGGTCACTATTGAATCATCGGGACCTGACGGAAGGAGCGGGACTATCGAGATCAAACGCGGGCGGCGCGAGTATCAACTGAATGGCCGCGGCATCCCCGACGACTACATCCGCATGCTCCTCGACCAGATCGAGATCCGTACTTCACCGTCGCCGGAATCCGCGGGGTTAACGAAAGGCTGGCTCGAGAACCGGGTCGAGACGTTTATGCCGGACTACCTCAAGAAGTTCGGTTCTCCCGCCGAGAGGGATTTGTGGGCGAGATCGTTCACGGATCTCGAACTCGTCGGGAAGATCTTTACGCGTGTCTTGGCCGCCGATCGGAGTGACAGATCCGTTAACGATCGCGAATCGGTTCGGCAGATCCTGCCTGGTTTGTCCGTCGGCGGCAATCGTGACGAATCGTCGCGGCCGCGGTCCGTCGTGGTCGTGATCACCAAACAGGACGGCTCGACAATTACTGTTCGATCGGCCGAGCAGACGCTTTTCATGTTTCCGAATCCGCGGCTCGGCAAAGCGATCGCGGCCCTGATGCCCGCCGGATTTGCGAATCGCGAGTTTCTCAACGGAAATGAGTTGCCGAAACTGATCGCGGCCGAGATCGAGAACGAGATCGCGCCGAATCTCAGCGCGGATTGGCGCCGCAATCGTATCGAAAGTCAGGTCGGTAAGGTCTTTCCGAAACTCAGGGTCGACGATTCGCGATTCGAGGCAGTAAATGGTGGTGGAGAAGACTTGATCTGGCACGCCCGCATCGGCGGTGACGATGCTTCGCGGAATGTCGTGGTCGACGTGTCGTTTCCGTTCCGCCGGGGAAATCTAGTCGGGTTTGATCGATTCGTTTCAAATCGCAGAAGTTTGCTTCTATTGGCCGGTCGCGTCGATTGGTTTTGGGACTTCGTCCGCCGGTTCCCGGATCACGAGTTCGTTTTTTCGTTCGGCCAGCAACGCATATTTCCCGAAGCGTACGGGACACAACTGCTTGCCGACCTGCGCGCGTCGGGAAACGCGCCGGGAGTTGTTCGGGCAAAAATAGCGACCGCCTTTTTGCTCACGATAAATGAACGGCCCCGTTCGAACCGTTCGCGTTGGCTTATTTTCCCGGACGGCAAGGTGCTGCTGTGGGATTTCACCCGCGACTCGATTCTTGCGTGGGCATCTTCGGCAGTGCGTCGATCCGACGATCCGGAAGACCGGCAACGGCACATCGCGCTTCGCTGGTACCTCGAAGACGGGACTTTCACCAAATAGAGAGTTAATGTGATGAATGTGAGAAGCGCTCGGGTGGCTGAATCTCATGAAGCGACACCGCATTTTCCTCGTTTTGACGGCGATAACTTGGTTGCTCATCGTACTCGCCGGTCTGATCCTTGATCTGACGGGTTGGCATGAAATTCGTCAATCACCGTTCGATTCGATCTGGCCATATGTTCGGCAACTGTCGATCTCACTGATTCTGGCGATCACGTTTGTGATGTTCTACGGCCTCAAATACTGGGTTGCGTGGTGCATTGTCTTGCTTTTCCTCGAGATGTCGGGGACACAATTCAGTGTGCCGGTTTTCGTCCTTGTCGACCCGTTTCGGCACACTTTTGGCGGCGTCACGCTTACGCTCGCGGTTGTTGTGATCTTTCGTGTCCTCGAAAAGATTGAGGCGAAGTACGTCGGACGGGAAGACTCCGATTTCGCGTTTCAGGAATCCCTGCTTGAAAACGACGAGATATTGATGCTCGGACTCAACGACAGCGACGGGGCGCGCAGCGACGGCACATGAACAACGTTGACGGAAGTCGATGGGAACGCGGTATTCTCCCGAGCTACTTTGTATCGGCAGTAAAAACGCGCGAGCCGAAGTCGTTCGGATTACGGATGATGAACCGCGAGGGCGTGATCTCCTTCGTGATCTCGACGCTGTTCGCTTCGAGCGTAGTTCCGATCGCCCGCTGGAAGTTCGAGATCGCTTTGTTCAGATCGGTCTGCGCCTGCAGCTCTTTCCCGCGGGCGTCGATCAGGTCTTTCTGGCGCTGAAACACGAGAAAAACCGTCGTCGTACCCGCCTTGAACTGCCTTTCCTCACTCTCGAAAAGCTGCTCCGCCGACGACCTCGTCGCCGCCGCGGCCTGGAGTCTCGCCTCCGCCGAACGCAGCGATTGCAAAGCGTTGCGGACATCGGCTTCGATCGCCTGTTCGATCTGCGCCGTCGACGTTTCGATCTGACTTCCCTCGACGAGCGTCCGTCCGAGATTTGCCCGCGCGATGCGGTTGCCGAACGGCAGCGTGATCGTCAGGCCGACGCGATACGTCGGATAGTCCTGCTGGATCAGATTTCCGACCGAATTGAAGTAACCGCCGATCAGATTGTCGGGAACGCGGCTCAGCCCGGTGGTCGGATTGATCGATGCCGCGGTCGTCGCGCCCGCAAGTCCGCTCGAAGAATAAGTTCCCGTCAGATCGATCTGCGGCTTCGTCTGATCGCGATAATACCGTTCGTTGATCTTGTTGATCTCGGCCGACGTCTTGAGCTGCGCGATCTCCTGCCGGTTATTGAGCGCGGTATCAACGGCTTTTTCGAGCGGGACGCGCGGGACATCGAGCTCGATCGGCGAGACCGGAACCAATGCGCGCGACCAGATGTCGTTGCCGCGGTTCGGGAGCATCAGTGTTTTCAGCCGGTTTTCGGCGGCCGTGACGACTTCCTGCGCCGAGTAGACGCCCTGCTCGAACGTCGTGATCTGCGCGTTCGTCGCGACAATGTCGATCGGCGCGAGGACGCCCTTCGCGACGAGCCGTTGGTTGCTTTCAAGCTGTACACGAGCCTGTTTGACGGCGTCGATCTGAACTTGCAAGTTCCGGAGCCCGTAAGCCAGATCCCAATAGGCCTGCTCGACGCCCGCGATCACCTCGACCGCCCGTTGGCGAAATTGCTGGTCGGTGATGCTCAGCGATTTCTTGGCGATTTCGATCGTCCGCCGGTTGTTGTCGATCCGTCGCCCGCGCATCAGTGGCTGGACGTAAATGAACGACAGGGAACTCGGGAACTGCGGATTGAGCGTCGCGTTCAGGTTCGAAGTGTTTGTCCGTGACGAGGTGAATCCGAGATTGTACGATCCGCCACCGCGCCGGGTAAGCCCGGAAATGCCGGCGGTGCTCGTCAGGGTCGAGTTTGTCACGGCTCCGTTGACCGCGCCGCCGATGACCGAAGCCGTCGGCGTCGTCCGGCGTTCGTAAAAGCTGTCCGACACGAACGCCGGCGCATACACGCCGTCCGCTCCGCGGAGATTGAATTCGGCGATCTCGACGTCCTTTTTCGCGGTCTCGATATCGTTGTTGTTCTGGAGAGCGAGCCTGATCGCGTCGTTCAGCGACAGCGGAAGCTGGTTTGCGACGTCGACCCCGACGCGTTCGACCGACGGCAACGGACGGACCGGCGCGCGGAAATCGGGAGCGATCGGCGGAACGTCTTCCGGAAGTTTTGCCGGCGTCGGAGTCGGAACAGGAGTCTGCGCCGCGCATGAAACGGCAGCGGCAAGACCTATCAACAAACCAAATACAAACTTCTTCATGGCCTAACCTTCTCCGTTCCCGTCCTCGTTCTCGTCTTTCTTCTTACGACGCGCGAAAAGCGTGGTCAGGTCGGCAATGAAGCCGGTCACCGGGCGCAGGCGATCGGTGACACCGCCGACCTTGCCTCCGACCGAGCGGGCCAGTGCCGACTGCTGGAGGTCGTCGAAGAGTGAATAGAAGACCGGAACGGCGAGCAGCGTCAGCAGCAAACAGAGCGTCTGGCCCCCAACAACGAGTACGCCGATCGAGCGGTTCGTCGCCGCGCCGGCGCCGCTCCCGAGCAGCAGCGGGATCATGCCCGCGACGAGGGCCATCGTCGTCATCAGGATCGGCCGCAGACGGTCGCGATTTGCCTGGATGATCGCTTCGTAGCGCCCCATTCCCATCGAGCGTAGATGATTCGTGTGATCGATCTGAAGAATTGCGTTCTTTTTGACGACACCGAAAAGCAGCAGGATCCCGAGCGCCGAAAAGATGTTCAGCGTTTGCCCGGCGATAGCGGTCGAAAGCAGCGCGAACGGCACCGACAGCGGCAGGGTCAACAGGATCGTGATCGGGTGGATGAACGATTCAAACTGCGCAGCGAGGATCAGGTACATGAACACGAACGAAAGCAGAAAGGCGAGCATGAACGCATTGTATGCCTTCTGCAATTCACGCGACTGACCGGTCACTCCGGCGGTGTATTCGGCCGGAAGATTCAGTTCCTTGACGTAGCCCTGCAGTTTCTTCAAAGCATCCGACTCGGACGCATTTTGCTGCAAGCCGGCGCTGACGGTGATCTGTCGCTGACGGTTCAAGCGGCTGATCGACGCCGGGCTGCGGCCTTCCGTGACCTGCACCAGCTGGTCGAGCCCGATCGTGCCGCCGCGCGCCGACATGACCGTGAAGTACTGGAGATTGTTTCGGTCGCGGCGGTATTTTTCGTCGGCCTGAAGGACGACGTCGTATTGCTTGTTGTTCTGGCTGAAGGTCGTTACCCGCTGTCCGGCCTGGAAGGTGTTGACGGCGGTCGCAACGTCTCCGGCGCGCACGCCAAGGTCCGCCGCTTTGGCTCGATCGATAGTGACCTGGATCTCCGGCATGCCGACGTCGTACGAGCTGTCGGGATCGCGGAACGTCGGATCCTGTTTCATCTTCTCGACAAGCTGCTCGGCATATTTCGCGAGCTGACTCATGTCGGGACCGGAGATGTAATAGCCGATCGCCGACCCGCCACGGCCCAATCCGAGGCTTCCCGAGATCGAGTTTTGCGCCGACGCGTTGATCCGATAATCTTTCGACTGGTACTTCTTGAGGATCGTCCGGGTCTTGTTGATCAGCTCGGCCTGCGAAAACTCACGTTCGTTCGTCGGAACGAGGCTGACGTTGACATTCCCGGAGTTGCTCCCGCCGCCGCCGAAAAATCCGCCGGCTTGGACGAGCGTCGCGCGGACGCCCGGAAGCTGCTCGCGGATGTCGCGCGCGATGCGGTCGAGGATCGACTGCGTCGCCGAGAGCGACGTCCCTTGCGGGCCGCGCAGCGAGATCTGGAACGACGACTCGTCTTCATCAGGAAGGAACGCCATTCCGACAAAGTTGAAGAGCGGATATATCGAAAGGACGACGAGCACGCAGATCGCGACCACGATCCAGCGAAACCGCAGCGAAAGCTCCAGCAGCCAGGTATAGCTGCCGTCGAGATGCCGGTAAAACCAGCTGTCCTTGCTTTCGTTATGCACGGACGGAGCTTCGGAATCGCCGTTCTCAGATCCGATGTCCGGAGCTTTGCTCGGTTTGATCCAGCGCGCGGCGAGCATCGGCGTGAGCGTGAACGACACGATCAGGGAAACCGCGATCGCCGCGGCGGCCGTCAGGCCGAAACTCGACATGAAGCGTCCGACCATTCCGGTCATGAATCCGACCGGGATAAAGACGGCGAGAAGACTCAGCGTCGTCGCGAGCACCGCGAGACCGATCTCGCGTGTGCCTTCGACCGCCGCGCGGAACGGCGGCATGCCCTTTTCTTCAACGAACCGATAAATATTCTCAAGGACGACGATCGCGTCGTCGATGACGATCCCGACCATCAGTGTCAGCGCCAGCATCGTCATCTGGTTCAGCGAGTAACCGAGCGCGGCGATGGCGGCAAACGCGGCGATGATCGACGTCGGAATCGCGAGCGCGGCGATGATCGTCGAGCGGATGTTCCAGAGAAAGAAGAAAACGATAACGGCCGCGCAGATGCCGCCGAGCACGAGGTGCTCCTCGATCGCGTGCAGGCTGTTCTCGATGAATTCCGACTGGTCGCGCGTAATGACGACCTTCATGTCGGGAGGCAGGGTCGGAATGATCTGGTCCATCCTTGCCTTGACGCCGTTGATCAGCGCGATCGTGTTCGATCCCGACTGTTTGCGGATCGCCAGATAAAGTGATTGGACGCCGTTCAGTGAAGCTGCCGACCCGGCGTCGGCGGCGCCGTCCTCGGCCCGTCCGATATCGCTGATGCGGATCGGGTAACCGTTGCGCGTTGTAATGACAATGTCGTTGAACTGGCTGACCTCGGTCAGTTTACTGATGGTACGAAGTCCGGAGGTGCGAGCCCCTTCGGTGATGTTTCCGCCAGGAAGTTCCAGGTTCTGGCTGCGGATCGCATTGGCGACATCCGTGATCGCGAGATTGTACGCACGGAGCTTCGCCGGCTCGATCATGATCTTGATCTGCCGCTGCCGGCCGCCGAAGATGATAACTTCGCCGATCCCGTCGACCGACTGGATCCGTTCCTGGATCGCAGTTTCGACGAAATCGTTGAGCGCGACAAGATCACGAGGCGCGCTGATGGCGTAAATCAGAACCGGAGAAGAATCGGGATCCGACTTCCGGACCGTTGGCGGGTCCGCGGTTTCGGGCAGACGCCCGACGACGGTCGAGATCTTCTGTTGGATCTCCTGAAACGCCTGATCCGGATCCTTTTCGAGATTGAAATTGAGCGTGACGTTCGAGGAACCGCGCGACGACGACGAGGTCATCTGGTCGATACCGGGCACCGTGTTGACCGCGCCCTCGATCAGGTCGGTGACCTCGGTCTCGATCTCGGCCGGCGCCGCGCCGGGGTTGGATGTCGAAATCGAGATCGTCGGAACGTCGATCTTCGGGAACCGGTCGACGCCGATCGAGAAGAAACTGAACCCGCCGACGACGGTCAGGAACATCACGATGACCGATGCAAAAACCGGTCTGTGAACGCAAATTTCAGCTAACCACTGCATATCACGATTTTCGATTTGCGATTTTCGATTTGCGATTTTCTGCCCGAATCCGGCGGTTCGCAAAGATGAATCCGGTTATTCAGGTTTGGTCCGATTGCAAATCGCAAATTGCAAATCGCAAATTTACGTACTTACCTTCGCCCCCGCGTACAATTGCCCGAGATTGCTGGTCGCGACGGTTTCTTCCGCTTCGACCCCGTTCAGGATACGCGTCATTCCGTTCTCATCGTCTCCGATCTGCACCGTACGTTGCTGGGCGATCCCGTCGACGATCACGTATACTCTCGTGCTCTGAGTGCTTTGATCACGCTGAACGGCCTCCTTTGGCACGAAGACGCCGACCGTTCCGCCGTCGCGCGTGATCTTCGCCGCGACAAACATCCCGGCCCGCAACGCGTTCGAACCGTTTTCGATCTCGGCCTCGATGATCGCCGATCGCGAATTCGCATCGATTGACGGATTGACGGCAGTGACCGACCCGGCGAAACTGCGGTCCTTGTACGCGTCGACGGTCAGCGAGACGCCGCGGCCGACCACGACGTAAGGAACATCGGCTTCGGCGATCTGGATCTGAGCTTTGATCGGGTTCGTTCGGAGCAATTTGACGACGATCGAGGAAGTTGAAACGAACTCGCCGACCGACGTCGGGCGCTCGGCAACGTAGCCCGAAAAGGGCGCAACGACGACCGTGTCGGCTACGCTCTTTTCCGCGCTTTCAACATCAAGCTTTGCCGAGTCGACGGCGATCTCCGCGGTCCTGATCGCCTGATTGTTCTGTTTCGCCGAATTGACGGCGATCTCGAGTTGTTGTTTTGCGTTCGCGGCCCGCGACCGGGCGGTGTCGCGCGCCGTGCGGAACTGTTCGTAGGTGATCATCGCGACGTCGCCGGTTTCGACAAGTTCGCGGTAGCGTTTTTCGTTTGCTTCCGCCTGCCGCAATTCGGTCTGCGCCTGATCGAAATTCGCCGCCGCCGCACGGACTTCCGGGATAAGGCTCGAATCGAACTTCCCGTTCGGACCAAGTCCGAGCTTTACTTCGGCCTGACGGACGCCGGCGATCGCCTGCGCCAGTTTCGATTTGGCCTGCGCCAAGGCGATCCGCGCGTCGCGGTCGTCGATCTTTGCGATCACCGCTCCCTGGCGCACGAATTGACCAACGTTCGCAGTGACGCTGACGATCTTGCCTGAGGCCTTCGGGGCGACGTCCGAGGTTTCGTCGGCGATCAGCGTACCCGTCGTCGGAATGAAGCTCGGAAGGTTCCTCGAGATCGCCTTCGACACCGAAACCTGAATCACCTCTGACTCAGCCTTCAGATCGGGATCTTCAGCGTTCGCCGATTTCGAGGCCGTTCGGCTGCATGAAGAAAAAAATAGCGCCGAGATCAGCACGGGAAGAAGCATCCCGGAGATTCGACCGCGTTGAAAGAATGACATATATGTGAAACTTAACTCGTAGGTGCCCTTCGGAAGTTCCTTCGGAGACCTATGATAGTTTGCCGCAACGCCCCGCCGGTCGCTCAACCCGCATCTTTATCAAATTCGATCGTTAGAGTGCGGATTCGATCCACACCGTCGGTCCGCCGCGTAGCTTGGAAAGCTAGACAAAGCAATTCGCGGATCGGTTACATAAAGTTGCTCGCCGGAGTGCGTTGCGGATGTAACCATTCTACAGAATTTCGTGTCTAAGCCAACGGAACGAGATTTCGTTTTTTGAAAATTCGGCGTCCTACGCATTAGAATCGCATGGTGGCGACGCCGGTCGGCGTTTCGCTCGAATGCGGTTGGCGGACGAATACGGGACAATGAGCGAGATCGATCTCGCCCGGCAGGCTGCCGGCGGCGATGAATCGGCGTTTGCCGAGATCGTGAAACGTTTCAGTCCGCGGGTTTTCAGTTACTCGGCGCGTTTCTTCAAACGGCACAGTCTTGTTGAGGAGGCGGCGCAGGAGGTCTTTCTGAAGGCGTACACCCAGCTTGCGAACTACGAAGGACGAGGGTCTCTCGAAGGCTGGCTGACGCGGATTACCGTGACGACGTGCATAAACATCCTTCGTTCGACGAAGCCGCAGTCGGAACTGACGGTCTCGGAGTTGAGCGATGACGAGTCTGAGTGGCTCGAGGAGCGCCTGATGAACGCCGCGTCGCTTGACCATCAAACGCACGAGGACAAGCTGATCGCGGCGGATCTCGTGTGGCGTGTTCTGGAAACGCTTCCTCCCGACGAATCGTTTCTCATCCAGATGCTGGAAGGCGAGGGTGCGACGGTGAAAGAGGTCGCCCGGATGACGGGTTGGAGCGAGGCGAAGATAAAGACGAAGGCGTTCAGGGTAAGGCGCAGGATGCGCGAGTCGATCCAGAAATTGTTGAATGCAAAGGACGGCAGGCTCCGCAAAGGTTGAATGGAATGAAAGTGGTTCATGTAACTGAAATTATCGATGGTAAAGGGCTCGGGGCGCTCGCTGATTCGGAGCTCGAATTGGTCGAGGTTCACGCGGCCGAGTGTGCCGATTGCGCGGAGGCGCTTTTCGCAGCTCGATTCACGCAGGGCTTGCTCCGTGTTCACGCTGAAACGGTGACTGCCGAGCCGCCCGCATTTTTCGAGACGCGGGTCTTGGCGACGATCCGCGAAAAATACGTGGAAAGGTTGCCGTTCTGGTCGTTCCGACGATGGTGGCAGGCCTCGTACGGCATGGTCGGCGCGATGGTGCTGATCGCCGCGGTTCTCGGAATGCTGACGCTGTTCGCACCGGCGGCAAATGATCAAGGCGACATGTCGAGCTACTCGCTTTATTCGACCGAGGCGGACGTTCTCAATAAACGTTCGGCGCGTGATCTTTCGCGGGAACAGTTGCTGGAAGTTATCTACAGCGGCAAGAAGGATCAGGGGAAGCGATAATGAACACCGACAACAAGAGCAAGTGGCAGCTTCGTTTTGCAACCCTCAGCATTTTCCTGATCGGATTCGCCGCCGGGGCGTTCGCGCTCAATGCGTTCAATCTCTGGTTCGGGGCGAGTAAAGGTCCTTCGCGGCGGGAAAAGTACGAGACGGTTTTCAGCGGCCTTGGCCTGACCGAAGAGCAAAAGTCCGGCGTCGAGAAAATCTTTGCCGACACACGCGAGAACATTCAGAGAATGCGGCAGGAATCGGAACCGCGCCTTCAGGAGATCCGGGCGCAGCATGACGAGAAACTTCAACAGATACTCACACCGGACCAGTGGTCGACGTTCCAGCGCGAACGCGAGAACATACGCGAGGCGGACAAGCCATCGACGCCGAAGCCGCTCAATATCAAGTAAAAGGTAAAAAGTAATAAGTAAAAGGGAAAAGTAGAAAAGGCGTAAGACTTTGGGTCTCACGCCTTTCGTGTTTTATTGCTTTTTCAGCAAAGCTGGCGACCATTCGAGTAAAAAGTAAACAGCAAAACTTGAAAAGTAGAAAAGGCGCAAGACTCTGGGTCTCACGCCTTTTTTACCTTTTACTTTCCGCTTTTTACTTGCTCAGCGGATTTCCATCCGAATCAAGCAAGCGGATCGTTGATCCGAGACCCTCGATCTCGCGCAGTTTCGGTTCGATCACCGCGCGGTCGCCGACGATCAGGACCGACATCCTGTCGGGCGTCAGATATTTCTTCGCGACCCGGTTGACATCGTCCAGCGTCACCGCGTTGATGTTTCGGATGTAATCGTTGAAATACGAATCCGAAAGACCGTAGGTCACGAGGTTCGTCAATTGATTCGAGATCTGTCCGACGGTTTCGAATCCCTGGGGATAACGGCGGATGATGCTCTGCTTGTTGTATTCGAGCTCGTCCGGCGTGACCGGGATCGATCCGCGGATGCCGTTCAGCTCCTTCATGAACTCGATCACCGATTCCTTCGTGACCGCGGTCTGAACGTCGGCCGACGCCTCGAACGGACCGGGACCCCGCCGGAACGACCAGCTCGTCCGCGCTCCGTAGGTGTAGCCCTTTCTCTCACGCAGGTTGAGGTTGACGCGAGCCGAGAACTGTCCGCCGAGGATCGAATTCATCACCAGGAGCGGGAAGTAATCCGGATTCTCGCGAGCGACGCCGACCTGGCCGATGCTGATCACCGATTGCGCCGCGCCCGGCTTGTCGACGACATAGATCCCGGGATTGGCGAGCGTCGACGCGCCCGGAACCGCGATCTTCGGAACATCCGCCTGTTTCCAGTCCTTGAAAGCCGCTTCGAGTTTCGGAAGCATCGCCTTTGCGTCCGTGTCGCCGGACACGATCAGGACGGCGTTGTTCGGAACGTAGTACGTCGCGTAGAACTTTTGCACCTGATCGCGCGTCAGCGCCTTGACCGAAGTCTCGTCGCCGCCGAGCGACTTTCCGTACGGATGGTCTTTTCCGTAAAGCAGCTTGGAATAAACCACGTTGGCGATCGCGTTCGCATTGTCCTTGCGCTGCACGAATCCGATCAACGACCGGCGCTGCAGCGTCTGGAATTCCGATTCGGGGAACCCGGCGTTCGTCACGACGTCAGAGTAGATCCCGAGCGCCTTGTCGAGGTTCTTGGACAGAGTCTGCATCGCAACGTTCGACGAATCCCAGTTCGAATTCGCGAACAGCGTTGCTCCGATCGATTGCAGATCGTTCGCGACATCGACGGCCGAACGCGTCTTCGTGCCGGTGTTGAGCAGGCTCGAAGTGAACGACGCGAGGCCGGCACGATCCTGCGGATCGGCGGTCGCGCCGGCGTTGAAAACGAGGTTCATCGAGATGATCGGAAGTTCGCTGTCGCGGACGAACCAAACGTTAAGGCCGTTCGAAAGCTTGCGTTTGTCGATCTTCGGAAGCGCGAACGACGGATCTGGACCGCCCTTCGGAAGGTTTGCCGACTGATCGCTCCCAGGACCGGTCTCCTCGCTCGACGACGTCGGCGCGTTTTCGACCGATTCACGCTGCGAAGCGGCACGGTTCGCCCGCGGCACGAACGACATCACAAGCCGGTTGCCGTTGAGGTACGTCTTCGCGACACGCTGAACATCAGCCGGCGTGACCTTGTAGTAGCGGTCGAGATCACCTTGGAAACCGTCCGGCCTGCCGGTAAACGTCGCGTACGAGTTCAGTTGATCGGCCTTCCCCTGAACGGTTTGCATCCCGAAGATCGTCCGCGATTCGATGACGTTCAGCGCGCGGCTCAACTCGTCGGCGGTCGGTGGTTCGTTCTTGACGCGCTCGATCTCGAGGTTGATCTCTTTTTCGATCTCGTCGAGCGTTTTTTGCGGGCGCGCGGTCGAGAGAATCGAGAACTGGCCGGCGATCTCACGCGAACCGTGGCCGGCCGACGCATCCTGGGCGATCTGTTTTCCGTAAACGAGATTGCTCAGCAGACGCGAACCGCGGCCCGACGAGAGCACGAACTGCAGCATGTCGAGCGCGGCCTCGTCAGGATGGTTCATCGGAACCGTGTGCCAGACCATGTACAGCCGCGGCAGCCGGACCGAATCTTCGAACGTCTTCCGGACCTCTCCTTCAAGCTTCGGAGTCGGCGGGTTCGGGCGCGTTATCTCGCCGCCCGTCGGGATCGGGCCGAAGTATTTCTCGACCCAGGCTTTCGTTTGTTTCGGATCGAAATTGCCGGCGATCACGAGCGACGCGTTGTTCGGGACGTAGTACTTGCGGAAAAACGCCTTGACGTCGTCCTGCGAAGCATTCGTCAGGTCACTAAGCGATCCGATCGTCGTCCAATGATACGGATGATCCGCCGGGTACATGATCGACGCGATCTTCTCGAAAGCCGTTCCGTAGGGTTGATTGTCGTACCGCTGCCGGCGCTCATTCTTGACCACGTCGCGCTGGTTGTTGAGCTTGTCCTGGGTCATCGCTTCGAGGAGCCCGCCCATGCGGTCGGATTCCATGAAGAGAGCGCGTTCAAGGAAGTTCGAGGGTACGACCTCGTAGTAATTCGTGCGGTCGGTGTTGGTCGATCCGTTGAGCGACGCCCCGACTTCCTGAAGCGGCCGAAAGTACTCGTTGTCGTAGTTCTTTGAGCCTTGAAACATCATGTGCTCGAAGAGATGCGCGAAGCCAGTCCGCCCTGGCACCTCGTTTTTCGAACCGACGTGGTACCAGACGTTAACGGCGACGATCGGCGTCGATTTGTCCTCATGAAGAATGACCCGCAGGCCGTTCTTCAGTTTGTATTCTTCGTATTTCAGCTTGGGAAGCTTTGTATTTGCAGACTGGGCTAAGCTCATTGTTGACAGGGAAATGAAAAAGACGAGCATCGCCGAAACGGATCGCTTCATTTGTTTGCTAACTCCTTGTATTTCGAATATTACACCCGGACAACGTACCGCGGTCGCGATGCGTTCCGATTTAACTGGTTCAGTAGGATCTAAGACGTGAATTCGCCGGACTTGGTTTCAGTTGAGGCGCCAGAATCGTGAGATAAGGGCGATCGCGAGAAGCGTGAACGTGCTCAGGGCCGAAAGGAGGCAAAACTGGCAGAACGCCTCGATGACGTACGCCTGCAAATAGATCAGCCACGCCGAAAAACAGCCCATCAGACAGGTTTGGATCCCGTACAGCAGCCAGCTCTTGCGATTTCCGCGAAGCGAGATCAACGCGAGAACGAGGGCGGTGACGTAGGCGAACATCCCGAGCAACGAAAGCGGGATCGACGCGAGCATCGGAGCGTCGAACGGCAGAAATCCCCCGACCGTCGACCACTGGCTCGTCAGAACCTGTTCGCACCCGGTCAGGATGCTGCACGGCACCGGTTCCGCCATGTAGTGGTGGTATGTCAGGAAGCTCGTGTCGGCGATCCCCAAGAATGCAACGAAGGCCGCCAAAGCGGGGAATCTGGCGACCTTCGAGATCGATGCGGTTTGCTCGGTCATGCTTATCGGATCGGCTGATGCCTAGTTTTTTGCTCCGTCCTTATCCGGCGAAGGCTTTGCAGTGTTTGCATTCGACGTGCTCGAACTCCCCGAACTGGGCGCCACGGTCTGTTGCGGCGGCGGGTTCTTGGCGAGTTCCGCGTCGATGATCTCCCGCAGCGGTTGGAGTTTCATCTGCTCGAACGGAACCATCATGCCGTTAATGAAGATCGTCGGCGTCGAGTTGATGTTCAGGGCGCGGCCGCGGTCGAGGTCGCGTTGGACGCGCTCCTTCGTCTCCATGCCCGCCATGTCTGCCTTGAAGCGTTCGACGTCAACTCCGAGTGTCTGAGCATATCCCTCGAAAACTGGCCGCGGATCGGCTGAGTTCGACCAAGCGGTCTGATTCTGGAAAAGCAGATTCTGCATGTCCCAGTACTTCCCTTGCCGACCGGCGCTTTCGGCCGCCACCGCCGCGTCGAAGGCGTTCCGGTGAATCTGCGTCAGCGGAAAACTGCGGAAGATGAATTTGATCCGCGATCCGTAGGCCGCTTGGACTTCTTTCATCAACGTATGGATCTGCGCGCACGTCGGGCATTGGAAATCGGCGAATTCCTCGATCATGACGGTCGCGTTCGGATTGCCGAGCATGTTCGGCGGCTGGGCTCCGGTCGGCGCCGACGGGTTGACGGTCGACTGGGTCACCGGTCTGTTTGCCGGTCTATTAATGTTCGGCTTGTTACCGGAGGAGCAACCTGCCACGGCAAGCAGTCCGAAAGCCAGCAGAGCTACAAAAATGATGTTTCTTTTCATGATGAAATTCGTTTGATTCGAATCAATTCCTATTTGACGACCTTCAGCGTCTTGCGCGACTGGCCGCGATTTTCGAGCGCCTCGACGAGTTCGCGCGTCCGGCTGTAGATCCCGTCGGCGTCGAGTCCGTACTTGGCCAGCAGAAGCTTGGGATCGCCGTGCGTGATTATCCTGTCCGGGACACCCATTCGGACGAGTTTCAAGTTACCGAGCAATCCTCGTTCTTCAAGAAGTTCCATGACGGCGGACCCGAATCCGCCCGCAAGGTACGCCTCCTCGACTGTGACTAATACGCGGTTCGACCTGGCCAGGTCACAAATCAGATCTTCGTCGAGCGGCTTGACCCAGCGTGCGTTGACGACCGTTGCGTCGATCCCGTCCTTCGAAAGCCTTTCGGCGGCGTCCATCGAAGGATAAACCATCGAGCCGTACGCGATGATCGCCGCCTCGCCGTTTCCTTCACGGAGGATTTCGGCACGTCCGATCTCGAGTTTCTCGGGTGGCGCGGAAATGTCGACTCCAAACCCGCTGCCGCGCGGATAGCGGATCGCCGCCGCGCCCGGATGCTCGATCGAGGTCAGCAGCATGTCGCGCAGTTCGCGTTCGTCTTTCGGCGCGCACAGAACGATGTTCGGGTAGCCGCGCAGATAAGAAATATCGAGCAGTCCGTGGTGTGTCGGGCCGTCGGCCCCGACGATCCCCGCGCGGTCCATGCCGATCGTCACGTTCAGGTCCTGCAAACAGACGTCGTGGATGACCTGATCAAACGCGCGCTGCAGAAACGTCGAATAGATCGCGGCGACCGGTTTCATGCCTTCGCACGCCATTCCCGCGCAGAATGTGACGGCATGCTGCTCGGCGATCCCGACGTCGAACGATCGTTCGGGGAATTTCTCGAGCGGCTTGTCGATCCCGGTTCCGTCCGGCATCGCCGCGGTCATGGCGACGATCGATTCGTCGCGTCCCATCAGCTCGCACAGTGTGTTGCCGAAAACCTCGGTATAGGTCGGAGGCGACACCTTGTTGGATTTATACGGCAAGCCGGTCTTCGGATCGAACGGGCCGGTGGCGTGATATGCGTAGTAATTCTTTTCAGGATTCGGAAATCCCTTGCCTTTTGTCGTCAGCGCGTGGACGATGACCGGGCCGTCGTCGACCTTTTTCGCTTCCTCGAGTGCGCGCACGAGCTGCGGGACGTTGTGTCCGTCGACATATCCGATGTATTTGAATCCGAGTTCGTTGACAAGCGCGCCGGGAAGCACGGCCGCCGCAATCGCGTCCTTGAAGCTCTTTGCGGCACGACGGAGACTATGTCCGAATCCCGGAACCGACTCGAGCGCGTCGCCGATCTCTTCCTTTAGATGCTGGTAACTTTGCGCGCCCTTGATCCGATTCAGATATCTCGACAGCGCGCCGACCGCCGGCGCGATCGACATCTCGTTGTCGTTGAGCAGCACGATCAGGCGCGACTTCAGATGTCCGGCCTGGTTGATCGCTTCCATCGCCATTCCGCCGGCGAGCGAGGAGTCTCCGATCAGCGCGCAGACATGGAAATCTTCGCCCTTCTTGTCGCGGGCGATCGCCATTCCGAGCGCGGCCGAGATCGACGTCGACGCGTGTCCGGCACCGAACGTGTCATATTCGGATTCGTCGCGGCGCAGGAATCCGGATAGTCCCTCGTACTGCTTGATCGTATGCAGCCGGTCGCGGCGTCCGGTCAGGATCTTGTGCGCGTAGGCCTGATGTCCGACGTCCCAAACCAATCGGTCCTTCGGCGTGTCGAAGACGTAGTGCATCGCGACCGCCAGTTCGACCGCACCGAGACTCGCGCCGGTGTGTCCCCCGACGCGCGAACAGGTGTCGATGATGAACTGCCGCACTTCATCAGCGACTTCCTGCAGGTCCTCGACCCGCAACTGGCGCAAATCCGCCGGCGAGTTGATTTCGGATAAGAATCTCATTTGATTAGATTTTGGCCCACTCTCAAATTCCGCATTTTACAGATTCGAAAAGCAAAAGTTAAATACGAATCTCCTGAAATAGCGCGCGGGACCGGTTGCGGGCGTTTGCAATTCTTTACATTTCAACGAAAAAAACGTCCGACCTTTTCGATCCGAAACGCGTCTTATGTCGTGAAAGGCGTAAATCGCCGAACGAAATTCAATGACCCGAGGTAAGAAAATGACATTCAAAAGCAAGATCATATCGGCCATGACGGCCGGCACCGCAATCATCGCTTTTTCAACTTTCGTTTCCGCGCAGGAAACCACGAAGACCGACAAACCGACGCCGACACCGAAGCAGGAGCGCAAGATGCGCAACGGCGAATTCGGCAAGCGCGGAATGGGCAAAGGAATGCGCGGCGGACGTTTCGGACGGCGCGGCGGCATGATGATGGGATTCCGCGGTCTTAACCTGACCGACGAGCAGAAGGCCCAGATCAAAACCATCATGGAAACGAATCGCGCCTCGCTCGGAGCCAACCGCGAGGAAATGAGGACGATCATGACGGCCAAGCGTGACGGCACGATCACCGCCGAGCAGCAGCAGCGACTTGATGCGTTCAAGACGCAGATGAGAGAGAACGCGAAGTCAACGCACCAGCAGGTTCTGAACGTTCTGACCGCCGAACAGCGCGCTCAGCTCGAGGCCCGTAAGGCCGAGATGAAGCAGCGTCGCGAGGAGCGGCAGAAGATGCGCCAGGAGCGCAAGCAGAACCCGACTCCCGAACCGAAGAAAGATAACTAATTCCTCCTCCGAAGAAGTTGTTCACGGGCGCCCGGATTTCTCGGGCGCCTTTTTTTAGGATCGAAGCCGGGCCCATAGGATTTGGGTATGCGTGCGGATTTCCCGAAGAGCCGATGCGACTCGACCCACGAGCAATCCCAAATCGCATTGCCATACTCGCGTCAGCGACGCCAACTCAGGTTCGGGATGTTTGGCAACGTGTCGGCGCGTTGCGCTGACACGGATCGGACGGATCCTGCAGATTTTAACGGGAGGAATCAGCAAAGATCCGTTGAATTCGCTATATCCGCGGTACGCGCGAGTCGACGCGGAGAGATTCCCAAGCCGCAGAGCGCCGGCGAATCTCGACAATCCGCAAGTTCCTTGATCTCGATATGTTGGAGAAAGATCAATAAGTTCCGCGCTCAACCGCCGATTCCGAACTTTCGGACCAGAGCTCCAAGCCGGTGCCGCCGCTCTGCGGCTGATCGGGGCGGCGAGAATCATCGACCGTAACGACCGTGTTCGTTTATGATGGAAGCGGGCAACTTGTGGCGGAATACACGGCCCTGACGGGCAACGATCCGGCCCCGGCCCCGGCGCCGAAGGTAAGCGATTTGACACAGGATCATCTGGGAAGCACGCGCGTGGTCCGCATGGCAGGCGGTTCGAACTATACCTTGAGCTGGACGAAGCCAACTATCGTTCAAAAAACAAACTAAGCGTGAGGCAAGAAGCAATGAATCAAGCAAAGATCATTTTCGCGCTCGTGACTTTAATTTTCGGTTTCGCGCCTACTGCGGTCTGCCAAACGGTTGCAGAAAAGAAGATGCCGGCCGAGATCAATGCAGCTTACTCGAAACTGAGCTTTGAAGAAATCGTGTTGCGATTGTCCCGCGATTTCGGAATCCCGCTTGGAATTGAGATCGATCCGAATGGTGAGTCCGGCGAGAAACTCACGGTTGACTACAAATCGACCCCACTTTCAGCAGCCCTCGATGAATTGGTTAAGCTTGACAAGAGGTGTCGATGGGAAATCACTGATGGGGTCTTGATGCTGACGCCGAGCGGCCATCGAGATTCATTGATTTCATCGTTTCTTGAGACATCGGTCGAGCGTTTTGAGCCGGGGAAGGGCCGAAGCACATCTGACATGCGTTCTTACATCGCGACACTTCCGAATGTTTCCCAACTCTTGGAATCAAACGATACGGTTTTGTTTGCTTTGGATCCGCCCGGCATCCGGTACCTCAAAGAGATCAACGAGCTGCGACTCAAAGACGTGAAGGTACGGGACGCCTTGAATTCGATCGTTGAAAATAGCGAAAACTCAAATTCGTGGTCTCTTCAGCGATACGGAAAGAAGCTGATTCTCTTGACTTTCTAAGACGTGACTTTCCTTATCATTCAGCGCATCGCTGTCTTGGCGGATGCAGCTTAGGGGGGATGAATCGAGCGATTGCTCGCATAATGGGGGCACAATGATTCGAATATCGATTTATTTGATTTTGGCATTGATTGCCGCGGGCGCTTGCACAGTTTCGAGTGGGCCGAGCGTTGTCGGCGGGACTCATGTGCCGGAGATCGGCTCTGTCGATTCGACTGTGAAGAGTTACATAAATCTTGCTCTTGAAGGCGATCAAAACGGCGTCCTTGAAGTGTCGGCAACTACTCCACCGTCATACATTGAAATTTGCAAGAACGAAGCCGCTCGTCAGAAGAATCCTGATGCCCCTGTCTCCGATGGGCGGGTTGCGATTGATCTTCACGGCAAACACGATACGAAATATGAGATCACGGAATCGGAAAATCCGTTTTCGAAGCTGATCCGGACCGGTGGTTCCAGATCTTCGTCATTCATCGAGGCCGAGAAACTCTTCGAGCTTCGAGCGGATTTTCAGGAATTTCGCGTTATCGAGCGTCGCATTCGTAACAATGAGGCAATTGCCGACGTTGAGTATCAGTACAAGAATGCGGGAATCATGAAGACCCGTTATTATCTTTTTCACTCAGAAGACGGATGGAGGGTGTTCGACTTCGATTGGGGCGTATCCAAGGAGTTCAATCCGAACTATGCCAAAGAACGACCGCCGTGTCCAAAGTGAGGCAAGATGTGTTGGGTTACTTTTTATTCGACAAAAGGACGAGTATTCAGAAATCGAGCTAGGCGTCTTGCGCGAGAATCCGAGGGCAATCCGACAGAGACAATAAAAAAATAGACAAACCAACCATAACCCCGGAGCCGCGAACTCCGGGGATATGGACGAAATCTCGTCCATTTGCGATTTTCGAATGCCGATTTGCGATTGGACCAAGATCAAGTCCCGACGCCAAAATCCGAAATCCAAAATCGGCAATCCCAAATCGGTTGATGATCGGTTCGGGCACGAAGTTTGGAGCCAACGCATTTTCTATTTGCGATTGGTCGAACGCGAAGGCGGGCGATGACACCCGCGCGCGCGCTCGCCCTTCAAAGCAAAAAGGCCGCCGGGAATCAACCCGGACAGCCTTCGTTCCGCTAATCAAGACGAGCCTAACCGATGAACATTTCGTCCTCGACGTAAACACGGTCGATCTGTTTCGGCGCCGGCGCGAACAGCACCTCGAGACCTTTCCTGACGCCGGCCATGATCGCCGCGATCTCGCGCGCCGGTTCGACGACCTTGCGCTGGATAAAATCCGTTGTTGAGATCACCTGCAACTGCGTGCGATCGATCGTGTGGCTGACCATTTCGACCTTGTCCTTGGCGACGATCGCGGTCTGGCCGACAAGCAGCTTGAGCTCAGCGACCTCTTCACGGATCAAGCCGGCGGATTCCGCAAAATGCCTTGTCGCCGTCGAAAGATTCTCCGAAATGTCGTTGAACTGGACCGAGATCAGTTTTCCCTGTTCACCGATCGCGTTCACCTTCTCGAACAGCGGCTCGACCCGCTCTTCGACGTTCCTGACCGTCGCGACGACGCGTTTGACCGTGACCGCGATCGCGATCAGCGCGAACGCCATCGCGACAAAGCAGATGGCGATCACGATCGACGCGATCATCATCCAAAATTGGGGATTATCGTAAGACATAGAAATTTCGGATTTGGGATTTGTGAATGCGGATGTCTGGGCTTCAAATCCGCAATCCCAAATCACATTTCCCAAATCGCTTTAGTTTTCCTTCTTGTCGACCGGATAGCTCGGACGGCCTTCGGCGATCACCTTGACCTCTGATTTGCGCTTCTCTTCGGTGTAGGCTTCCTTTCCGGCCTCGATCGCCGCCGTGAACGGATTCGCGGTGCGGACGGCCGCTTCCTTGGCCTTGTCGGTCAATTCCGACGCCTTTTCCTTGAGTTCGCCGGCTTTGTCCTGCGCCGCCTGATAATACTCGCCGGCGCGTTCGCGGGTAACCTCGTAGTATTCCTCAGCCTTTTCACGAGCAACCAACGCCGCTTCCTTGCCTTTTTCGATGCCCTTCCGCGTCGCGTCGGCGATGTCACCACGCAGTTCCTGGCCCGACTTTGGAGCAAACAGGAGCGCAAGGATCGCGCCGATCCCGCCGCCGATCAGCAAGTATGTAAGTTTTGTAGTGGCGCTCGCTTCCTCGCGTTCGTCTTCGTATTTCATAAGCTACCTCCGCTGTCGCAAAATTTTGCGAACCAACAACACGCTAAATTCTCCGTAGGTTGAATATAGCAGAAAAGACCCGGCATCGAAAGCGGAATTATTCCGCGGCACGCCACCGATCAGGCCTCGGTCGCAGTCTGATCAGGGTCGGAGGCGGACTGATAGGATTCGCGGAATTCCTTGAAGATCGTCAATAAAAACCGGCTCATCCCAGGTGTTCGGATCAACCATCGCCGACACTTCTTTCGACTGGGAAAAGCCGATCTCGACGAGCAGCAGTCCGCGCGGGTTAAGGTGCCCCGGCGCCCCGTCGATGATCTCCCTGACAATTGAAAGTCCGTCGCCGCCGTCGGACAACGCGGTCAGCGGTTCATGATCCCGAACCTCCGGCTGAAGTCCGGCGATGTCCGCGAGCGGCACATACGGAGGATTCGAAACGAGCGCGTCGAATCGTTCATCGCGTGCGAGCGCGGAAAAGACGTTCGATCGCCTGATCTCGAGCCGCGATGCGATCCCGAGGTTCGAGACATTTCGCGCGGCGATCGCAATCGCTGCCTCAGAGATCTCCAGCCCGACGCCGGTCGCTTCGGGAGCGTTTGCGAGGATCGCGGCCGAAATGCAACCGGATCCGAGCCCGACCTCGCAAAATCGCGGCTTGCTGATGTTCGCGAGAAACCCGACCGCACTCTCGACCAGGATCTCCGTTTCCGGTCGCGGGATCAGCACGCCCGGCTCGACGTCGAATTCGAGTCCGTAAAACTCCTGTTTTCCGGTGATGTATCGAAGCGGTTCGCGTTTCGCGCGTCGGGAAAGGATCGACCGGAAACGAAGAAGATCGCCGGCCGGGACCTCGAATTCCGGATGCGCAATGATGAACGTCCGGTCACGCGAGATCGCGAAGGAGAGCAGGCTTGATGCCTCGCGTCGCGGATCGGCGATCCCCGCTGCGGCGAGCTCTCCGGCGGCGAGTTTGATCAGTTCGGAAACTGAATTCTGCGTTGCCATCAGATCAATTGCCGCGAAAAACGGCCGGCAGCGTCATGAACATGATCTTCAGATCGAGCCAGACCGACCAATTCTCAATGTAGTAAAGATCGATCCGGACCATCTCTTCGAACGTCAGACGATTGCGTCCCGAGACCTGCCAAAGCCCGGTGATCCCCGGCTTCATATCGAGCCGGCGCCGGTGCCGCGCTTCATAGTTTTCGACCTCGTACGGGATCGGCGGCCGTGCACCGACGACGCTCATGTCGCCGATCAGCACATTCCAGAACTGAGGGAGTTCGTCGAGGCTCGTTCGTCTGAGAAATCGCCCGACGCGCGTGATCCGGGGATCGTTCTTCACCTTTCCGAAGACCGGTTCTTCGTCGTTTCCGGCGTTCGCCGCAGCGGCGCCTTCGATGTTTTTCAAATACGCTTCGCGATGGATCGAATCATCGGCGTCGGCGATCATTGTCCGGAATTTGTAGCAAAGGAATATCCGGCCGTCCATCCCGACGCGTTCCTGGCGGAAAAAGACCGGACCGCGCGAGTCGAGTTTCGTCGCGATCGCGATGACCGCGATCAACGGTGACGAAACCAGCAGCGCGATTGCCGAGATCAAGAGGTCGGACGCGCGTTTTACGAATCGTTCGGCACCGGTCAGCGGCTCCTGGAAGAGCGTCACGACCGGAAGCACGCCGATCTGCTCGACCTCGGTTTTCTGGGGCATGAGATTGAAGAGATTCGGCGCGAAACGGAACTCAACGCGCCGTTTGCGGTCGATCTGCATCATAGCCTCGAACAACTTGTCGGTCGACGCCTTCTCGTCGGTGATGATCACTTCCTGGATCGCGAAATCGCGGACCAATTCCGCCAACTGTTTGAATCCATGGACGACACCAACGACGTCGTAGCCGAGTTCAGGTGCGGCCGCGAGTTCGGTCCTCATCTGCTCCGCCTCGGAGTTCGAGCCGACGATGAGCGTCGGGATGAGATTGATCCCTCGCCGGCGGAATCTGCTTTGCGCATAACGGAGCGCGAGGTGAAACACCAGATAGGCTACCAACGCGAGCAGGAAATCGAGCAAAAACACCGCTCGGGAATACGAGAACTCCCTGAACGCGAAACCGCCGCGGAACACGAAGGCGAACGCGATAATCAAAAGCGAGCCGACGGCGGTTGCCTTGAAGATCCGGATCGCCTCGGCAGTGTATGAAAACGCGCCGCGAAGTCGGTAAGCCCGTTGATAAAAGAGCATCGCCGCGCGGACCGGGAGCGCAAAAAAGAAGACACCGGCATACGGGACGAATTCCTTTGACCACGCCCAAGCCGTCGGCGAAAGCACCGGTTTGCCCTCGCGCAGCCAGAAAGCCGCGGTCAGACAAACGGCGGCAATGACGACGTCGACCGCGAGTATCGCCGCCTTCGCGACCGGCATGATCCATTCCGGCGCGCGACGCTCGCTTCTTTTGATCGAGGTTTTACCGGGTGCGCGTTTCACGATTCGTTCAGGATGAATCTTACCACTTCGTCGCGAACGCCGGATCCGCTGCGGAGATTGAGTCCGGATTTTTTCACGAGCCGGAGTTTTTCGACATCGGCGAGCGTCTCCACCCGAATCATGCGGCCTTCGCGAATGAGGTATTCGTCGACCGCCGCTTCCTTTCCGGCGAAGATGGTCACTGTCGGCACTCCCAATGCTGCCGCCTCGCGGTTCATCGTCCCGCCGCCGCTGACGACGAGGTCCGCCGCCGCGAGCAGGTTGGCGCCGTCGAGGGCCCGGTCCGGAAATATGATGTTTGTCTGCGGATGGGCCGCGCGAAGCGCTTCGCCCTGGTAGCTTTTTCGAGGAAGAACGACGGTCCGAACGTTCTGATCGGCGGCGAAACGGTCAAGCATCGTGTCGAGCAATTCGTTTTCAACGCCGCGGTGATAGAGGGCTTCCGGGGCATGCGGGCGGACGACGACGAGGACATTGTCGGGTTCCACGCCGAAATTTCTTAGTTCATCCGCGAACGCGGGATCCGGCACAAAATCAGCCAAATAGACATCTTCCTTGATGCCGTGAAACTTACTGGTCTTGTGCGCCGCGCCGAGCGATGCGATCGTCGCGTCCGGAAAGCTCTCGGGGACGACGACCCGTGATGCCAGCCGGAACGAAAGCCGATTCGCCGGGTGGTGCTCGTAGTCCATCAGATTCACGGACTCGATCCCAAGCAACCGCGCGACGGCGAGCGGCTCATGCGAATTGTGCGACAAAAGGAGGCCGATGCCGCGGCCGCGTGCCCAGCGTGCGAGCGCGAGCACGCGAGAGGCGTACTTCAGCCCTTTCCGGAAAATGCTTTTTCCGCCATGCGATCCGAAGACCTCGATCGGGAGCCCCGCGGCGCGCGCCAGTTCGACCGTCTGCGCATAGTCGCGGGCGGTCCACAGGATCTCGTGGCCGCGCCGTTCGAATTCGGGAGCCAGCGCCCTGAAGAACGGTACGTGCGGCGAGTTTCCGAGATCGATCCAGATACGCATAGGCTATCTTAATTCCACGATTCCAGATTCCAGGATTCCAGGATTCAATAAATAATCAAAATTCAAAATTCAGCCCCGAAGCGGCGCAACCAATCGTAGGGAAATAATAAACGGACCATTGCAGCGGGGCGGTATCCCCGCTCTGAACGGCCCACCGACCACCGACCACTGCTTACGGCTCACGGCTCACCTCTTACTGCAGCGGGGCGGTATCCCCGCTCTGAACGGACCACCGCCCACCGACCACCGACCACTGCTTACGGCTCACGGCTCACCGCTTACTGCAGCGGGTCGGTATCCCCGCTCTGAACGGACCACCGCCCACCGACCACCGACCACCGACCACTGCTTACGGCTCACGGCTCACCGCTTACTGCAGCGGGGCGGTATTCCCGCTCTGAACGGACCACCGACCACCGACCACTGCTTACGGCTCACCGGCCACAGACTCCGCCAACCTCGCCAGCGCGTACGCGGTCCACGCATTCGACCAGCGGATGAAAGGAGTTTTGACAACCGTTTCCGTGCGGATCTGATAGTAAAAATAGCCCGATTCGTCGCGCATGTTGCTGACGAGCCATGCGGCCGCCTTTCTCGCCAGCGGCAAGCATCGTTCATCAATCCGATGAAGTTCGCAAAGGGCAACGATCGCCGCGGAAGCTGAATGAATATCGATCGGATAAGTCTCCTTATCGTAATACTTGGGCGCTCCGTCGTCGAGAAAGAAGTTCGCCAGCCAGTAATCCAGTCCGCGGCGGATCACAGAGTCGCATTCGAGCCCGAATGAGTCGTTCAGACGGTGAAGCGACAGCAGAATGAACGCGGTGTGGAAGTTGTCGACCCACGCGTGTCTGAGTTTCGAGCCGTACGCCCACGCGCCGTCTTCGCGCTGCCGGTTGATGACAAACATCGCCGCTCGTTCCGCGAGTCGCCGGCGAGCGTCGGTCGCATCGAAAGTGAGCGTCTCGGCGGCCAGCAGCGAGGCGTTGAAGATCACGCTCCGGTCGAGCGGCGTGTAACTGAAACAGAGCTCTTCCAAGTTTGGCTCAGTCCGGTTCAGATCCGTTTCGATGAACAAACAGACCTCTCCCAGAATTTCGCGGTAGGATTCGTCACCGAACGCGTTGTGTGCCTCGGCGAATGCTCGGGCCGCGAACGCCGTCGGAACGATCGTCGGAGTGCCGCGCGGGGCATAAAACGCGCGCGACTGCCAGTCGAAGTTGTAACCCCAAGCACGTGAGCCGCTTCGGATGATCGACAGGTCAAGCAGTCGATCGAGCAGTTTCCGGGCATTTTCTCGATGACGGTCGTCGCCGGTCGTCCGAAAACGCGACAACTCGCCGAGCGCGAACAATGCGATCCCTTTCGGATTGACGCCCTTTTCGATCTTTAGCGCCGGGCGCAGGTTTCGGGCTGAGCGCTTTACGATCTGCAGGAAGGCGAGCCGCGCCGGCGCCAGGTATTTGAGCGGCGTCGCCTGAAAATACCGGCTGTTGAGACCGTCGAACGGATCCCATCCGGCGAAATCTTCGGCTTCGCAAAAGGTGTAGAGCGAGTCGTAATAGGATTCAAGGTTCAAAATTCAACATTCAGAATGTTCAGGATTCAAGTTGCATAATTCTAGTTGCAAGGCCCGAATCGTTCAAATCTATCCGTTGGACATTTGGCCTATCTTGAATCGTGGATCTTGAATCTGGATCCTGTCGAACTCGCCACAATCAACAGGTATTGAGCCCCGCAAGGGGCGCCGCAGCGGTAACCCCTGGCGGAGCGAAGCGGAGCCTGGGGACGGGATCCGAATCGGATTCAGAAGCCCCGAAGGGGCGCAACGACCTTGAAACCTTCGCCGCAGCGGCTCAATATCCTGTCACGACTCGCAAAACAAGGAGCCGATGACCGGCAAATTGCCTCAGCCGGGCATTACCGTGCACTTTCGGTCAGCGAATCAACTGTCGAGCGTCCGTGAATATCGAGAGTTGTTGATCTGCAACAAGGTCGATTGTGACGAGCGGTACTTGATCTGAAGAGTTTGGTATTGCTGCGCCCCTGCGGGGCTTGGATTCGGTTCTCGCCGTCATCCCCAGGCTTGCTCCGCGCGCCCGGGTTATCGCTTCCGCGCACCTGCGGGGCTCAATACCTCTTTCTCGTGGACGAGCGGCAAGAACACACCAAACTTCGACGCATTTTTCCGACAGGTTCCTTGAATCTTAAATCTGGAATATCTGGAATCTTGAATCTGGATCCTGGAATCTCACAGCCTCGGAAGCGCAATGCTGAATTTCGATCCGGTGCCGACCTCAGATTCGACGCTCACCGTGCCGCCGTGTTGTTCGGCGACTTCCTTCACGAGCGCCAGTCCAAGGCCTGTCGATTCTTCTTCCTTGTCCTGTCCGTCACGTGCGACCCGATAGAACTTTTGCCAGATCTTTTCGTGCTCGCTGCGGTCGATCCCATAGCCTCGGTCCTCGACCACGACGCGCAGAAAGTCGGCCTCGAGGATCGTTGAGATCATGACTTGTGTGCGTTCGGGGCTATAGCGGATCGCGTTGTCGACCAGGTTCGCGAGCGCGCGGCGGATCAATCCGTTGTCGGCTGCGATCGGCGGCAGGTTCGATGCATTTTTCCCGACAAGGCGGATCCGCTTCTTTTTCGCCGTCTCCTGGAATTCGTTGACGACATCCGTGACGACCGTATCGAGTTTGACGGCCGATTTCGTGACTTCCTGTTTGTCTGACTGTTCGAGATTCGAGACCGAGAGGAACGTCGAGAGCATTTTCGACAAGCGTTGCGATTCGTTGGCGATGATCTCGACGAACTCGCGATTCTCGGCCGCGATCGATTCATCCATCAGCAGAAGTTCGGCAAACCCCTTAATGCTCGTTACAGGCGTCCGGAGTTCGTGCGACATCAGTTTCGTCATGTCCGAACGCAGTTTCTCGTTCTCCTTGATCGCGGTGATATCGCTCAGCGTGATCAGAAAGCACGCGGGTTTTAGGGCGACGTTCGTTGCGTGGATCGAGACGTTGTCGGACGGTACCTTAACGAGCGAGATCTGGAGAGCGAGGATTCGGTTTCGGTCTTCGAAAACGAGTTCGTTTTCGTACGCTTCACCGGTCTGAAGAACGCGCCTGATCGCGAGATGAGGTTCGCTGAATGATTCGGTCTTGAAATTCGTCAGAAGTCCGAAAAGATCGAGATCGAACAACTGCGCCGATCCCATATCGACCAGATGCCGCATCTGCCGGTTCACGTACGCGATGGTGCCGTCAAGATAAGCGATCGCATGGGCTTCCTTCAGGTATGAACTCGCGACCGAGCCGAAAGATTGTTCCTTGATCAGACTGTTGATCAAGCTGATCGTTCCGATTCGGTTCTCGGCAGAATTCGTCGACAGAAAACTCCACCAGAAAGTGTTCGGAAGCTCCTTGTCCTGCAATTCCTTGCGCTGAAAGTTGCGCGCCAGCTGATCGCAGAAGGCTTCGAGCAGATGCTGGTCGGCGCGTTCGAAATTTTGATGAACGCGAACGAATAATACGCCGACCGCGATCCCCTCGCTGACGAGCGGCAACGCGATGCGCGCTGATCGCGATTCGTTGTTGTCGGTGTGCAGAATGGTTCTCCGTTCCGAAAATGCTCGCTCGCAAAACGCGATCGTATCACGCCATTCCGCCTGCCGGAGCCGCAATTCGCTTTCAGGTCTGCCGTTGCGGGATCGGCCGAGCGGACGGAAGTTACCGTCTTCGTCGATGCGAAATACGATCGCTTCGGACAACGGAAGAACGGTTTCGAGAAGCCGGAGCCCGAGTTCGACCCTGATTTCGGCGGGCTTTAGCTCGATCCGGTTGCCGGTTGTCGCGAGTGTCACAAGGCTTTCGGTCAATTCCTGATCGATCCGCCAGATCTTGCGCAAATGCACCGCGAAGACCGTCGCGAGCGCGATGAAGCCGATCCGCATGAAATACAGATTGACACCGAAATAGTAGAGGGCAAATATGTTTACGCCGAGGAAAGCGACGAGTCCGGCGAGCGTGATCGGAAGCACGTAGCGGATCGAGTACTTGTTTGCAAAATACCCGACCCCAAGGCCGATCAGGATAAAGATCGGATAAAACCACCAATTTACGGAGACCTTTCCGGCCGGAACGAACTTATGCAGGAAGAGGATGTAGTAAAGTGCCGAGTCCCAAAGAATGATGTTGACGGTCGTAACCGCGAGCGGAAGCGCGATTTGCGATAGAAGTTTTCCGGTGGTAGTGGCGGTCATCGGTCGGAGTGGGGAAGGCACGGGGCGCAAAACAATGTTTTGCACATAGATTATGCCTCATTAAGTGATTCGATTTCAAGACTTTTGTGGCCGCGGACCGACGGCTTCGGCCGAACGGGATCGTGTTTGCCCTTTTATTCGAAAACCTACATAATTAACACTTGCAGCGGCCATGAAATTCTTCTCGAATATCCGATTATTGCTCCTCGCGATGTGGCTCGGCGCGGCTGTTTTCTTCAGCTTCGCAACGGCTCCCGGAGCATTTTCGGTCTTGCGGTCGCTCGAAATCCAGAATACTCAGCAGATTGCCGGCTCGTTGGTGTCGTTCAACCTGAAGATGGTTAATTTCAGCGGCCTCGGCATCGGCTTGATCCTGCTACTGACGACGTTTGCGAACCCGAAGGGGGCGAATAAGATACTGATCTGGTTTGAGCGTTTTTTGCTGGCGTTGACGGCGGCCGCGTGTGCGGTCGGGCAGTTTGTCATAGGTTTCTGGTTGGCGTTTATAAGGACCGAGATCGGTCGGCCGATCGATGAACTCGCCGCCGACGACCCCACGCGCCTCCGGTTCGACACGCTTCACGAGTATTCCGTTTGGGTTCTGGTGACGGCGATGATCGCCGCCCTGCTTGCATTCTTGCTGATTTCAACAAAGGATTTTACGGCACCTTCAAAATCCGATCCGCTCGATTTCCAAAAGGATTTTAAGATCTAAACGTATGGACGTCATTGAAAAGCTTGACGAGTTTTCAAACCGATTCCGCTCTTGGGGCGCCAACGAGAAGCTCTCCGGATACCCGTTCGTCGAGAACATCCGTGCACCGTTCGCGCCGGCGCGGCGCGCGCTGCCGATGACAAACTTGGCGCTGATTGCCTCAGCCGGCGCCTATATCGACGGCACCGATCCGTTCGACCTCGAGTCAAAGGACGGAGACCTGAATTTCAGGGAGATCCCGGTTGAGGTCGAGGCCGGCGATCTTTTGTATTCCGCGAAAGGTTACGATCCGGCGGCAGTTACGGAAGACCGCAATTCGCTCGTACCGATCGACCGGCTTCTCGAGTACGAAGCGAATGCGGTGATCGGTCGTTTGAACCATGTTTGGTGGAGTTTGTCACCCTGGATCCCGAATGCCGCCAAGGTGGCGACCGAAATGGGGCCGAAGATCGCCGATCGGCTTGCCTCGCATGACGTTCAGGCCGCGATTCTGATTCCGGCCTCGCGGCTTTGTCATCAAACGCTCGGCATTGTTGCGCGTGCGATCGAGATGAAGGGCATCTCAACGATGATCGTCTCGGTTGACCGAAAGGTCACCGACATGGTCCGGCCGCCGCGAACCGCATACTATTCGGGCGATTTCGGAGCGGTCGCGGGCAAGCCGAATTGGCGTGAATATCAGCTTCGGGTGCTCGATGAGGCGATTCGTTGGATCGAGACATTCGATCAGCCGGGTTCGCGAAAGCTCGGTGTAGAGCTCGAGACGAAAACGGAAGCCGCCCGCGGCGAACGCTGACTTCCGAAGGCCCGACATTGGTCGGGCTTTTCGTTTCAAGATTCCAACGGCCGAAGGCCGATTCCAGAAATTCCAAGAATTCCAGAAAGGAAAGAGTGAAAAATTGAACTTGATCTGCTCGATTTCCGGGAAGCTGGAATCGACATCCGTACGCTGGAATCCTCGATTTTGGAATCTTGGAATTTTGGAATCTGAGTACCTAAATCCCCATCTGCCAGTTCTTCACGGCGTCTATCGGACGGATGAGCATGACGATGTTGAGCAGCAGGCCGTCCCGGATCCAGAACATGAGCAGGAGTTCGACCGCGACAAAAAATAACAGCGAACGAATCCAGCCGAGTCGCACGGCGAGCGCAAAACCGACGGCGCATGCGATCACGTCACCGAGGGAATTCATCACCGAATCGCCGAAATAGTCGAGCGATGCCGTGTTCTCACGGTATTTTTCGATAATGAAATTGCTGTTCTCGAGCAGTTCCCACGCGCATTCGGCGGTCATCGCGATTGCGAAACGCCACGAAACCGAGAGCTTCGACAGAAGCGCACCGGTCACCCAGAAGAACAAAACGCCGTGAAGAACGTGCGTGAAGCTGTATGGATCGAACAGGTGTTGCGAAGTATGGCTGCTGTTCCAGGCCTCAGGAACGTAAATCCGCAGATCCCCCAACTTACACCACCACAGTCGGCCCTGACCGCGCAGCGACGCGATCATGAGCACTGCCGCCACTATTGACGCCGTAAGCGGAAGAGACGATTTTCGCAAACTGAAACTGATCATCCGAGCGCCTCGATTCTACAAGCAATCGATCCTATTTGCGAAAGAGATTCTAATATCAAATCGTTTCGCCGCGATCGTTTCCTCGTGTTAACTTAATGAATCTGCGTGTTTAACGGTCATGGATCGAGCTGAAATGCGGGCCCGGGCGGGCGCGATCGACACAATTTGGGATTTCCTTATCATCGGCGGCGGCGCGACCGGTCTGGGGTGCGCCGTCGACGCCGCGTCGCGCGGATTTTCGGTTCTCCTGCTCGAGCAAAACGACTTTGGAAAGGGTACATCGAGCCGATCCACAAAGCTTGTTCACGGCGGAGTGCGCTACCTCGCGCAGGGCAACCTCAAACTCGTTCAGGAAGCGCTCAAGGAACGCGGGATGCTTTTGAAGAACGCTCCGCACATGGTTTCCAAACAGGCGTTCGTGATCCCGGTCTACAGTTATTGGGACAAGTTCTTCTACGGCGCCGGACTCAAGACCTACGGCCTGCTGTCCGGAAAATACGGATTCGGCAGGTCGGAGATCCTGTCGCGAACGGAAACGCTGCGACGACTTCCGACGATCCGAAAGGAAGGACTCGACGGCGGTGTTCTTTACTACGACGGTAAGTTCGACGACGCCCGGCTGCTCGTCGATCTGGCCGCGACGGCGGCGTCCAATGGCGCGGTGCCCCTCAACCACGTTCGGGTTTTCTCTCTTCAGCGAAACGATGCGGGCAGAATAACCGGCGCCGCCTGCTCGGACGAACTGACCGGACAGGTGTTCGTTGCACGGGCCCGCGCCGTGATCAACGCCACCGGACCGTTCTGTGATTCGGTCCGCCGGATGTCCGATCCGTCGGCCGAGAATCTGATCGCGCCGAGTCAGGGCGTGCATCTGGTGCTCGATTCAAAATTCCTGTCCGGTACGAGCGCCCTGATGGTTCCAAAGACGAGCGACCGGCGCGTTCTTTTCGCGGTTCCGTGGCATGGTCGCGCGGTTTTCGGAACAACCGACACGCCCGTAAAGAAACCCGAACTCGAACCCCGCGCGCTTGAACAAGAGATCGACTTCATTCTCGAAACTGCAGCCGAATACATCGCCGATCCGCCAAGACGATCCGACATTCTGAGCGTTTTCACCGGCATTCGCCCGCTCGTCAAGTCGTCCGGCGCGACGAACACCGCGGTCCTTTCCCGCGATCACACGACCCAGATCGACCTCGGCGGGTTGGTCACGATCACGGGCGGGAAATGGACGACCTACCGTCGGATGGCGGAAGACGCGGTCAATCAGGCGTCCGAGCATCACGGGATCGAGCGGCGCAAATGCGTCACCGCGGATCTCCCGATAACCGATTCAAAGACCGCTGCCGACGACCTCGCCGAATCCGATCCAAAACTCGCCGAATTACTCCATCCCGCCTTCGAGTACCGCGCCGCGGATGTTGTCGCCGCGGTCAGATCCGAGCTCGCGGCAACGCTCGAAGATGTATTGGCACGTCGCACCCGTGCACTTTTCCTCGACGCCAGGGCCGCGATCGAGATCGCGCCGAAAGTTGCCGCGATAATGGCGGCGGACCTCGGTGAATCCGAGTCCTGGATTGCCGATCAGCTCAAATCGTTTAACACGGTCGCGGACGGATTCCTTCCGGACTGAACTATCGAAATCATGAAAACTTTCCGGCCTTTCGCGTGAAATTTCCCGATTTCACAAGTCTGCGCGGTCCCGTTGTGCGAATTCAAAGGACTTCGGTGCGGCACGCGCGTTGCGCTCAAATCGTTGAACGACGACGCGCCGGATCGCGGGCTAACGCCGGCGGTCCGCCGAAGATCGGGAGGTGTGAAAATGAGGAATTCGACAGCAATTTTGGGAGCGCTTGGCTTTGGTGCCGGTTTAATGTACTTCCTTGATCCGGACCGCGGCCGAAGGCGGCGCGTGATGGTGGCCGACAAGGCACTGCATCTGTCAAAGAAGTGCGATTGGGAGGCGCGAAGGAAGGCGGCCGACGTGTGCAATCGCGTTTCGGGACTGATCGTTGAAACCGAGAAGCTCTTCGCTTCTGAACAGTTGACGGACGGGCAGATCGAGGGCCGGATCCGCGCGCGGCTTGGTCACGTCTGCGACAATCCGTCAGCGATAAAGACGATCGTTCAAAACGGTGCCGTGATGCTTGAGGGGCACGTCCTGAGTGACGAATACAAGGCGGTTCGCGGTGAAGTGGACGCGATCGCGGGAGCGGGCCGTGTTATCGACAGGCTCGAGATCCACGATTCAAAGGACGATCATCCGGCGCTCAGGCATCGGCATCGTGAACGGGATACCGAGCGATGGTCGCCGGGAATGCGGGCCGCGGCGGCATCCGCAGGCGGTGGCCTGTTGTTGTTCGGGCTCGGCAAGCGAAACCTGGCGGCGTCGGTCCTGTCCGCGGCGGGCATCGGGTTGCTCGCGCGTTCGGCGGCGAACCGGCCGCTGAGTGATCTGCTCGCGACCGGTGAGTGGAAGGCGCTGCATGTCGATAAAACGATCAACACCGGGGTCGCCCGCGATCGGCTTTTCGATATCTTGAAATACCCGCAGTATTTCCCGAATTTCATGCGTCACGTACGGAAGGTCGAACCGATCGGTGACCGCCGCTTTCGGTGGACCGTCGACGGGCCGGTCGGGACCGAGGTGAACTGGACGGTGAGGATAACCGGAGCGGCACCGAACGAGGAGATCCACTGGGCCGGCGCCGACGGCGAAGAGCATTGGGGATTCATCCGGCTCGAAACCGCTGAAATGGGAATGACCCGGCTCCATTTCGAGATGAACTACGTTCCGGCCGCCGGTCGCGCCGGACAGGTATTCGCGCAGTTGTTCGGGGCCGACCCGAAATCGATCCTCGACGACGATCTTCTGCGGCTCAAGACGTATCTCGAAAAAGGAAAACTTCCGCACGACGCCGCTGCCCGTCGTTATGAAACTGCGAGCAGTGAGCTTCGCGTCGCGGACGTGATGACGCAGAGCGTCGCTGCGGCGACGGTCGACACGAGTCTGCACGATGTCGCGCAGATGATGGCCGACTTCGATTGCGGGGCGATCCCGGTGGTCGATCGTGACGGCGGACTTCATCCTGTCGGAATGATCACCGACCGCGACCTCGCGCTTCGCACGGTCGCGCACAACAAGAATCCGCTGACGATGATCGCCGGCGAAGTGATGACCGACAACGTGATCGCGGTGAATCCCGAGACGAACGTCGAGGAATGCATCGAGAAGATGGAACTCGCGCAGGTCCGTCGGATCGCCGTCGTTGACGATGCGGGCAAACTTTGCGGAATGATCTCGCAGAGCGATATCGCGCTGCGAGCGCCGGCGATGGACACCGCCGAGCTCGTCCGCGACATCTCGCTCGGTGCGTAATTTCAGCCGCTCAGGACGCCGATTAAAATTCGAATCGTTCCCGAGCCGGCTCTGAAAATTCGATCAAAAAAAGAGTTGATTCGACAACGCGTTTCGTGCTAAAACACTCGCACATTTACGAAACAACGATCGCACCGCCTTGGTCGATCCTTACTCACTCAAACCAAGACCTCGCTTAACAGCGAAAGGAAAACCAAACCTTAGACCGTCGGACCGACCTTTTGTCGTGCCCGCATCTTCACCCATATGAGCGAAATCACCATTAATCTCATCGATAACTCACGTATCATCAGCGGTTACGCGCACGGATCGATTGGCGACGAGTTGCTTGCATCACTCGCAGCCGAACCCGAAACGATCGCGGAACTCGAAGACGCGCACCAGCGTTTCCGTTCGAAAGATTCGGACTTCAACCCATTCGGCTTCTTTTATGAGGGCTTCGATCCGGAACCATACGACGCCGGAATTCTCGTGATCGATCTCGGCGCCCGCGTTGTCGCCTGCGACTCAACATACTCGGGGGCCTCGAAAGAGGGAACCGTGCATATTCGGACAGACGACGAAGGCCGGTTTCCGATGCCATACAAGCTGGCGGATGATTGGAAGTTCGTGCGGTCGGTCGAACACTACCACGGCATCGCCGACGACCGTCGGGCCGCGAGATCGTCCCGCGCAAGGGTCGATTACCGGGAGATTCTCTTCGGTCCGCCGCTGTTCGAGTTCATTGCCGCCGCGCGCGACCTTCACAAGGGCGACGATGACGAGTTCCTCTTCACGAACATCCATGCAAAATGGCTTGTGACGCCGCGGGAGGACCTCGACGGGCGCTCGCCGCGCGACGTGATGCTCGAAAAGCACGATCTCATCGGCGCCGATCTCCATTCGCGGGCGCTTCAGTGGTCGTTCACGAAGGAATGTCCGGCCCCGCTCCCGACTGACAGCGACGCGTTCCGGTTCGCCGGATTCGGGACAAACGAGATCGTTGTTTATTACGATCTTGTGCGCGATGTTCTCGCCGCGGCATTTGCCGACGAGAATGCAGACGCCGAACTGCTCGAAGCGTATGCATCGGAATGGCTCTCCAGCCCGAACGGGGAATTCTCTGACCGGATCCCGTTGGAGATCATCGACGCCGAACGACGCCGGATGAACCTCACGGTTTCGCCGATCGAATGCATCGTCGACGAAGACTGCGAGATATGCCAGATGATGGCAGCAGACTTTGACACTCCGATGTTCTGGCACCTTGACGGCTCGGGCATGGAATACGATCGGTACGAGTTCTCGTTCTTCCGGACAAAGGAGGAATTCGAGGATGATCAGCGCCGCTTCAACGAGTTCAATCTGAAATTTGAGAAGACCTACCAGGCGGCGGATTGGTTCGAAGGCGATCCGTTCTAAAGGCCTGAGAACGGTTCTACAGACCGGCGTCGTTCGTGTTCAACGCCGCCGGTCGCTGATGTATGTTCGGCAAAACTCCGGCTCCGTTACGTCCGAATGAGGAGGAGAACGAACGAATGGCGGATGAATACGCGGAAATGCGCAAACTCGCGGTCGAGATCGCGCTCGGGGAAGTGGCAAAGAGGGTAAAGGAATCGGACGGGCCGAACCGGAGTCCGGAGATCGACAAGTATATGCGCCGGGCGACAATGCCGCCGTCAAAGGCGATGAACTGGTGCGGAGCATTCGTCAATTATGTTTACACCGAGGCGGCGATCCGGCTCGGACAGTCGTTCCCGATTCCGCCGGGCACGATGTGGAGCGGTCCGAAACTGCGCAAATGGGTGCTCGGGCATTGGGACAAGGCCGTCTGGGATCTGCCTCTTCGGCCCGGCGACATTTACGTTCTTTTCGGCGGTCACGTCGGAATGGTCGCGGGATCATATTCCATGGATGATATTTTCGCCGGCTCGACCGTTGAAACCATCGACGGCAATCAGGAGGTCGGGACCTGGCAAGCCGACAATATAAGCCTCAAGAAGCGCCATCGCGACTTCGCGGATATGGAATACGTGATCAGGATTTAAGTCGGCGAATGATCTGAACGTCCGATCCAGGTCCTGGCTGAATATGCCTGTGGACAAAGGCGATCACTCAACCCGGAAAGGTCAACTCATCTCGCTCTCAGAATGATCTGCTTATTTTCTCCGACGGCCACCTCAAAACTGACAACCTCGTAATTTCCTTTTTGCCGCCACGCCTTGACTTGGTAGCTTCCGGCAGTGAGCGGGATCCTTGCGCCCG